>NZ_JBFBMP010000002.1:270128-495720 GCF_040687125.1 Microbacterium sp. NPDC076911 | reverse complement strand
CGGGTTCGAGCTTCTCAGGTTGGGGCTTCATCGCCCTGATGCTGTCGATCGCTCTGATGTTCATCGGTGGATGGATGCTGCTGCTCCGCCGCCGCCAGACCGCCTAGCGGTTAGGCCGAGAGGCCACAACGCGAAACCGGGCCCGTGCAATTAACGCGCGGGCCCGGTTTTCTGCGGGCGGGCGGGGTTACGCGCCTACGGCGTTCCACGAGAGCGACTCGATGTAGCGCAGCAGCACTCCCTCGCGCAGCGCCCACGGGCACACTTCAAGCTCGTCGATGTCCATCGCTTTCATGGCCTGGTGCACCACGACGGCGGCTGCGACGATCTGGAACGTGCGGTCGGCCGTGATGCCCGGCAGTTCTTGTCGTGCCTCGGCGGGAATGCGCGCGAGGCGGGGAATCCATGCCTTGAGCGCCTGGCGTGGCAACACCATGCGGTCGATGCCCGACCAACCGGGCATCGGATAACCGGCGAGCTTCGCCAACGAGCGGATTGCCTTGCTCGTGCCGACCACGTGATCGGGCCGGGGGAGTGATGCGAAGCGCTCGGCCACCGGAGCAAGAGTAGATGCCGCATGCTGCCGTAGCGCGTCGATCTGATCGTCGTGTGGGGGATCGTTCGGCAGAAACTGCACCGTGGTGCGCCCGGCGCCCAGTGGCACCGATTCGGCCAGGTCAGGAAGCTCATCGCCGCCGCCGGCAAGCTCAAGCGATCCGCCGCCGATGTCGAACAGCAGTATCTGTCCGGCAGACCACCCGAACCAGCGGCGCACCGCCAAGAAGGTGTAGCGTGCCTCGGTCTCGCCGCCGAGCACTTGTAGCTGCTGGCCGAGCGCCTCTTCAATACGCTCGATCACCGCGGCGCCGTTCGTTGCGTCACGCACCGCCGAAGTGGCCGTGGCGAGAAGCTCGTCGACCTTCTCGACACCCGCCGTTTCACGCGCCTGGCTGACCGCGGCAACGAGTGCCTGAACGCCTTCTTCGCTGATCGAGCCGTCAGGTTCGAGGTAGCGCATCAGTCGCAACACGGTGCGCTGGCTGGTGGTCGCCAACGGGCGCCCTCCGGGCCGCACATCGGCGACGAGCAGGTGGACGGTATTCGAACCAATATCGAGAACTCCCAAGCGCACGGCTTCAGGCTAGCGCGTAGCGAGTTATACGATGAGCGGGATGTCCATTGACGCAGCATCCACCACTTCTGCCGCGCACTCTCTCTATCGCGAGATCGACCGCGGTGAGTGGGCGCGCCTGGCCGGCGGGCTTTCGCAGCCCCTCGCCGAAACCGAGGTCGTGCAGATTCGAGGAATCGGCGACCGGCTCGACATGGCCGAGGTCAGCGAGGTGTACCTGCCGCTTTCGCGCTTGCTGTCACTCTATGCCGAGACGACCAAGCGGCTCGGGGCCGAAACCAGCGCGTTTCTGAGCGAGCCTGATTCGACGACGCCCTTCGTCGTCGGGGTGGCCGGATCGGTCGCCGTGGGAAAATCGACGATCGCTCGACTGCTGCGCGAACTGATGAGTCGGTGGCCGGGAACCCCCCGCGTCGAACTCGTCACCACCGATGGTTTCTTGTACCCGAACGCCGAGCTTGAGCGCCGCGGAATCATGGACCGCAAGGGCTTTCCCGAGTCATACGACCGCCGCGCTCTGGTGGAGTTTCTCACCCGCGTGAAGAGCGGCGACCCCGAGGTGCACGCACCCTTCTATTCGCATATGCGCTACGACATCGTGCCCGAAGCGCGCGTCACAATGCGTCGCCCCGACGTGGTGATCGTCGAGGGGCTGAACGTGCTGCAGCCGCCGCCGTCTCCGAACGAGGTGGCAGTCAGCGATCTGTTCGACTTTTCGATCTATGTGGATGCTGACACCGACAACGTCGCTGGCTGGTTTGCCGACCGCTTCTTGGCGTTGCGCCGCGGCGCATTCAGCAACCCGAACTCGTTCTTCAACGTCTTCGCCGAACTCAGCGACGATGAGGCGCTCGAGATGGCCATGGGGTTCTGGAACGACATCAACCTGCCGAACCTGGTCGAGAACGTCGCACCCACCAAGCACCGCGCCACGCTGGTATTGAAGAAGGGGCGGAACCACGCCGTCGAGAGGGTGTTGCTGCGTAAGGTCTAGCAACATCCATTCGTTCAGACTCCTCGCATACCCGCACGCCTACCATTAGATGCATGTGTGGAATCGTCGGATACGTGGGCCCGCGTCAGAGCCAGCCCATTCTTATCGCGGGACTATCGCGACTTGAGTACCGCGGATATGACTCCGCTGGAGTAGCGGTCATCGACGGCGAAGGTGACTTGGGCATGCGCAAGCGCTCGGGCAAGCTCGCCGTGCTTCGTGATGACCTCGCCGCCCACCCACTGGCCGACGGTACGACCGGCATCGGCCACACTCGCTGGGCGACGCACGGCAGCCCCACCGACCAGAACGCGCACCCGCACCTTGCCGACGACGACAACCTCGCGGTCATCCACAACGGCATCATCGAGAACTTCGCTGAGATCAAGGCAGAGCTCGTGTCGGAGGGCTACACCTTTCGCAGCGAGACCGACACCGAAGCGGCCGCGGTGCTGCTGGGCCGCGAGTATCGCAACAGTGGCGGCGACCTGGTCGCGGCGTTCCGCGCGGTGGCCGCGCGCCTCGAGGGTGCCTTCACCCTGCTCGCGATGCACAAGAGCCAGCCGGGCCTCGTTGTTGGTGCTCGCCGCAACTCGCCCCTGGTGATCGGCCTCGGCGAGGGCGAGAACTTCTTGGCCTCTGATGTTGCTGCCTTCGTCGAGCACACGCGCAACGCGCTGGCGATCGGGCAAGACCAGATCGTCGCGATCACCCCGACGAGCGTCTCGGTCACTGACTTTGACGGAAACCCGGTCGAGGTCGAACCGTTTGAAGTGCTGTGGGACGCGGGCGCCGCCGACAAGGGCGGCTGGTCATCGTTCATGGCCAAAGAGGTGTCAGAAGAGCCCGAGGCTGTCGCCAACACGCTGCGCGGTCGTTCGCACGATGGTGTGGTCACGATCCCCGAGCTCGAAGGCCTTGACGATCTGTTCGCCGGCATCAACCGCGTGATCATCGTCGCCTGCGGCACCGCCTCGTACGCCGGCATGACAGCGAAGTATGCATTCGAACAGTGGACGCGCATTCCGGTCGACGTCGAGCTCGCGCACGAGTTCCGCTACCGCGACCCCGTAATCGGACCCAACACGCTCGTCGTTTCGATCAGCCAGTCGGGCGAGACGATGGACACCCTCATGGCGGTCAAGTTCGCCCGCGATGGCGGCGCGAAGACCGTGTCGATCTGCAACACCCAGGGCGCCACGATTCCGCGCGAGTCTGATGCGATCGTCTATACCCACGCGGGCCCCGAAGTTGCTGTCGCATCGACCAAGGCGTTCGTCGCTCAGATCACGGCGCTGTATCTGCTGGCGCTTCACGTGTCGCAGGTGCGCGGCTCGCAGTCGAAGCTCGCGATTGCCGATGCGCTGCGCGAACTCGAAGCGATTCCGGCGAAGATCTCGCAGATTCTCGAACGCGAGCAGGCGCACATCGAGCAGTTCGCCGGGTGGATGGCTGACACTCGCTCGGTGCTCTTTCTCGGGCGCCACGTCGGCTACCCGATCGCCCTCGAGGGTGCGCTGAAGCTGAAAGAGATCTCGTACATTCACGCCGAAGGCTTTGCCGCCGGCGAGCTCAAGCACGGGCCTATCGCGCTCATCGAGCCCGGCCAGCCGGTGTTCGTCATTGTGCCGTCGCCGCGCGAGTCGGCCGAGATGCATAAGAAGGTCGTCTCGAGCATTCAAGAGATTCGTGCGCGCGGTGCGCGCGTGATCGTGGTTGCCGAAGAAGGCGACGCCGCGGTGCTTCCCTACGCCGACGAGGTGCTGCGCATTCCGCTCGCGGGCCCGCTGTATGAGCCGCTGCTCGCCGTCGTGCCGCTGCACATCTTCGCGATGGGCCTCGCGACGGCCAAGGGGCTCGACGTTGACCAGCCGCGCAACCTCGCGAAGTCTGTCACCGTCGAGTAGCGGCTCCCGCAACTACGCGATGCGGCCCAGCGCGGGTGACTGCGAGGGCCGCCGCGCGGCAGGCGCCGCGATAGTCTGGCTCGTGCCGCTCCCGCGGCGCGAGAGGAGCACAGGTGATCGTCGGAATCGGCGTCGACCTCGTCGACATCGCGCGCTTCGAGCAGACAATCGAGCGCACCCCACGCCTGCTCGAACGGCTCTTCTCGCCGGCGGAACGCGTGCTCAAGCACCGCTCGCTCGCCGGTCGCTACGCGGCAAAGGAAGCGCTCATCAAGGCGCTCGGCGGCTCAGATGGCGTTTACTGGAGCGAAATCGAAGTGACCCCAGAAGAATCGGGGCGCCCGTGGTTCACGCTCAGCGGCTCGACCGCTGACGTGGTGCTCGAGCGGGGGATCAGCAGCATCCACTTGTCGATGTCTCATGACGGCGGTTTTGCGACCGCTTACGTAATTGCCGAGAGTGCGGAGAGCGTTGCATGAACCGACTTCCTGCTGGCGTGATGCGCGAAGCGATCATCGACGTCGACGCGATCGAAGACAACGTGCGGCATCTGCGCCGTCTCACCGAATCTGAACTGATCGCCGTCGTCAAAGCTGACGGTTACGGCCACGGCGCCGTTCGTGCGGCCGTCGCCGCACTCGCCGGAGGCGCCTCTCGACTGGGTGTTGCCGACATCGCCGAAGCGCTCGCGCTGCGCCGTGCGGGCATCGACGCGCCGATCATGGCGTGGCTGCATGCTCCGGGAACCTCGTTCGTCGAAGCAGCGTCGGTCAACATCGAGATCGGCGTCTCGAGCTTCGAGCAGTTGCTGCAGGCCGCTGAGGCGTCAACCGCAGGGCGAGCAGTGTCAGTGCACCTGAAACTCGACACCGGCCTTTCGCGCAACGGCATCGCACCCGAGGAGTACCGGGTGGTGTTCGCCGAAGCCGCGCGGCTGCAACGCCTCGGGCGCCTGAATGTCGTCGGGCTGTTCAGCCACCTCTCAAACGCCTCGCCCCACGAAGACCGAGCCCAGCTCGCTCGATTCCACGAGGGCGTGGCTGCCGCCGCGCTCGTCGGCGTCAACCCCCACCTGCTCCACATCGCCGCAACCGCAGCGGCCATCGACCTGCCCGAAGCGCGACTCGGTTGCGTGCGCGTGGGCGTGGGCATCTACGGGCTTTCTCCGTTCTCCGCTCGCAGCTCGGCTGACCTCGGGCTTCGGCCCGCCATGACGCTGCGCGCGGCCGTGGCGGCAACGCGCAGCGTCTCGGCGGGCGCGGGAGTCTCATACGGCTTCGACTACCGCACGGCCGCAGACACCACCCTCGCACTCGTAGCGCTCGGCTATGCCGACGGCGTGCCACGCCAGGCCTCGGGCGCTGGCCCTGTCACGATCGGCGGCAAGCGGTTCACCGTAGCGGGGCGTATCGCCATGGACCAGTTCATCGTCGACGTGGGCGAACACCCCGTTGCGGTGGGCGACGAAGTCACGCTGTTCGGCGACCCGACACTGGGCGCACCGGCGGCTGATGACTGGGCGAACGCGGCGTCAACGATCAACTACGACATCGTCACCCGCATCGGTCCCCGCGTCGTGCGCAAGCAGGTGTCGACGTGAGGCTCAGCATCCACTCTTTGAAAAGGGCATGACAATGGCCGGACTTGACCCGATTGTGGGTACACGCGAGATTGTCTCGCCGGGCGACATGGAAGCACTGGGCGAAGAGATCGGGCGGATGCTGCGCCCGGGCGAACTCGTGGTGCTCACCGGCCCCCTCGGCGCCGGCAAGACCACGCTGACCCGCGGCATTGGTGCCGGTCTCGGAGTGCGCGGGCCCGTGCAGTCGCCGACATTCGTGATTGCACGCACGCATCCCTCGCTCGTCGGCGGAGCACCCCTCGTGCACGTCGACGCATATCGACTGGGATCAGCTGCTGAAATGGACGATCTCGACATCGACTTTGATAAGTCAGTGGTGATCGTCGAGTGGGGGAGAGGCATGATCGACGGCCTGCGCGACGAGTGGTGGGAGATCGAGCTCGACCGCGAATGGCACGGGCGTGGTGTCGACACCGCATGCGGCACGTACTCTCGCGCGACCGAAGCGCTCGATGCTGACAGCCCGCGAATCGCCACGATCAGCCGGCGCCCCTAGCGCAGAACAGCCGTAAAACTCGGCGTGCCCCTCAGACTGGGGAGCTGAGGGGCACGCGGTCCCCGCGCAAGAAAGAGCGGGGCACAATGACATCGTCGCATGGGGGTTGACGAGTCACTTCGGTTAATCGTAGCGAGACAAACGGCGGCTGTCTGTCCCCCATTCTGGGGACAAATCTGATTTTTATTGACTGTTTTGACGACTCATCGCGTCAAGTACGGCATCGGGGCGTTCGATATTCGCGAAATGCCCCGCATCGGGCACCCGCACCTCGTGAAAGTCGTCGATCAACTCGGTCAGCTGTGCAGCATCTCGTTCGCCGGCGAACACGTCGCGCGAACCGCGCACTGATCGCACCGGGCAGGCGATTCCCGTCCACGTGCGCACCTCATATTCGCCAGCGATCCGAGCGGCGTGAGCGAATGACGCGGGTCGCACTTCATCGGCGAACGCGGCAACTGCTGAGTCGTCGACCTCGGAGGCGAATAGCGGAGCTGTGAACGCCCGCATCAGGCCAACGCGCGCAACGCCTCGCGCGAGGGCGCGACCAGCAGCATCCCACGTGCTGAGCAGACGCATCACGGCCAGCATTCCTGCAAAGCCCGGCAACGCAAGTCCGCCGCGAAGGGGGTGCCGGATCGCGTCGATCACGCCGATTCCGCTGGCTGAGATGAGCGTCACCCCGAGGGTCTGTTCACGGAAACGCGAAGCGATGTCGAGAGCGATGAGGCCGCCGAGCGAGTGGCCGACGAGCGAAAACTGCGAGTACCCCAGGGCGCCGACAACCTCGACGATCGCAGCAGACAAACTCTCGACGTCGTCGATGCCGCGTGCGTCACCGCTCTCACCCCACCCGGGCAGATCGATGAGTATCACGTTGGACAAGGGGCTCTCACCAAGATCAGATGCTGCGAGGAGCGGCGTCCAGGTGGTCCACGAACCTGCCGCACCATGCAGATATACGGTGGGCACAGTGCCGGCTGAGCGGGATGATCTTTCGTCTGCCTCGCGCCCGGTGCGCACCACGATGTTGCCCACGCGTGTCGGCACGATTAAACGGCGCAGACCCAGCACGGCACCATCGGTGTGCAGGGGATTCGGCGTTGATGACCGAAGGTGCGTTGCGCGACGGCCGCGCGTAGTTGAGGTGCTCACACGTGTTATTCGGCGCCGACGGCAGATCGGATCGAGTTTCTCGCGAGCGCCAGTAACCTGGAGGGGTGATTCTGGCTATCGACACCTCTCTCGGCACAGCCGTCGCGGTCGTCGAGCCCGATGGCGTTGTCACCGCTCATGCCGCTAGCGCGGACTCGCGCGGGCACGCCGAGGTCATCGGCATGCTCATCGAGTCGGTGCTGCGAGAGGCCGCCGCGAGCCCCGCGGATTTTTCGTATGTTGCGGCGGGCATGGGACCGGGGCCGTTCACCGGACTGCGGGTCGGCATCGCGGCCGCGCGCACCTTCGCCTTGGGGCGAGGTATTCCGGTGGTCGCGGTGCCGAGTCACGATGCGGTCGCGCTTGAACTGCTGCTGCACGATGCCCTTACCGGTGGTTTCGAAGAGACTGCCGACGAAGCCTTTGCGGTAGTCACTGACGCACGCCGACGCGAGTTTGCGTACACGGTCTATCGCGGACTCGACGACGATGGACTTCCGATCCGCCTCGCCGAGCCGGCGCTCGCACCCCGGGATGACCTTGACGGCATTCTCGCCGCGCAGGGGATCATTCGGCGTGATGTCGAATCGATTCCGGCCGGATTGCTCGGCCTTGCAGCATCCCGAGCATTGGCGGCGGGCCGCGAGCTCGCCTCAACTGACGCGCTCTACTTGCGCTCGCCCGATGTGACGCTGCCACACGGGCCGAAGAAGGTCACTCCGGCTCATGAAGTGCGTCGTTCATGACGCTGCGCACCGCAACGGTCGACGACCTCGATGCGATTATGGCGCTCGAACGCGCATCGTTTCCCTCTGACGCGTGGTCTGAGGCGATGATGGCTGAAGAGCTCACATCACCACACGGGTGGTACCTCGTTGATGAGGAACAGGGCAAGGTCATCGCCTACGCGGGGCTCAGGGCAGCGAAAGGGGCGAAGGACGCTGATGTGCAAACGATCACTGTCGCAGAGTCAGAGCGTGGTCGAGGCCTCGGCAGAGTGATTTTGCTCGCGCTGCTTGACGAAGCAACCCGCCGCGGCGCACACGATGTGTTTCTCGAGGTGCGCGCTGATAATCCCATTGCGCAGGCACTGTACGGTTCAGAGGGGTTCGTCGAACTCGGCCGCCGCCCCCGCTATTACCAGCCCGACGATGTCGACGCCGTCGTCATGAAACTCGATCTCCGCGCCCGGCGCGGCGAGGGCGTCACCAGCGATGCGGGAGCGCGCGCATGAACCGCACCGAACCACTCGTCCTTGGCATCGAGACGAGCTGTGACGAGACCGGCATTGGCATCGTGCGTGGGCGCACGTTGCTGAGCAACACCATCGCCAGCTCAATGGACGAGCACGCCCGCTATGGCGGCGTCGTTCCCGAAGTCGCCGCGCGCGCTCACCTTGAAGCCCTGCAACCCTCGATCGAAGCCGCGCTTGCAGAGGCAGATGTTGCGCTCGCCGATATTGACGCGGTCGCTGTGACTTCGGGCCCAGGGCTCGCCGGTGCGCTGATGGTTGGCGTCGGTGCGGCCAAAGCGCTGGCCGTCTCGCTCGAGAAGCCGCTCTATGCGGTCAACCACCTCGTCGGGCATATCGCTGCCGACATTCTCGATGCGGATGCTGAACCCCTCGAATACCCCACGGTCGCCCTGTTGGTTTCTGGCGGCCACACCTCGTTGCTGCTCGTGCGTGATCTGACCAGCGATGTCGAGATGCTCGGCGAGACCATGGACGACGCCGCCGGCGAAGCGTTCGACAAGGTCGCCCGATTGCTGGGACTGCCGTACCCCGGTGGCCCGCAGATCGATCGAGTGGCGCTCGAGGGTGACCCGAAGGCAATCCCGTTTCCTCGCGGGCTCTCTCGTGCATCCGACATGGCGGCCCATCGCTACGACTTCTCGTTCTCAGGGCTCAAAACCGCGGTCGCTCGCTGGGTCGAGCAACACCAAGCTGCTGGCGAAGACGTGCCGGTCGCCGACGTTGCCGCCTCGTTCCGCGAAGCAGTTGTTGACGTGCTCGTGACGAAAGCGATCAACGCCTGTCGTGACTATGAGGTGCCGCGACTGCTGCTCGGCGGAGGAGTCATTGCGAACAAACGGCTGCGCGATGTCGCTCTTGAGCGTGGCGACGCAGCGGGCGTCACCGTGCGCATTCCACCCCTTTCGCTCTGCACTGACAACGGCGCGATGATCGCTGCGCTCGCCGCTGAGCTCATCATGTCGGGCCGTGAGCCCTCCACACTCGCCTTCGGCGCCGACTCCACGTTGCCCGTCACCGAGATTCAGGTCGCCCCGTCATGAGCGATAGCGATCGGCGTGAGCCACCGCCGCCAGGTTCATCGGCGGGGGATGCTGCGCCCGCTGACGCCGCGGGGTCGCACGCGATCTCAGCGCACATCGAGGCGCCGTCGCCTGACGTCGCGGAAGCGAATGTGGCATCGGACATGCCCGGAGCGCACCGCGGTGGGTTTTCCCGGCTGCCTACTGCCCCGACCGCGGTGCAGTCGCAGACTGCGCCGGCTGAGCCGGGCACCGAAACGAATCCGGTGCCGTTCGCGCAGTGGGTGATGCCCCCTCCGGCCCAGCCCTATCGCGGCTTGGCAGCCTGGGCACTGGCTTTCTCCATCTTCGGCCTGATCGTGTCGATGTTCGTCGGCTGGGGGTTTCCGATTGGGGTCGTGGGCATCGTGTTGGCGATTATGGCGCTGTTCCGCCCGTTCGAGCCCCGCGCGGTCGCGATCTGGGCGCTGGTATTGGGGATCTGGTCAGTGCTCTACAGCATCGGATGGCTGATCTTCGCGGCCTACGTTGCCAACCTCTGGGGCTGATTCCCGCGGTTAGGCGGCGGCGACCCGATCGGCGAGAATCGCGAGGCGCTTGGTGCCGAGACGAGCGAGGATCAGCGTCGCTGAGGCATCGCCGCGCAACGTCAGGGTGCGACGAAATGCGGCCGGGTCGACGTCGACACCCCGTTTCTTGATTTCGAGAGTGCCGATGTTGTGCGCGCGCAACACCGCATTGATCGGCTTCGCCTTGATCGGCAGAACCTCGCGCACGCGAAACGACTGCACGAACGGACTCGTCAGAGCGACGTCTGAGGTGAGGTAGGCGATGTGCTCGTCGAGCATTCCGGCATCGAGCGAACGCGCTACGTTGCCGATCAGACGCGCGCGGATCACCGCGCCGTCGGGCTCGTGCACAAATGCGCCGAGTTCGCGCACCGGTTCGTCTTCAGCATCCGCTCCGCTTGTCATCTCGTGTGCTGAGTCGCCTCGCATCACCAGTGCCGAGCGGCGCACCCCGTTGCGAGCGAGAGAGCGCGACCACAGCACCAGTTCGAGGGTGGAACCGTCGGCGCTCACCCACTGCGCTTCGACGTCGGCGGGGATCAAGCCGCGATCAAGTCCCGGGCCGAGCTTCACGCCGACCGGCAGGCGCGTCGCGAGGTCAAACACCCAGTCGAGCGACGGCGACCAGTCTTCGGGGCGGGTGCGCGAGGTTTCGCTGTGACCGGCGGTGCGGCGGGCGGGGTCGAGCCAGGCAGCATCCACTTCATCGAGTGCACAGGACTCAGCGGAGCCGCTGCGCACGGTGACCGCATCGCCAAACGGGGCGAGGTTGTACGCGGCGATCGCGGCCGTGATCTCGTCCATATCGACCGCATCGACGCGCAGGCCAAGAGCTGCCAGGCCGAGCGCATCGCCGCCGATTCCGCACCCGAGGTCGGCCACCCTCGTCAACCCCGAATCGCGAAACCGCGCCGCATGGTGGCCAGCAATTGCCAGACGCGTGGCTTGTTCAAGGCCCGCCCGGGTGAACAGCATGTGCGAAGCGAACTCGCCGAACTTCGCTTGAGCTTTCACTCTCAGGTGTGCTTGCGACACGACAGCCGAGACCAGATCGGGGGCGTGGCCTGCCTTGCGCAACAGCGACACCGCACGAAGCGCCTCCTCAGACGATGAAACCTCGCCCACCTCATCGAGCAGCCGCAAGCCCTCGGGGGTGAGCAGGGCGGTCAGCTCGGCGATTTCCATCGGTCCAGCCTACGGCGCGCGTGCTCGCCTGCCGTGCTGAACCCGGCTGCCATTCCCAGCGCCAACCCCGGGGTACCTCACCGAATCCCCTAGTGATCGGGGCAAGGGTGGGGGGAGTTTCCCCGATGCCGGTCAATGCGGCACAGCCATAACGTGAGTCTCGATACCGGCAATAGGGCCATAGGCCCACTCACAGATAGGGATCAGACCATGGCCAACGACAACACTCTCACCGTCGACGATTCGTTCAACGACGACAACTCGATCGACGTTGAGACCGAAATCGACACCGACGTCGACATCGAAGACTCGCTCAACGACAACTCGAACAACCTCGACATCGAAGACTCGGGCAACACCGACAACTCGAATGAGGCTGACGACTCGTTCAACACCGACAACTCCAACGAGGCTGACGACTCCTTCAACACCGAAACCGAGGTGGATGACTCGTTCAACTCTGAAGTTGAGACCGAGGTTGATGACTCCTTCAACACCGACAACTCGAATGAAGCTGACGACTCGTTCAACACCGACAACTCCAACGAGGCTGAAGACTCCTTCAACGACAACTCGACGGACGTCGACCTCGAGGTTGAGATCGAAGACTCACTCAACGACAACTCAAACAACTCGATGAACGTGGGAATCGCTGACTCGGGCAACGACAACTCCGTCAACACCGACAACTCCAACGAAGCCGAAGACTCCTTCAACACCGACAACTCCAACGAAGCTGAAGACTCTTTCAACGACAACTCTGAAGTCGAGACTGAGATCGACGACTCGTACAACTCCGAGGTCGAAGACTCCCACAACGACAACTCCACCGACGTGGACCTTGACGTTGACGTCGATGACTCGTTCAACGACGACCACTCGGTAAACACCGACCTCGAAGTCGATGTCGACATTGACGGCTCGTTCAACACGCAAACGCTGAACGACCACTCGATCAGCACCGGCATGCGGCAGTACCAGACGGGCTTCCGCGACCTCAACATCAGCGGCGCAGCCGGTGGCGGCGCAGCTGGCGTGATGGGCGCCAGCGGCATGGGGGCATCGTTCGTCGACAACCGCACCACGATCACCGACCAGTCGGTGAACCAGAACATCTGGAGCGGTGGCGGCGACGTCGGCCAGACGATCAGCAACAGCGCAGTCGTGGCCTCGGGCGACGAATCGATGGCTGCCGGCGACGACATTCGCATCGACAACTCGATGAACATGCGCATTGACGACTCGTTCAACCCGGTGCAGGTCGAGATGAACGATGCGTTCAACAACGACACGCGCTTCGAGGTTGACGTCGATCTCGATGACTCGTTCAACACCGACAACTCGAACAACCTCGATGCGCGGTTTGACGAGTCCTTCAACACCGACAACTCGGCGGAGTGGGACACCGAAATCGATGTCGATGACTCGTTCAACACCGACACATCGACCGAGATCGAGGACTCCTTCCAGCAAGACAACTCGACGGAATTCGAAACCGATGTTGACGTGGACGACTCGTTCAACGACTACGAGAACAACGGACTGATCGACAGCGAAGTAGAAGTCGAACTCGACTTCTGATGTTCACACGAGTGCACCCGATCGCAGCAGCGGTCGGGTGCACTCGCACCCCCTTATGCGGCGGGCCACACAGCCGTAAACTGACCAGCACATCGCAAGGAAGCGAATAGGACGATGGCACACACACCAGATCGGGACGCGGCGGACACGCCCACACCGATCGATGCTGCGAGCGGCAACTCGTTCGGTCAGTACGTGGATGCCTCGTTCGACGAGATCGCAGACGGCTATCGCCTGATGACCTCGTTCGCCGAAGAGATTGAAAACGTCACAGCATCTGACTGGGACCTCGATGCCGATGAACTCTGGGGGGGCGTCGAGGACCCGGCAGATTTCGGTCCCGACCCCGCGCCCGGCGGTTCAGCCTTCGACTTTGATATGTAGCTCGGTTTTTCTGATGCAACAGGGGCACGGCTGCCGTGTCGGGCGAGGGAGCTGAAGTTTTTTTGACACACGCAACGAGCAACACCGCACCATCCGCTGGAGCGCTCACCCGCCCGGCGGATGCTTCTGCGCCAGGCACCGGCGTCGCTCTGGTCGACCAGGTGGCCCGTGTTCGCCAGCTCGCCGAACAGTCGGGTCGCAACGATCTCGCAAAGCGGCTCGTGCACACCAGGGCTCGGTTGCTCGATCCGCATATTCGCGTGATCGTTGTCGGTGAATTCAAACAAGGCAAGAGCAAACTGGTCAACGCGCTCGTGAATGCGCCGGCGTGCCCGGTTGACGATGACATCGCCACCACAGTGCCCACCACCGTGGGCTATGCGTCTGAACCTTCGGCGACAGTGCTGGTGCAGGCCGAGGGTGAGAGCGTAGGAAACGAGACGCACCGCGAACCCATCTCACTCGACGAACTAGCCGAGCACATCACTGGCCAAGCGAGTGATGAGAGTCATCGACGCATTGTGTCTGCCGAAGTGCTGCTGCCCCGCGAACTGCTGCGCAGCGGACTGCGCCTCGTCGATTCACCGGGTGTTGGCGGGCTCGACTCGGCCAACGCAATAGCCACGCTCTCAGCGCTGTCGACCGCTCACGCGGTGATTCTCGTCTCCGACGCATCTCAGGAATACACCGAGCCCGAGATGCAGTTTCTGCGTCACGCGATGCGCGTCTCGCCGAACGTTGCCGCGGTGCTTGCCAAGACAGACCTCTACCCCGAGTGGCGCCAGATAGAGCGCATCGATCGCGGCCATCTGAAAGAGATCGGCGATGTGCCGATGTTTGCCGTCTCGAGTGACCTGCGTCTGCTCGCCGCTGAAGAGCGCGACCGCGAACTCAACGAAGAATCGGGTTTTCCCGCGCTGGTCACGCACCTGCGCAGCGAGATTCTCGAGCGTGCCGAGGTCATTCACGAACGCAGTGCCGTGCACGATCTCATCTCGGTGCTCGACCAACTCACGATCGCATTGCGCTCAGAATTGTCAGCGCTCGCCGACCCCTCTGACACGCCTCGGCTCATCGCACAGCTCGAAGAAGCAAAGAGCCGCGCCGACGAGTTCCGCGGGCGCTCCGCGCGTTGGCAACTCACTCTGACCGACGGAATCACTGACCTCATTGCCGATATGGAACATGACCTGCGCGATCGGCTGCGCAAGGTGCAGCGCGAGGCAGAAGCATCCATCGACGAGAGTGACCCCGGCCCGATCTGGGACCAGACCACAGAGTGGCTCAACCAGCGCATCTCAGCCGCCGTCTCAGAGACCTTTGTGTGGACCGATGAACGCGCACGCTGGCTTTCTGAACAGGTTGCTGAGATGTTCCTCGAGGGTGAGCAGAGCATTCCCGCGATCGATGTCGCTGACGCAAGTGGCGTGCTCGACCCGGTCGATGCGATCGGCAATCTGGATGCTGGACAGATGGGCGCGGCAGAAAAGATCTTCATCGGGGTTCGCGGCTCGTACGGTGGTGTGCTGATGGTCGGGCTCGCCACCGGGCTTGTCGGGCTGCCACTGATCAACCCGCTCTCACTGCTTGCCGGCGTGCTGGTAGGGCGACGCGCCTATCGCGAAGACATGAGTTCGAGGTTGCTGCGGCGCCAGCACGAAGCCAAGAACCTGGTTCGGCGCCACGTTGACGAAGTCATCTTTCAAGCAGGAAAGCAGCTCAAAGACCGGTTGCGGCTGGTGCAGCGCGCCGCGCGTGATCACTTCGGGCCGATGGCCGATGAGCTGCACAGATCATTCGGCGAGGCCGTCGCGGCAGCGAAACGCTCAGCCGGCGCCGACACTGCTCAGCGTGAACAGCGGATGACTCAACTGCGCACACAGCTTGGGCAATTGCAGAGCGTTCGGGCGCAGATTCCTGGCCTCGCTCCTGCCCGGGTGCCGGAGGCGGTCACTTCATGAGGGAGCCCGCGCTCGACGATGCCCGTCGCGTGTCGCGGCGAGCGCTCGACCTTTACGCCGACGACCCGCTCGTCGTGGAAGCGCTCACGTCATATGATCAGCGCTTGCAAGGGCCGTTGCGCGTCGCCCTCGCGGGCATTGTCAAAGCGGGCAAGTCGACATTGCTCAACGCGTTGCTCGGCGAGTCGATCGCCGCCACCGACGCGGGGGAGTGCACGCGAGTGGTGACCTGGTATCGCCGCGCCGAAACACCGACGATCACCCTGCATCCACACGTCGGACCGCCACGCCGATTGCCGTTTCGCCGGGAGGACGGGCGAGTGGTGTTGAGCCTTGACGGAATGAGCGCCGACGACGTCGCGTGGATCGATGTCGGCTGGCCGTCAGAGAGCCTGCGCTCACTCGTGGTGATCGACACCCCGGGAATCGCCTCACTGTCGGCCGAGGTCTCAGAGCGCTCGACGAGCTTTCTGACGAAGAACACCACCGCGTCAGCGGCAGACGCGGTGATCTATCTCATGCGGCACCTGCACGAATCTGACCGCAAGTTTCTCGAAGCCTTCAGAGACACCGCCGTCGGTGAGTCGTTGACCGTTAACGCGGTGGCGGTGCTTTCTCGCACGGATGAGATCGGGTCAGCACGAATCGACTCGTTGCTCTCAGCGGCACAGGTTGCCGAGCGATATGGCCGAGACGGCGACCTGCACTCATTGGTGTTGGATGTGCTGCCCGTCGCGGGCCTCTTGGCTGAGGCGGCACGAACGCTGCGCGAGAAGGAGTTTCGTGCGCTCGTGCAGATCTCCGACATGGAGCGACGCAAGCGTGAGCGCCTGTTGATGTCGGCGGATCGTTTCGTGCGCCCCAACGACTCCACAACGCTCAGCCCGAGTGAGCGCAAAGAGCTGCTCTCGCGCTTTGGTCTGTTCGGGGTAAGGCTGTCTTCTGCGCTGATTCGAGGCGGTGCGCGCACCTCAACGGAACTCGCTGATCAGCTGGTGCAGCAGAGCGGTCTGAACGCCCTGCAGACATTCATCCGCACGCAGTTTCGGGCCCGAGCAGCCACCCTCAAGGTGCATGGAGTTCTTCCCGGTCTCGAGAGCATCATTCGAGAGAACCCACGTGAAGGCAGCGCTGAGCTGCTCGTCGAGATCGAGCGCATCATCGTGACGACTCACTCATTGCGTGAGCTGTCGGCACTCTCACGCACGCGGGCCGGGGGCTATCGGCTGCCCGAAGCAGATCTGGCCGAAGCCGAGCGTATCGTCGGCGGCCGCGGCGCTGAAGTTGCTGATCGCTTGGGCATCACGGGGGTGCCGAGCGACAGTTCGCCAGCTGACATCGATGCGCTGTTGGTCAAATGGCATGGCATCGCTGAGTCACCGCTCACCGAACGTGCTGCCGTTGAGCTGTGCCGCACGGTGATTCGAAGCCTCGAGCAGATCGCGTCAGTCGAGCGAGCCAGGTCCGTCGGCTCCCAGGCGAACCACATCGCGCTTCCGCGCTGACCACCGCATCGCGCCGGGCAGAATGCTGAAGAACAGGGCGAGCAGCACGAGAGCGCACTGCGCGACGACGAGATAGCGCAGCGGCTGCGCTTGCTCACCGGTGATGACCAGTTCGATGCCGAGCGAGAAGGTGGCAACCTGTACGCAAAACGTCAGCAGCTGCCACCACCGCACGTTGGGCTTTCGGGCCATGAACGAGACCAACAGGGTGATCTGAACCAGAATCACCGCCACCATGAGGGCGAACATCGACCAGTAGATGATGTCGGCTGCGGCGGTGTACGTGCGAGCGTCACGATCCGCCTCCACGGTGCGCGCCAGATCCGCGATCAGCGGAAGCTGTGTCTCGCGAATGATGAACGAGTACACCACCGCCGACCCGCCGATGATGAAGCTCAGAATCCAGAACAGCTGGCTCACCCGCACCGAGAACGGCGGCGTGAGCTTCGCAAGGATCGGCGGAGCGTTCTCGCTTTCAAGCGAGGGACGCGCGGGAGGCTCAGGTCGAGACATGATCTCAGTCACGGCGTTTACTGCTCCCCGGTCATGTCTTCTTCGTAGAGACCGTCATCTTCGATCATGCCGCCGTCACCAGCATCCCAATCAGATTCTTCGACCGCGGGCTCGACATACTCGACAACCGGCTCAACATACTCAGCCACGGGTTCGACGTATTCAGCGACGGGTTCAGTCGCAGCAGGCTCGGCTGCCGCTTGAGGTGCGGCCGGTTCAGCGCCGGCTGCTTCGGCGGCGGCTGCTTCGGGTTCAACGGCCGGAACCGTCGCTGCGTTGTCTTCGTAGGCCTCCGTAGCGGTGTCGACCGCGTCAGACACCTGGCCGGCAGCATCTTCCGGCAGTCCCTCAAGAAGCGTTTCGTCGAGCACCGCTTGGTCAGCGGGCGCGTCTGCCGCATCCACACCCGAGGGGTCTTCGCCATCGGCGGGCAGCAGATCTGCAGCATCAGCACCGTTGGCGAGCTCGGCGGCCGCTTCAGGAGAAAGTGGCGTGGCCGTATCGCCCGTTGAGAAGACTCCATTCTGCGGAGCATTCGTATTGGTGCCGCCAACGACGCCGATGTCATCGCCAGCTGCCAGCGCGGCATCACCCGAGGCGACACCGGCAACCTGATCGAAGACCTGGTCGACGTCGCCGCCCTCGGTCCAGATGTTCTGGTTTGTGGACTGGTCGACGATTGTTGCGCGGTTGTCGAGCCAAGTGAAGGTCTGCGCCATGTTCGAGTATTCGCGAACGATCTCGTTGTGATGGGTCGAGGCAGGCGGAATGACCTGCTTGACGGCCACCTCGGGGCGGTCGTAGACGACTGGGGCGGCTGCGCGGATAGCGCTGACATCGACGCAGTCGAGGCCATTGCTGGCGAGAGTGCCCTCGGGGTCCTGTTCGAACTGTGCCAGGGCTTCAGGATCACGCAGCAGACTCAGTATGAAGTCGATAATCGCGTTGGCGACTGTGGCTAGCGGTGTACTCATTCGTCGACTCCTCCACGTGCGTTGTTATCAGGGTAGGCAGGTAGCACCCTGGCGGCATCGGGGAAATCTCCGATACCAATAGGGGATGAGTAAGGGGTCATGCGGCACCATCCTCAAGAATGATCCGCAGCTTCGACAGCAGCTCTGAGCGAGACGTGGCGTTTACACGCCGGCGGATGTGCGCGATGTGGTGTTCCGCGGTGCGGGGTGAGATGAAAATCGCCTCACCGATTTCGGCATAGGTCTTGCCTTGGATGACCAGCTCAGCGACTTCGCGCTCGCGTTCGCTGAGCACCTCGTCGGCTGACGCTTCTGCGGCGGGACTCGCGGTTGGCGGCGAATCAGCACGTGGCGTCTCTCGCGGGTGCAGGTCACGTGCGCACGCGAGCAGACGCGCGATGACCTTGCGGTCGTCGGATCGCCCGGCGCCATGGCCCGCAAGGCGGGCGCCATCCCACGCAAGTCCGACCGATGCCAGGCCCTGAGCGGCGACTTCGACTGCCTCGGGGTCAACATGCCCCGACAGCACCGCCGTCCACACTCGACCCGCTTGGGCCATCATCGCGGCGAGGCGGTTGTGGGTCGCGGCGGCCACGAGAGCTTTCGCATGTGGCGCCAGGTCGGCAGGTTGATTCAGCAGGATGCCGCGTTGGATTCCGGCCCAGTGCAAAGGCGCACTCCACAGCGGCGGATCACCGAGCTCGGCAACGATTCGCAGACCACTGTCGAACGCGCATTGCGCCCACGCGATATCGCCGACGCGGGCTGCCGAGATGATGAGCTCTCCCAACGGCAACAGAGTGTAGAGGTCTGGTTCAGTGCGCTGCAGACGTGCTTTCACCGACTCCCATGCGCTCGCAAGCCCCGCAGAGTCTTCGTGACGGCGCGCCAAGCCGACGGTTATCGCGGCGGCGAGCGCGTCGTCTCGCGGAAGCAACGTGTGGCCATCTGCGGTCGCGCGCCGCAGCGCCTCCCGTGCGTCTGCGGGCCGTTCACGTTGCAGCGAAACCCACGCGCACCACAGGTGCAAGTGCGGCTGCTGGCGCAAGCCGCCCTGTTGGTCGCGGATCGCGTCGTGCACAACGGCGTGGGCAGTGGCAAGATCGCCGACCCCGATGGCGGTGATAGCAGCGATAACGGCAGGCAACTCGGGTATCGGCGTCGAGGTGCGTGACGCGGTATAAAGCTCTGAGGCGCGCGGCAGATCGGTCAGGGCTGTCGTGGGAGCATCAGCGGTGAATGTGGAGCGCAACCCGCGCTCGAGCATGTTCATCGTGATGGCGATCGTGGATGGCGCCGCGGCAGCCGCAGCCGGCGCGTCGCTGGCGTGCGTTTCTGCGGTGAGGCGTCCGGCGCCGGCGGCTGCAAGAAGCGCATGGGTGCGACTGATTTCGTCGCTGAGCGCGAATGCGCGGTAGGTCTGATCAGCGAGCGGCATTATTCCGCGTTCGACCCATGATGACGCGGCGACATCAGCAACCAGCTGGCGCTGCGGGTAGTCAGGGGCGAACTCGCGGCCATCGAGCAGAGCGCCGACGTCATCGAGCCGGCCAGCGGCCCATGCCGCGTAGACCCGGCCTGGCAGTGTTTCGTCATCGTCGGCGCCGCAGGCACGTGCGCGATCGAACAGCGTGATGGCGAGGTTGGGATCGGTGGGGATGGTAGCGACTGCGCGGGCAGCAAGCGCCTTCGCGAGTTCGGTATCGCGTACGGACTCGAATCCGTCGGCGAGGCTGGGGTCGGGCACGTAGTCGATCGCGCCGGTGCGCACGAGCTCGACCAGCCGATGTGCGGGCATGCGTCGCCGCGCTGCGCCGGCCACCAACGGGGCGAGAAGCCCGTTGCGAAGCAGCAACCCTTCGGCGCAGCCTTCAGCGATCAGTTCGGGCGCTACCTCGGCGGTGCCTCCCACTGCGAGGTCTTCGATCAACTGGCCGACTTCTGGGCTGACCAGGTCAAGCACATGGGCAATTCGAAGCTCGATCGCGCGGTCGATCTCGTCATGGTCTTCGGCTCCGCGACACGCGACATTTGCATGCGCGTTGATGCACTCGTGAGCAAGCCACGCGATTCCGCCGGTGTCGTGAAGAACGCGGTCTTCGCAGCGCGGCGTGCTGGCGAGGCTTGGCGACGTGCCAGCGAGGCTCGCGCGCACATCGCCAGGCATCGCGTCAGATAGCAACACTGTTTCGCCGGAGTGCTCGAGAGTGCGAACCAGCGCGGTGAGCGCCGCGGGAGCGGGCCACGAACGGGCAGCGACAACGAGCGCAGCCTCGGGGTCTTCGGCGCGCGCAACCAGCTCGCGCAACACCTCGGCATCGAGCAGATGTGCATCGTCAACGAGAAGCACCTCACCTGGCGGGATTGCCGCAACGTTGGTATCGGCGCGCAGCCGGGTGCTCGCTCGGCCCTGCTCTGCGAGCAGTGCACGCGTGCGGCGCAACGCGACAGATTTGCCAGATCCGGCATTGCCCGAAAGCACGCCGCGTACTGCTGTTTCTTTGTCGACCGAGGTCAGCGCCACGATCGCCCGCTCGGCGGAAGCAAACCGCAAACTAGTCGTCAGCGCTGCCGTCGGTGCGGTCGGTGCCGCCGGGGCGATGGTGCTCATCGCAAGACCTCGCACATCATGGCGCGCACCTCACTCGCCGCCCGTGGCTGCGGGGGTGGACTCTGGTGCGGGCGCCGTTGGCGTGGCAGTCGGCGCGGGCTCTGGCTCAGGCGCGGGTGCCGGAGCGGGCTCTGGATCGGGCGTGGGTGCCGGTGCGGGCGTCGTCGGCGCTGCCGTTGGCGCCGGGGCAGGGACCGGATCTGGCTCGGGCGTCGGTTGCGGAGCGGGTGCCGTGGGTGACGGTGCTGTTGTCGGCGCTGGTGCTGTTGTTGGTGACGGAGTCGGCGTTGCGGGCGCCGTGGTTGGCGCTGCGGGAGCCGGTTGAGAGGGCGTGGCGGGTGACGAAGAAGACGATGACGATGAGTTCGACCCCGAAGGCGCCGCCCCCGTGGGGGAGGGAGACGAGGACGACGTCTTGGGAGAACTGGACTTCGCGGGGGCCGTGGCCTGAAGCTCTGGAATCTGAGCGCTGGAGTTCGTGTTGCGCGGGGTCACTCGAGACGACGGCGCTGTGTCGGCGACCGGCGCGACGTTCGCCTGTGGGGCGCGGGCTCGCGGCGGTCGTGCGGGTGCATCGGCGCTGGCGTCTGCCTTCGCGTCGCTTTCGGCGCTTTCGGTCTCATCGTTATCGAGGCTCGCGGCACGGGCGCTGCTCGCGAGTTGGAGCCCGAGCCACTCTGGCAACGACTCGGTCGAGGTATTGCTGTCTGCCAAATCTGCGCTGCCAAGGCCTGTCGCGCTGACGATGACCATCGAACCCGCGAGCAACAGTGAACCCGCGGCAATGCTCACGGTGGCCGGCAGGCGCCGAAGCCATCCGCGCCCCGCCGCGGCAGGCCCCGCAGTGACCGCGCCGCCTGCCGTGTCAGGTTCTGCAACGGCACCTTCGCTGGCGACGGCCGGTGCAGCATCCATCCCGCTTGACGCCATCGCGGCCGACGAGATTAGTGCTGCTTCTGCAGAGATCTCGGCGAGCGAGCGGTACTCCGCCAACGCGCGGGCCGCGCCCAGAGCGACGATCGCTTTTGGGTCGGTATCGATCGCGATGGGGCGATCGAACTGCTCAGAAAGCACCTGAGCGACGCGTGGAATGCGCGAGGAGCCCCCCGTTAGCAGAATCGCGTCAAGGTCATCGGCCGCCAGGTGTGCGGTTTCGAGCGCATTCGCAAGTATGTCGGCAGAGCGAGAGATTCCCGCGTCGATCATGTCTTCGAACTCGGCGCGGGTGATGCGCACGGTCGAGTGAGACTGGCCGACGAGCACGGGCACGACGGCTTCAGAGTCAAACGACAGAGCTTCTTTCGCTTCGATGCACTCGCGGCGCAACGTCGACAGCGCAACCCGGGCGGCGGCGTTGGTCGACAGTTCAGCACTCGACAACGCAGCGGCGGCGATCACATGGCGCAGCACCATGTCATCAAAGTCAGCTCCGCCGAAGTCGGAGATGCCGTCGGGCTCGCCCACGAGACGAACCTTTCCGTTCGCTTCTTTGCGCAAGATCGCGAGGTCGAACGTTCCACCGCCAAGGTCGTAAACGGCAATCGCGCGACCCGTCTCGAGGGGAGAAGTGGACTCGTAGTGGTGAGCGGCTGCTTCGGGCTCACTGATGAGCAGAATGTCGGCAGTGATCTCACGGGCGAGAGCCGTCGCTACGAGCTCGGATCGATACTCCCCCCACGTCACTGGCACTGTCACGCAGATCGCGGTCGGGTGGCTTCCTTCTCGTTCAGCCACAGCATCAACGACCCACGCGACTGTGCGGGCGTAGAGGTCTTCGGGAGCGAATCGCTCGCCACCGGCGACGATCGGCACATCGTCGCCCACGCGCCGTTTGAACTCGCGAATGAGTCGTTCTGGTTGTGCGAGGCCGCGGCGTTCAGCGGCTTCACCGAAGAGCAACTCGCTGTCACTGACAAAGATCGCACTAGGCGCGCTGTCAGTATTGCGGCCGAGCGGAAATGTTCTCGTACGAACTTCCTGGTCGCCTGTGCAAATAGGCGCAACCGAAGCTGCTGTCCTGCTGGTTCCTACATCAACGCCGAGTAGATAACCTTTGGTGCTCATGGTCCTCTCCCCCAGAGATCGGACGTGGGACTCCCCCCACGCCTTTTCTACCACTTCGTTGTGCGCTTGACCAGGGTGGTCGAGCTTCCTTAGACCAAGAGTGTGATATGCGCCACGTGATACATCGAGACGAAATTCTTGGCAGCGCAGTGAACGCGGAGATGTCAGGGAGATCAGTTGGCACTCGCGTTGCAAGAGTGCCAACGGTTCCCTAGACTTACCGTTAGCACTCTCAGTGTGTGGGTGCTAACGACTCTTTAGTCTCAAGGAAAGAAGAGGTAGACCGTGTCGGTTTCCATTAAGCCGCTCGAAGACCGCATCGTCATCAAGCAGGTCGAGGCCGAGCAGACCACTTCCAGCGGTCTGGTCATCCCCGACACCGCCAAGGAGAAGCCCCAGGAGGGCGAGGTCATGGCAGTGGGCCCGGGCCGCATCGACGACAACGGCAACCGCGTCCCGATGGACGTCGCCGTTGGTGACCGTGTCATCTACAGCAAGTACGGTGGCACCGAGGTCAAGTTCGGCGGAGACGAGTTCATCGTTCTGTCGGCTCGCGACGTTCTCGCAGTCGTCGTTCGCTAACTTCTCGCTCGCGAGATCAGGGTCGGATGCTTCGGCATCCGGCCCTTTTGCGCGCGTGGGGTGCGGGGGCGGTATGCCGCACCGGCATCAGTAGCCAACAGTCGGGCCGGCAGAAGAGTAGGGTGGTGGAACGGCATTGGGCCCGGCGCACCCGCAACGGCACATAGGCTGACCCAGTGACACCTGATCCCGCACGCGAACGCAGCCTCGGCGGTCTGTACGGGGTCTCGGCGTACCTGCTGTGGGGGCTGCTGCCGCTCTACTTTCTGCTGCTCGTTCCCACCGGACCGTTTGAGCTCGTCGCCTGGCGCGTCGCCCTGTCGCTCGTCTTCTGTGCTTTTCTCATCGCGGTCACTCGCAAATGGTCGAAGCTGTGGGCGATCATGCGGCAACCGCGGCTCATGGCACTCACCGCGCTCGCCGGTGTGCTCATCTTCGTCAACTGGCAGGTGTTCATCATCGGGGCGTTGACGAACCATGTCATCGAGACCAGCCTCGGCTACTTCATCAACCCGATCTTCACCGTACTGCTCGGCGTGCTGGTGTTGCACGAGAAGCTGCGCATCACCCAGTGGGTAGCCATCGGCATCGTCGCCCTTGCCGTGGTCGTCATTGTTGTGGGCTACGGCACCGTGCCGTGGATCGCGTTGCTGCTCACAGTCTCGTTCGGCAGCTATGGCTTGGTGAAGAAGAAGATCGGCCCATCGGTGGATGCTGTCAGTGGCCTGACGCTCGAGACGATGTGGCTGATGCCCGTCGCCATCGTCATGCTCGCTGTCGTCGCGGCAACCGGTGGGTGGACGATGGGGGAGTACGGCTGGGAGCATGCCGCGCTGCTGAGCCTCGCCGGCGTCGTCACCGCGGTACCGCTGCTGCTCTTCGCCAGCGCTACCCGCCGCGTGCCCCTCTCGGTTATCGGGCTGCTGCAATTCATCACGCCGATCATGCAGTTCTTGACGGGCTGGCTGCTGCTGGGCGAACCCATGCCGCTCGAGAGATGGATTGGTTTTGGCCTGGTCTGGGTTGCACTCACCCTGCTGACCATTGACTCATTCGTGGCCAGGCGGCGATCGCGTCGGTCGACGGCAACCGCGCCCGTCGGAGAAGTGTTTTAAGGCGGGATCGCCAAAGGGTCAGCGCACGAGACGGGCGATTGCCTGTGACGCCTCGGTGATCTTTGCGTCGGCTTCGGCACCGCCGATTCTGGCAGCATCCACCACACAGTGCCTCAGGTGATCTTCCAGCAGCCCGAGTGCGACGGCTTCAAGAGCGCTCGTCATTGCACTCACCTGGGTGAGGATGTCGATGCAGTACTTCTCATCGTCGATCATCTTGTGGATGCCGCGCGCTTGACCTTCGATGCGCTTCAGCCGGTTGAGGTACTTGTCTTTGTCGGTGATATACCCGTGGTGCGCATGGGCTTCGGCGGACATTTGCGTATCGGTCATCATGCGGTCCTTTTCTCGGGGGCGGGCAGGGCGCGACTGCGAAATGAGCGCAGACGCAGGCTGTTGCCCACGACGAACACGCTCGACAAGGCCATCGCGGCTCCGGCGATCATGGGGTTGAGCAGCCCGAGGGCCGCCAGCGGGATCGCGGCCACGTTGTAGGCGAAGGCCCAAAAGAGGTTGACTTTAATCGTGGCGAGCGTCGAGCGTGACAGGCGAATTGCATCGGCTGCGCTTCGCAGATCGCCGCGAACGAGGGTGATGTCGGAGGCCTCGATCGCAACGTCGGTGCCCGTTCCCATTGCGAGCCCGAGATCTGCCTGAGCGAGAGCGGCAGCATCGTTGACTCCGTCACCGACCATTGCCACCACGCGGCCCTCCGCTTGCAGCGCCTTGATCACCTCAACCTTGTCTTGGGGCAGCACCTCAGCGGTGACGCGCTCGATTCCCACCTGCTCGGCCACGTTTTGTGCGACCGACTCGTTATCCCCGGTGAGCAGCACCGGGGTCAGGCCGAGCGCCTTCACCTGCGAGATCGCCTCTTCGCTGGTGGGTTTGAGTTGGTCGGCTACGGTCAGCAACCCGCGAGCCTGTCCGTCCCAGCCCACCAGCACGGCAGTGTTGCCTCTTGCCTCTGCCGCGCGTTTGGCAACATCGAGGGCGACCGGAATCTGCATCGACCAGTCAGCCAGCAGCGCGGCGTTTCCGACAACCACCGCGTGCGAGTCGATGACGCCCGACACTCCTTTGCCGGCGGTGTTCTGGAACGCCTCGACGCTCGGCAGCGTGCCGGTTTCCGTCTCGGCAGCGCGGGCGATCGCACGGGCGATGGGGTGTTCAGACGCATTCTCAAGCGCCCCAGCCAGACGCAGGACGTCAGGGCGAGTGGATGCTGCGATTTCGCCCACGGACGGTGCCAACACCACTTCGTCAAGCGCCATACGACCAGAAGTCACGGTGCCAGTCTTGTCGAGCACGATGGTGTCGACGCGGCGGGTGGATTCAAGAATCTCAGGGCCTTTGATAAGGATGCCCAACTGCGCCCCGCGACCCGTGCCGACGAGCAGGGCGGTGGGGGTCGCCAAGCCCAGTGCACAAGGGCACGCAATGATCAACACCGCGACCGCAGCGGTTGTCGCCATCGAGGGAGCAAAGCCGAGAAGCAACCACGTGGTGAACGTCGCCAGCGCTATCACCAGCACGATCGGCACGAAGACGCCCGAGATACGATCGGCGAGACGCTGAACCTGCGCCTTGCCCGACTGGGCCTCTTCGACGAGTCGCGCCATTTGTGCAAGTTGCGTGTCATCGCCCACGCGGGTGGCGCGAACGACAAGCCGCCCACCGGCGTTGACGGTGGCGCCGATTACGGCATCGCCCGGGACGACCTCGACCGGCACCGATTCGCCTGTGACCATCGACGCATCCACCGCCGAGGACCCGGCGGAGATGACCCCATCGGTGGCGATCTTCTCGCCGGGCCGCACCACGAAGTCATCGCCGACACGCACTTCGCTGATCGGAATGCGCACTTCCCGCTGCCCGCCATCCGCTGACGGGCGCAGCACTGCGGCATCCTTCGCCCCAACATCGAGCAATGCGCGAAGCGCAGAGCCCGCGCGCCGCTTGGAGCGCAACTCGAAGTAGCGGCCCGCGAGTAGGAACATGGTGACGCCGGCGGCGACCTCAAAGTAGATGTCGCTCGCGCCGTCGGAGGGCTGAACCGTCCACTCGAAGGTGTGCGTCATTCCCGGCACGCCCGCGTCGCCGAAGAAGAGGGCATAGAGCGACCACAAGAATGCTGCGGACACACCAATTGATACGAGGGTGTCCATCGTGGCGGCGCCGTGGCGCAGGTTGACCCAGGCAGCACGGTGAAACGGCCACGCTCCCCAGACCACGATGGGTGCCGTAAGCGCAAGCGAGACCCACTGCCAGTAAGTGAACTGCAGCGCGGGAATCATCGCGAGAGCAATCACGGGCAGCGCGAGCACCACCGATCCGATCAGACGCTGGCGCAGCCCCTCAAGCTCGTAATCACGTGGGGTGGTTCTGCCTGCCTCGGGCGCGGCGGGAAGAGCGGCGGTGTACCCCGTCTGTTCGACCGTAGCGATGAGCGACTTCGGGTCGAGATTGCCGTCAGCCGTGACCACTGCCTTCTCGGTGGCGAAATTCACCGACGCAGTCACGCCGTCGATGCGGTTGAGCTTCTTCTCGATTCGGCTGGCGCACGAGGCGCACGTCATGCCGCCGATCTCAAGCTCGACGCGTGTCAGAGGAGTGGTTGGGTTCGCTGGCATCAGGCGCGTGCGGCTTCGTAGCCTGCTTCGTCGACCGCCTCGAGCACCGAAGCGTCGTCGAGCGGTGTGGACGATTCAATGGTGAGGATGCCGCGAAGTGCCGAGACTTCGACGGTGTCTACCCCCGGAAGCTTGGCCACCTCATTGCGTACGGCCACCTCGCAGTGGTCGCAACTCATACCGGTCACGTTATACACAGTCGTCGTCATCGAGATGCCTTTCGTTGCGTGGCTACCCTAGGGGGGTATTCCACAATGTCAACCTTACGGTGCGGACGGATATTCCGGGCGGCAGAGCGAAATATCCATTTGATCTCGGGGTTGTAACGATTGGCGCGCGAAACACATCGTTAACGAACGGCAACATTGCGGAAGCCTTAGCGCGGCTAGGTTGGACTTCACTGGGTGTGCGCCCGAGTCGCGCCCGAGTCAATCACAGCAAGGAGCAACATGAGCGTCTTTATTCGTTCGCGTGCAGGCAAGGTCTTCGGCGGCATCGCCGCGGTCGGCGTCAGCGCACTCTTTCTCGCAGGCTGCTCAAGCAGCAGCACGGAAGACACTTCAGACACGGCGGCACCCGCCGATTCGCTGAGCCTCAAGGTCGGTACTGCGCTTCCGCAGACCGGTAACCTCGCCTTCCTCGGCCCGCCCGAAGAAGCAGGTGTCGCGTACGCGATGTCAGAAATCAACATGTCGACCGCAGACACTGGTCTCGACATCGATGTTGTGTACGGTGACTCCGGTGACCTCGACAACAAGGCTTACGAGGTTGAGATCCCTCGTCTGCTCGGTGAGAACGTCTCGGCGATCATCGGTGCAGCATCTTCGGGTGTTTCGCTTCAGTTCATCGACCAGGTCACGGGTGCTGGCGTAATCCAGTTCTCGCCGGCCAACACGTCGGACGCATTCACCACGTACGACGACGGCGGACTGTACTTCCGTACCGCGCCTTCGGACGTTCTGCAGGGTGAGGTTCTTGGTAACCTCATCGCTGAAGACGGCCACCAGACGCTCGGCATGATCGTGCTGAACGACTCCTACGGTACCGGTCTCGCCAACTACGTCACCCAGGCCTTCGAAGCCGCCGGTGGCGAGGTTGTCGCAGCGCCCACCTACAACACGGGTGACACCACGTTCGACGCTCAGATCTCTGAGGTTCTTGCAGCTGACCCCGACGCGATCGCACTGATCACGTTCGAAGAGGTCAAGACGATGCTTCCGAGCGTCCTCGCTGACTTCCCGGCTGAAGACCTCTACTTCGTTGATGGCAACCTTGCCAACTTCGGTGACGACCTCGCAGAAGGCTCGCTCACGGGCGCAAAGGGCACCCTGCCCGGTCTGACGATCGACACGCTCGGTGACTTCACCAGCGCGCTCGACACGTTCCTGACCGACGAGGGCGGCGAGCCGCTGACTGAGTACAGCTACGCAGCCGAGTCGTACGACGCCACCATCCTCCTGGCCCTCGCGAGCCTCGCAGCCGGTTCGACCGACTCCGCAGCAATCGCTGAGAAGCTCATCGAGGTTTCCGGTGGTTCGGGTGACGGCGAGACCTGCACCAGCTTCGCTGAGTGTGCAGACATCATCGTCGGAGGCGGCGTTGCTGACTACGACGGCGTTTCTGGCCCGATCACGTTCGATGAGGCCGGCGACCCGACCGAAGCATCGATCGGCATCTACCAGTACGGTGACGACAACAACTACGTCGGCTACGAGGGCTAATAACCTCTAGCAGGCTGAAGGGCCCCGAGTCTTCGGACTCGGGGCCCTTTCTCGTTAACGCGCGAAGTCGCGGCGCGGTGCGTGGTGTCGCTACGAGCAGTGCGTGCGAGTTCAGCGGCGCGGGTACCCCGGTGTGGTCAGCTCGGCCCAGCGTCTTGAGGGCAAAGCAATGGGGTGGGATGCCGCAGCATCCCACCCCAAAAGAACTTTCGTCTTAGACGCCCAGGGTTCCGAGGTACAGCTCGGTGACCTTCGCGTCGTGCAACAATTCACGACCGGTGCCGGTGTAGGCATCACGGCCTTGGTCGAGCACGTAGGCGCGGTCGCAGATCTGCAAGCAACGGCGTGCGTTCTGCTCCACCATGATGCAGGTGACGCCCGCTTTGTTGATCTCAGAGACGCGGATGAACGCTTCGTCTTGACGAACGGGAGACAGGCCTGCCGAAGGCTCGTCGAGCAGAAGCACCTTCGGGTCCATCATGAGCGCGCGGCCCATGGCCACCATCTGGCGTTCACCGCCCGAGAGCGAGCCAGCACGCTGCTTCAGACGCGCACCCAGCTCAGCGAAGATACTCGTCACAAATTCGAGACGCTTGTCGTAGATCTTGGGGTTCTGGTACAGCCCCATCTGAAGATTCTCTTCGATCGTCAGACTCGGGAACACATTGTTGGTCTGCGGAATGAAGCCCACCCCGCGTGACACCAGCTTGTTCGCCCGCAGGTGCGTGATGTCTTCGCCGTCAAGCAATACCTCACCGCTGCGGATGTTGACCTGGCCGAACATCGCCTTCAACAGCGTGGACTTTCCCGCGCCGTTGGGGCCGATGATGCCGATCAGCTCGGCCTGGTTCGCGACCAGGTTGCAGCCGTTGAGAATGTTGACACCCGGAAGATAGCCGGCGTGAACATCCTTGATGAGTACAACAGGGGTTTCCGTGGCGGTGGTGCTCACTTCGAGTCCTCCTGGCTTTCGGCGCTGGTGGATGTTGCGGCCGCGGCGACTTCTTCTTCAGCAATACCGTCGGCGACGAGGGCGTCAGCGCTCGCCTGCGACGATGCTTCGGGGTCGGCGGAGGGATCAGCATCCTGAATAGTAATGCGACCCGTGACCACGCCCAGGTCGAGCTCCTGGTGGGCTCCGAGATACGCGTCGATCACGGCAGGGTTCTTCATGACCTCGTGCGGGTCGCCCTCAGCAACCACGCGGCCTTCAGCCATGACGACAACCCAGTCGGCGATATGGCGCACCATGTGCATGTCGTGCTCGACGAACAGCACGGTCATGCCGTCATCTTTGAGGTTCAGGATGTGATCGAGCAGCGACTGGGTGAGCGCCGGGTTGACACCGGCCATCGGCTCGTCGAGCATCACCAGCGTGGGCACCGTCATGAGCGCGCGAGCCATTTCGAGGAGCTTGCGTTGGCCACCCGAGAGGGATGCTGCGAAGTCGTCGGCCTTCGCGTCGAGCTTGAAGCGCTGCAGCAACTCCATCGCCTGGTCTTCAAGCGCGTCATCCTGCTTGCGCCAGAGAGCGGGGATCATGCTCGCCCAGAACTTCTCACCCTTCTGGTTCTTCGCACCGAGCTTCATGTTCTCCATGACGGTGAGAAGGCCCAGCGCTTTGGTGAGCTGGAAGGTGCGCACCAGGCCCATGCGAGCGACCTTGTACGCGGCGACGCCCGAAAGGTCGTGGCCGTCATAACTCCACTTGCCCTCGTTGGGCTGGTCGAAACCGGTGAGCAGGTTGAACAGAGTGGTTTTACCCGCACCGTTCGGACCGATCAGAGCGGTAATCGCACCACGCGGGATCTCAAGGTGGTCGACGTCGACGGCATGGACGCCACCGAAAGAGCGACGCACATTGTCGGCGATGATGATCGGGTCGACCTTGGCGCAGCCGGGAACGGCTTCGCCAACGTGCAATCCCGTGGTCTTGTCGCGGGCGACAGGGGCAGTCATCGTGCTTTCGACGGGAGCGCTGTCATCGCTCGGTCCGCCTGGCATCTGATCACTTGACAAAGGTCAGCTCCTTCTTGTTGCCGAGGATGCCCTGCGGCATGAAGATCACCAGGAGCATGAGCGCTATACCCACCAGGATGTAGCGCACCGTACTCGCCTGAATCTCGGTCATGAACGGGAGGTAGCCCGCCTTGACCATTGCCGGAAGAACGTTGCTGAGGAACGTCTGCAGCGCCCAGAAGATCAGCGAACCGAGAACCGGTCCGAAGACCGTCGCGGCGCCACCGAGCAGAAGTGCGGTCCAGATGAAGAACGTCAGCGAGGTGACGTAGACGCCGGGGCTGACGGCTCGTTCGAGCGAGATGATGATTCCACCCGCTGCGGCGAGCATGCCACCGAGAACCAGTGACTGCAGCTTGTAAGCGAAGACGTTCTTTCCGAGTGAACGCACGGCGTCTTCGTCTTCACGGATGCCTCGCAGTGCGCGACCCCAGGGGCTGCGAACCAGCAGCCACACGATCAGCACACCGATCGCGAGGGTGATGATGCCGACGATGCGCACCCACCAAGCGGTGCCGTTGTATTCCCAGGGGCCGAAGCCGTAGGTCTGGGTCGCATCGAGCGGGTTGAAGTCCTGGAAGCTGCCCTGGTAGCCGCTGAGGCCGTCGGCAGAGCCGGTGACGTCATCGAATGCGGTGGTGAGGAAGAGCAACCTGACGACTTCGGCCGCGGCGATCGTGACGATCGCCAGATAGTCGCCGCGCAGTCGCAGGGTGGGTATACCCAGAATCAACGCGAACACACCCGAGGCGATGAGTCCTGTCAGGGCCGCGAGCCACCAGGGGAACGCGAACATGAGGCTCGTGATTGCGAAGCCGTAGGCACCGACGGCCATGAAGCCAGCGATACCCATGTTGATAAGGCCGGTGTAACCGAAGTGCATCGCCAGTCCCAGCGCGGCAAGGGCGTACCCGAGCGTGGCAGGGCTGATGATCGATGACGCGGTGTTTGAGAGAATCTGTATCCAGTCCATGAATCGCCCTTAGCCTATTCTCTCGCTGCGACCCAGGATGCCCTGTGGTCGGAACAGCAGAATCACAATGAGGATGAGGAGCGCGCTCGCGTACTTGAGATCAGCGGGAATCCAGAGGCTTGACGTCTCCACGAGAATTCCGACGATCAGTGCGCCGACGAGCGCGCCATAGGCGGTGCCGAGGCCACCCAATACCACTGCGGCGAACATGAGCAACAGCAACTGCGCTCCCATGTCCCATTTGATGCCGGGGCGGTAGTAGGCGAACAAGATTCCAGAAAGGCCCGCGAGGGCCCCTGAGACGATCCAGACCACGCGAACCACGTGGTCAACGTCGATTCCGGATGCTGCCGCAAGCGAGGGATTGTCTGAGATGGCACGCGTTGCCTTGCCGAGCCGCGAACGGTTCAGCCAGAGCGCGAAGATCACGATGACGACGATCGAGATTGCAATCGACACCATGTCGATAACGCTCATCGAAACGGAGCCGAAGAGGGCGAAGCGAGGGGCGTCGCCACCGGGCAACTGCACCGTTCCGCCGCCGATGATGTACTGGAAGATGTAGCGCAGCGCGAGCGACAGACCAATGCTGACGATCATCAGCTGCACTACGCCGACCCTTCGCCTTCGTAGCGGTCTCCATAAGATCATGTCGAGCACGAGCCCGAATACACCGCTGAGAATGATCGCGAGTGGAAAACCGAGCCACCACGGTAACGCCAGGCTGGCGGGGCCGACGATGAGGAATCCCGCTATCGCGCCGAAGGTGACCATCTCACCGTGGGCGAAGTTGGAAATGCCGGTTGTGCCGTAGACGAGCGTCAGGCCGACCGCACCAAGGGCGAGCATCAGCCCGAAGGACACACCCTGCACGAGGCGCTGCACCAGCTGGTCGAAGAAGCTGGTGACGTTTCGTTCACCTTCGCCGATGAAGAAGTTGACGCTGAGGCGGCCACCCTGCCCCATCTCAGCTTCTTTGACGTTAGGGGTGTCGCTCTCTTCGTCGACGACAGCGATGCCCTCGGGAAGCGTGTTCTCGTCGAGCGTGACGGTGTAGACCTCGCCGCGCTCGGGAACCTGTGCGCTCCATTGACCGTTCTCATCGGTTTCGACCTCTTGGAGGCCACCGGGTCCGTCAACCGATAGCGCGACGCCTTCTAGCGGCTCGCCATCGAGCTGTACGTTTCCGCTGATTCGGTATGGATCATCTTCCGCAGCCAGCGCGGGCGCTGACGTAACAAAGATGCCGCAGAACACAATGAATAACGCGATGAGTGCAGATATGGCGCGGACGCGACCTAGTCGCGATCCGGCCTCAATCGTTGAACTCACTGAACCTCCCAGTCCGGCTCATGCATGCCGACACTCGGGTCGCATCGGCCATGAGTGACGACGCTACGACCCTAATGTGTCCTGAGTGTTTCATGCACGCTCCTTTAAAGAACCTTGCCAAATTGTGATGAGACCTTGTAAATGTTCATTAGCGGCGGAATAATCGCGCGTTCGCACGGTTTAGGATTGGTGCGGCGCACCGAGGCGCACCGGCCCTCGCCGACAACCTCAACATTTGCGCTACGAGCGCGGGAGAACCCATGGAGCACAACGACCCGTTCGGTTTCGTCGGATTGACCTACGATGACGTCTTGCTCCTGCCGGGGCACACCGACGTCATTCCCAGCGAAGCGGACACGTCGTCGCGTGTGACACGCCGGATCACCGTAGCCACGCCGCTCATCTCAAGCGCCATGGACACCGTCACCGAGACGCGCATGGCTATTGCTGTTGCTCGCGAGGGCGGGCTCGGAATTCTCCACCGCAACGCATCCATCGCCGACCAGGCGTCGATGGTTGACCGGGTGAAGCGCAGCGAGTCGGGCATGATCACCGACCCCATCACGACCACGCCAGAAACGACGATCGAAGAAGTCGACGACCTGTGCGCCACCTACCGCATCTCCGGGTTGCCGGTCATCGACGCCGACGGCGTTCTGGTGGGCATCGTGACCAACCGCGACATGCGTTTCGTCTCGGGTTTCGAGCGCCAGACCACGCTCGTCAAAGACGTGATGACCGCTGAAGGCCTCATCACCGCCAAGGTCGGCATCGGCGCCAACGACGTTCTCGCGACATTCGCGAAGTATCGCGTGGAGAAGCTGCCTCTCATCGACGACGATGGCAAGCTCGCGGGTCTCATCACTATCAAAGACTTCGACAAGAGCGAGAAGTACCCGCTCGCCACCAAAGACGAGCATGGGCGCCTTCGTGTCGGTGCCGCCATCGGGTTCTTTGGTGACGCATGGGAGCGTGCTGAAGCGCTTCGCGATGTCGGCGTTGACGTACTCGTCGTTGACACCGCGAACGGGCAATCGGCAGGCGTTATCGATCTGGTGACGCGGCTGAAGGCAGACCCGAGCTTCGAGCACATCGACGTGATCGGCGGCAATGTCGCAACACGCGAGGGTGCTCAGGCGCTGATCGATGCAGGCGTTGACGCGGTGAAGGTGGGTGTCGGCCCGGGGTCGATCTGCACCACTCGCGTTGTCGCAGGCGTGGGCGTTCCCCAGGTCACCGCCGTCTACGAAGCCTTCCTCGCCGCGCGCGAGGCCGGAGTGCCAGTCATCGCTGACGGCGGACTGCAGTACTCCGGCGACATCGCCAAGGCAATCGTCGCGGGTGCAGATTCGGTCATGATCGGCTCGCTGTTCGCAGGCACCGATGAAAGCCCCGGTGAGGTGGTCTTCGTCGGCGGCAAGCAGTTCAAGCAGTACCGCGGCATGGGCTCGCTCGGCGCGATGCAGACCCGAGGACAGAAGACCTCGTATTCGAAGGACCGCTATTTTCAGGCGGACGTGCCGAACGACGACAAGCTGATTCCTGAGGGGATCGAAGGTCAGGTCGCGTACCGAGGCCCGGTGTCTGCGGTTGCCTATCAACTCGTCGGTGGACTTCGTCAGTCGATGTTCTACGTCGGTGCTCGCACTATCGAAGAGCTGAAGGCCAAGGGCAAGTTCGTTCGCATCACCGCTGCCGGCCTCAAAGAGTCACACCCACACGACGTGCAGATCGTTGTAGAGGCGCCCAACTACCGCAAGTAGCAGGGTGATGGTCTGAGGGGTGGAAGATGTCGGCACTCGGGCGTATCGTCGGCCGCATGTGCCGGAACATTCACACCCTTCACAATTTTGAGCCCGCTGCCACCGGTGATGAAGTGCACGCCGCCGCGCTGCAATATGTGCGCAAGATCGCGGGCACCTCGAAGCCCAGTCAGGCCAATCGTGAGGCGTTCGACAAGGCGGTGAACGAGATCGCGCACATCACGCAGCACCTGCTCGACGACCTCGTCACCACTGCGCCGCCTAAGAACCGCGAAGAAGAGGCCGCGAAGGCCCGCGCGCGGGCGGTGGCATCGGGTCGCTACTCGGCCGCATAGCGCCGGTGGCTGCAGCATCCATCGTCTGGTGGTCTGTGTTTTTGAGGAGCCGACTAGGCTGAGAGGGTGAGCATGGAGATCGAAATCGGCCGCGCTAAGCGCGCACGACGCGCATTCACCTTCGATGACATCGCGGTGGTGCCCTCGCGGCGAACGCGAAACCCCGAAGACGTATCGACCGCGTGGTCAATTGATGCGTTCCAATTCGACATTCCCGTGATGGGCGCGCCGATGGACTCCGTGGTGAGCCCGCAGACGGCCATCATGCTCGGTCAGCTTGGTGGGCTCGGGGTGCTCGACCTTGAAGGCTTGTGGACCCGCTACGACGACCCCACACCCTTTCTCAGCGAGATCGCTGCGCTCGACAAGGCTGCTGCGACACGTCGCATGCAGGAGCTCTATGCCGAGCCGATTAAGCCCGAGCTTGTGCGTGACCGACTGGCCGAGATTCGGGCCGCCGGTGTGACCGTTGCTGGCTCGCTCACTCCGCAGCGCACGCAGGATCTGTACGAAACGGTGGTCGCCGCAGGAGTCGACCTTTTCGTGATCCGTGGCACCACGGTGTCGGCTGAGCATGTCTCGTCGGTCGACGAGCCGTTGAACCTCAAGAAGTTCATCTACGACCTCGACGTTCCTGTCATCGTCGGAGGCGCCGCGACCTACACCGCAGCCCTTCACCTCATGCGCACGGGTGCGGCGGGTGTGCTCGTCGGATTCGGTGGGGGCGCAGCATCCACCACTCGTGTGACGCTCGGTCTGCACGCCCCAATGGCGACCGCTGTCGCTGACGTCGCTGGCGCGCGCCGCGACTACCTCGATGAGTCGGGCGGGCGGTATGTGCACGTCATCGCCGACGGCGGTGTCGGTACGTCTGGAGATATCGTCAAGGCTCTCGCGATGGGCGCAGACGCTGTCATGCTCGGTGTCGCACTCGCTCGAGCGACGGATGCGCCAGGTCAGGGGTACCACTGGGGTCCCGAGGCTCACCATGCGCAGCTGCCGCGCGGCCGTCGCGTGAAGGTAGACCAGGTCGGCACGCTTGAAGAGGTGCTGTACGGGCCGGCTCCGGTCGCCGATGGCACTGCAAACCTTATTGGCGCACTTCGCAAGTCGATGGCCACGACCGGGTATTCCGACCTCAAGGAGTTCCAGCGCGTCGAGGTCGTCGTCGCGCCCTACGCCAACCGGTGAGTTCGGTGAACGGCGACCCCGCCGATGGCGCGGACGCCGGTGACACGGCGGCTGCGGGCTCGGGTGGTGCTGGTGCTGGTGCGGACGGTTTAGAGGCTGGGGCGGGTGCTGGTGGTGCTGCGGGTGCTGGTGCTGGGGCTGGTGCTGCTGCTGCTGGTTTAGAGGCTGGGGCGGGTGCTGGCGGCGCGGACGCTGGTCACGCGGATGTTGAAGCGATGTCGGCTGACGGCGTGCCTGACGGCATGGCGGTGGACAGTCACGAAGCCGACTATGTGGGTTCGTCTGGCGCCGAATCGGACGACCCGAATTTCGCTGGCGTGGCTTTCGGGAGTAGGGCCCTGGGCGATAACGCTTCGGGCGACGGTGCTTTGGCCAGTGCTGAACCTGCGGTAGCGCCAAGCGGCCCCGTTATTCCCGAGGTCTTTCCGCCGACGCTGCGTGAGGTCATGCTGCGGAGGGAATGGTTGGGCCTGCTCGCTCTCTGTCTGATCGTGGCGGGAGTGTTCGCGTGGCTCGGGCAGTGGCAGCTAGATCGAGCAATTGATACGAATCCGCCGCCCGCGGGTGCAACCGAAGAGATTCTGCCTCTCGATGAGGTGGCAGGCCCAGGCGAGTATCTGCCTGAACCGCTCGTGGGGCAACGCGTTGAGACTCAGGGCGTGTGGGTGCCGGGCGATTTTCTGATCGTGTCGTCGCGGTTTAACGATGGCGCGGAAGGCTATTGGGTTACCGGTCAGTTGCGCCTCGACAACACTGATGCCGCAACGTCTGTGGCTGTGGCGATCGGCTGGGCCGCGACCGAGGAAGACGCTCGCGCTGCAGTCGAGCAGCTTGAAGCGGATGCTACGGTGCCCGCTTCGTACGTCATCGCCGGGCGGCTGATTTCAGATGAGACGCCCGTTCCGCCCCCGCACGGCGGCGATCCGCAGGCGATGTCATCACTGTCGACCGCTGCGCTGCTAAGTCAATGGCACGACATCGAAGGCCTCGACGTGTACCGCCAGTACATCGCATCGGTTGAGCCGCTCGGCGGGTTGGTGGCAATCGCGTCACCCGCTCCGGAGCTGGCCAACCCGATCAACTGGCTTAACATCTTCTATGCCGCTGAGTGGGCGATCTTCGGTGGCTTCGCGTTCTACCTCTGGTACCGCCTCGCGAAGGATCAGTGGGAGAAAGAGGTCGAAGACCTCGAAGATGCCGCTGCGGAAGACGCCGCGGGTGCTGGCGGCGGCGCTGCTCGCACTGCAGGCTGACCGGCGCGCCGCGAGCACCGCGACGCACCGCCACAGAAGCGCATTGTCGCCGAAACAAGAGCTCGGGCGCCAGACAAGCCGGCGTGCAACTTGTTTCGCGCACGAAGTCATGTCTCGCGCGCGCCCGGGGGCCCGGGGGCGCGCGTGCCCGCGCGCGCAGGCCCTACGGCTGCGCGTGCGTCAGCGGGCGGTTGTGCGCGCATTGCGAAGGATGCTCTCAACCGCGGGATCGGCGGGGCGTAGGCGCGGTACACCTGCATCCCTAAGAATCTTGTCGAGCCGGCCGGGATGCCACACGTCGGCCCATCCCCATCGGGCGACGCGATGCGTGACGCGCAGCAGCGAAACCTCGCGTCGGCGCTCCTGACGAACGGTCTGCACGGTCGGCGCAAACTCGCCGGTGTACTTGGCTTCGCCGTCAGCTTCTCCGACGATGTTTGCCGAGCGCCAAAAGAAGTCCACCCTCGAAGTCCCCTCTTCGAGTACGAAGCTGACTTGTAGGTCTGGCTGCTCGTAGCCGAGATGGGCGATGACTACTCGGCTGATGCTTTCGAGGATAGACTCAGAGCGAGCGTCGGCAAGTTCGAGCGCCGCGCGCGCGTTGCGAACGCCACGTTGATTCGTCTGAGAGTCCATGCGGTCTCGTACGGCCGCGACAGGGAGGCCCCTGGCGAGTGCCGCATCGACTACGGCGACAGCGAGTGCCAGCGGGAGCACCCGAATCAAGTCCACGACGGTATCCAGCGCCGATGTCGTTTGCAATCCATCAACGCGCACGACCTCGCGCGTATTAGCGCTCGCATGAACAGTGATGTCGCTGTGGCGGTAGCTGCTGGCGCCTGTGGGGGAGTAGAGGTGGATGCGAGGTGTGCCGAACACGGGGAGACCGTGGATGGCGGCAGCTGACTCGAGCGCAAATATCGGATTCTCGAGCGATAGGGATGCTGCTCGCACCCGTTCGCGATATCGCTGAGACGGCTGCAGAGTCAGCCACCACGCGCTGTTCACGTAGATGCCTCTTCGAAGGCGCAACAGTTGCCCGGGTCGCTGCGCAATGCGCGAGCACCGATGGCTTCGCAGCATGTTGGACCCGTCGTCGCTCATGCCTCCAGGATCGCGCGGCGCAGCATCCATCGAATGGCGAATCGGTAGGCGGGGAGTGTCAACCTCTCAAGCACCGGCTGGGGAGGAGCGCGTCATCGTGATCGTGATCGTGATCGCCGAGACATGAGTGGGTGGGCGAAACAGGGTGCACGGGGACGTGTCTTGAGCACGAAGTGCTGTTTCGCTGTGCCGGATGAGCTGAGCGGGCTTGCTCGGCTCGCGGCACGCTTGGGGTGTGGCGCTGCGGGGTTCTGCGGGGTGTGCTGTGGGATGCGCCGCTCGCGGTGGGGGAAGGGGCGCCGGCTGCGAGAGAAGAGCTCGTGCGCGAGACAAGGAATGCTGGCTGCGAGACAAGGAATGCCGGCTGCGAGAGAAGAGCTCGTGCGCGAGACAAGGCGCACGGGGGGCATGTCTCGCACGCGAGGTCATGTCTCGGCGTTCGGCGTTCGGCGTGGGGAGTGGGGAGTGGGGAGGTGCGCTGCTGCGGCGTGTGCTGTCGGAGGTGCCGCTTGCGGTGGGGGAAGGGGCGCCGGCTGCGAGGCAAGAGCTCGTGCGCGAGACAAGGTGCACGGGGGCATGTCTCGCACGCGAGGTCATGTCTCGGAGTGGGGAGGTGCGCCTGGCGGTGGGTCGACCGGGCGGTGCACCGGGCGGTGCGCAGGGCACCGGGCACCGTGCGCCGGGGAGCGGGGCGGCGCGGTGCGGGGCTAGAGGATCTGGCCGACGGGCTCGCGCTTTTCGGCCTGGAAACGGTCTTCGGTGCGGCCGCGGGCCCAGTATCCCGACAACGAGACGTGCTCACGGGGGAGCGCGCGCTCGTCGAACAGCACGCGGCGCAGCGCCTTCATCGATTCGCGCTCACCGTGCACGAATGCGTCAACCCGACCTTCACGCCATTCGAGCGCTCGCACCGCATCAGCCAGGCACTCGGTGTCGTGGGCCGCGTTCGTGATCCAGCGGACGTTCACGCCAGCGGGAGCGGCTAGTTCGAGCGCGGCATCCTCAGCATCCACTTCGATGATTGCCTCACCGACCGCCTGAGCGGGAAGCGATTCGAGCGCAGCAGCGATTGCCGGCACCGCAGACAGATCGCCGACGAAGAGATGCCAGTCAGCATCGACATTGGGGGTGAACCCGCCACCCGGGCCGATGAAGCTGATCTTCTCGCCGACCTTGACGTTCGCCGCCCAAGGGCCAGCGACACCCTCGTCTCCGTGCACGACGAAGTCGACGTCGAGCGTTGCGGCTTCGGTATTGACCCGCCGCACCGTGTAAGTGCGGGTGACAGGATGCGACTCGGGCTCGGGCGTCGTGAACTTCAACTTGAGGTACTTGTCGGTCTCGACGCGGTCGTGAAACTGATCGAACCCGTCACCGCCGAGCGTGATTCGTACGAGATATGGCGACAACCGCTGGGTCTCGATGACCACAAGTTCGATCGACGGGCGCGGAGCGCGGGGACTGGTACGAGATGCAAGAGCCATTGTCTCCACGCTACCTGCCGAGCCTGAACTATGTGCGCTTCAGATTGCGCCATCAGCGAAGGGGAGCACCTGCGCACGGCTCCCCGCTTGCGACGCACCAAATGCGCGGGCATCCAAGCCACACGAGCACTCGCACACACCGCCCCAAACGGGCGGCGCTTCTACTCGGCACGTACGTTCCCTTGCGACGCACCACATGCGGGCGCACACGAGCACTCGCACACACCATCCAACGGGCGGCGCATCCCCTCGCGACAAACGTTCGCGCACAACGTGCAGCGTGCAGCATCCACTCGACGCGAGCCTCAACACGCACGCGGGTAGACTGGACCGCATGCCCCGTGCCCCGAAACTCGCTTCTTTCCCGGCGATTCGCGGAGCCCTGAAGTTCTATCAGGTTTGCTCCGTCATCACGGGTGTTGGCCTCTTGCTGCTGTGTGCCGAGATGGTGCTCAAATACACTCCGCTTCACGTCGAGCTCTTCCTCGGCGGATCAGGCGGATTCTTGTGGTTCGCCCCCGTGGTCGAGGGTGTCGACGGGCTCGTTTCGACGGGTGACGGCCTCAACCTCTCGCTCGGCATTCTGGTCGTGCACGGCTGGTTCTACGTCGTGTATCTCTTCGCTTGCTTCCGCATGTGGAGCCTGATGCGCTGGAACATCGTGCGCCTCGCCACCCTCGCCGCAGGCGGCGTGATTCCTTTCCTCTCGTTCTTCATGGAGGCCAGAGTCGGCCGCGAAGTGAAGACCTACCTCGACGAGCGTGAGGCTGCTGAGCACCACACTCGTTCCGAGCACTCCTCTCTTACCCACGCCATCCCGACGGAGAACAAGCGTTGACACAGCAGACTGAAACCGAACAGCGGCCCGTTCTTGTCGTCGACTTCGGCGCGCAGTACGCCCAACTGATCGCACGTCGCGTGCGCGAAGCGGGCGTCTACAGCGAAATCGTGCCGCACACGGCGACAGCGGCAGAATTCGCCGCGAAGAACCCGGTCGGCATCATTTTGTCGGGCGGACCGTCGTCGGTCTATGAAGAAGGCGCCCCCTCGCTCGACGCTGGTGTCTTCGAGCTCGGCGTTCCCACGCTCGGTATTTGCTATGGCTTTCAGGTCATGGCGCAGGCTCTCGGCGGAGTGGTTTCGCAGACCGGCCTTCGCGAGTATGGGGCGACGGATGCTGTCGTCTCAGGTGACGGCGGAACCTTGCTCGCCGGTCAGCCTGGCACGCAGAACGTATGGATGAGCCACGGAGACCAGGTCTCGAAAGCACCCGAGGGCTTTGACGTTCTCGCGTCGACGTCGGCCACGCAGGTTGCTGCCTTCGGCAACGATGTGAAGCGCTTCTATGGTGTGCAGTGGCATCCCGAGGTGAAGCACTCCGACCACGGGCAGGCCGTGCTGGAAAACTTCTTGCACCGCGCAGCGGGGCTTCCTGCCGACTGGAACAGCGGCAACGTCATCGCCGAGCAGGTCGCAAAGATTCGCGAACAGGTCGGCACCGGCCGTGTGATCTGCGGGTTGTCGGGCGGCGTCGATTCGGCGGTCGCAGCCGCGATCGTTCACGAAGCTGTCGGTGACCAGCTGGTCTGCATCTTCGTTGACCACGGGCTGCTGCGAAAGGACGAGCGCGAACAGGTCGAGCAGGACTATGTCGCATCCACCGGTGTGCGCCTCGTCACCATCGACGCGCGCGAGCAGTTCTTGAGTGCGCTCGCCGGCGTCAGCGACCCCGAGCAGAAGCGCAAGATCATCGGGCGCGAGTTCATTCGCTCGTTCGAAGCTGCAGAGAAGGCGCTGATTGCTGAGGCCGCGGCCGACGGTGAGCCGATCCGCTTTTTGGTGCAGGGCACGCTGTACCCCGACGTGGTCGAGTCAGGCGGCGGCACCGGAACCGCAAATATCAAGAGCCACCACAACGTGGGCGGCCTGCCTGAAGACCTGCAGTTCGAGTTGGTTGAGCCGCTGCGCACCCTCTTCAAAGATGAGGTGCGCGCAATTGGCCGCGAGCTCGGCCTGCCCGAGGTGATCGTCGGGCGTCAGCCGTTTCCGGGGCCAGGTCTTGGCATCCGGATCGTCGGTGAGGTCACCGCTGACCGTCTCGCGATTCTGCAGGATGCCGACGCCATCGCCCGCGAAGAGCTGACCAAGGCAGGCCTCGACAATGAGATCTGGCAGTGCCCGGTCGTGCTGCTTGCCGACGTTCGTTCGGTGGGCGTGCAGGGCGACGGTCGCACCTACGGTCACCCGATCGTGCTTCGTCCGGTATCGAGCGAAGACGCGATGACCGCCGACTGGACGCGTCTGCCCTACGACGTGCTGTCGAAGATCTCGAACCGCATCACCAACGAGGTGCGCGATATCAACCGCGTTGTGCTCGACGTCACGTCGAAGCCGCCGGGAACCATCGAGTGGGAGTAAGCGCGCATTAGTGCGGGGTGCCGGTCGCGCGACAGCGAGCAGGCAAGATGGAAGCGTGACCGCAATCGCTGACGCTGCCTACCTTGTACTTTCGAGCAGGCTCGTGCCCGGCCTCGACGGTGGGTATACCGTGGCGACGCTGGCGCGCGCTCGATCGATTCAGGATGCTGGCGCCACCGCCCCGCTGCTATTGACACTCGACCCCGCAACGCCGTCAGCGCATGCCGAGCACCGCCGGGTGTTCGCTGATCGCGGTGAGATCGCATCGGTGGACCGGATGCGGAATCTGTTCGACGAGGCACTGGCCGACCCGTCATGGGTGCGCGCGGCCGCGGTGCCGGGTGAGCCTTCGGATGGTGTGGAGTACCGCGAGATCGCGAGCGAAGAAGCAGGCCCGGTGCTGTCGATTCCGGTGATTGCAGCGAACCCTGACTGGCATCTGACCGATGCCGCGGTGGTGGTTCACGGCTACGGAGTGATTCCCGGTGGTTTTGGTGCGCTCTATCTCACCTGGCTGCAACACGTCGCCGCAGAGTTGCGCGCAGACGATCCCGAACGTGTCGTGGTGGTCATCTGCGAGTCGCGACAACTAGGGGAGCTGATCGCCGGGTGGAGTGACCCGCACGTGCGCATCATCCACACTGTGCATAACTCGCACCTAGAGCCGCCGTACGAAGACCCCAACGGCCCCATCAACGGCCTGTGGACCCGCTGGTTTGATGTAGTTGATCGTTTCGACGCCGTGCTGTGGCCGACTGCGGCGCAGCGCGCAGACGTTGAAGCGCGGTTCGGCGCTCGCGACACGTTCGCGGTCGTGCCAAACCCGGTCGAGCAGGTGCACAGCCACGGCACGCGCACGGATGCCACTGACCCGCACCGAGTAGTGATGCTTGGGCGCATCGCGGCGCAGAAGCGAGTCGACCTCGCAGTTCGTGCGTGGGCTCGGATCATTGACGCGGTGCCCGACGCTCACCTTGACATCTACGGCGATGGGCCGCTGAAAGAGCAGATCGCCGAGCTGATCGACGAACTTGCCCTGGCGGCATCCATCACTCTTCACGGCCACATCGACGATCGCGACGCAGCTCTCGCCGGCGCGGCTCTCATGCTCGTCTCTACGGCTTACGAGGGGCAGGGGCTGTCTATTGCCGAAGCGCTCGTTCGTGGGCTTCCGGTGGTCTCGTTCGACGTGCGCTACGGGCCGCGCGAGACGATTGGCGACGCTGGAGTGCTAGTGCCACCCGGTGACGTGGAAGCACTCGCTGATGTCGTAATCGCATTGTTGAGCAACGACGAGCGCCGCGCAGCTCTGGCCGATCGAGCAGTAGAGCAAGGCCGACTGCTGGCGCCGGAGGCAGTGACCTGTGCGCTGGTACCTGTGCTGAAGCGGGTGCTGGCCACACCCTCACGACGCGCTCACTAAACGACCATCGGGACGCGCCCACTAGCCACAGCCACTGACTCGGCACGCCCCCACCGACGACGAACGGCCGCCCAGAAAACTGGACGGCCGTTCGTGCGAAGTGTTAGATCAGTTGCTGCCGCGGATGATCGCGATCATGCGAAGCATCTCGACGTACAGCCACACGACGGTGACCATGATGCCGAAGCCGCCCATCCAGCCGTACTGGCGGGGTGCGCCGTTGCGCACGCCGCGCTGAATCGAGTCGAAGTCGAGCACCAGTGAGTATGCCGCCATGATGACGACGAAGATGCCAATGATGACGCCCCACGGAATGCCCAGGATGAAGCTGGGCTCGCTACGCAGGCCGAATGCGCTGTCGGTTGCACCGAAGAACATCATGCCGAGGTTGATGAGCGAGAAGACGAGGTAGCCGATCATCGCGATCATGAAGACCTTGGTGGCCTTCTTCGATGCGCGGATCTTGCCGCTCGCGAAGAGCGCCAGGGTGACACCGACAACGGAGAAGGTGGCGAGCGACGCCTGAACGACGATGCCCGAGTAGAGCATTTCGAAGTAGGCCGAAATGCCACCGACGAAGAGACCCTCAAGTGCTGCGTACGCGAAGATCGCGCCCGGGCGGATCTTCTTGCGTGAACCGAAGATCACGACCATCGCCATCACGAATCCGCCGAGGCCACCGATGATCCAGGGGAGCATCGAGGGAGTCGGGTTCTGCGCGGTCACGGGCGCCATCGTCCAGATCCAGCCGACGACGGCGGTCACCAGCAGAATAGCGAAGAGGCCGACCGTCTTGGCGACGGTGTCTTCGACGGTCATCCGCTGAGTTTCAATAGCCCCGGCAGAGGGAGCGGAGTACATGCCCTCCATGTGTGCCTGGGTTGCAGCATTCGTGCCCGCGTGCTGCGTCGCAGCGAACTGAGTTTTGCCACCGATGTTCGCGGCGTTTGCGCCGCCGGGGTAGGTGTTCACGGCGCTCTTGTCTTGGAAGGCCGGTTCGTTGAATGCGGGGTTGTTGAGGGCCACTGCTCTCACACTCCAAAGTTGTGGGTTAGACGCCAAAAAGGTGCTGGAATCAACGATATCGGACTATGGCGTCTGTATCGCCCGTATGGCTGGGAGTGCGCTATGAGCGCACAGCCAACAGTAGAGCGGGGCTGCGCGACAGCTAGCCTTGTCGGGTGCCTCGCCGCAACCCACTCGTGATCGGACACCGCGGCGCGCCCGGTTACCGCCCTGAGCACTCGCGCTCGTCGTACGACCTTGCACTGGCGATGGGGGTGGATGCTGTCGAGCCTGACGTCGTGCTCTCTCGTGACGGTGTGCTGGTGGTGCGGCACGAGAACGAGATATCGGGCACGACCGACGTTGCCGACCGGATCGAGTTCGCCGACCGGCGCACGACGAAGAGCATCGACGGGGAAACACTGACAGGGTGGTTCACCGAAGACTTCACCTGGGAAGAGCTCTCAACACTGCGCTGCCGGGAGCGGCTCGCTGAAATTCGCCCCGCCAGCGCCACTTTCGATGATGCGCAACCTGTGCTGCGTCTGCGCGACGTGCTCGACCTGGTGCGCGAAGGGTCACGGGAGTACGGCCGCCGCATCGGAGTGGTGCTCGAGCTGAAGCACGCCACCTACTTCGCCTCGTTGGGGTGGAACATGGGCGAGGTCGTTGCCGCTGAACTCGCCGATGCAGGATGGGCGAGCGGAGCACTGCCGCTCACCGTGGAGTCGTTCGAGTCGACGGTGCTGTTCGACCTGCAGGAGCGGGGCCTTGAGGCATCCTTCATCTATCTGCTCGAATCGTCTGGCCGACCGTTCGATCTGCTTTCGGCGGACGGAAAGTCGGCGCTCACCTACCAACAGACTGCCGAGCCGGAAGGACTCGATGCGCTCGCCGGTCGGGTTGACGGCATCAGTGTCGACAAGCGCATGATTCTTGCCCCTGACAAACTCGGACGCCTGACCGGCCCGACCGCCGTAGTCAGCGATGCCCACGCCCGCGGGCTGCTCGTGTTCACGTGGACCTGCCGACCCGAGAACAAATTTCTCGCGCGTTCGGTGCGCACCAAGGGCGGGGCTGCCGACTTTGGAGACTATGAAGCTGAGTGGGCGATGATTCGGGATGCTGAGGTCGACGGTGTCTTCGTTGATCATCCTGATCTGGGGGTTTCGTTCTTTCGTCGCTGAACCGTAGGTCGGCGTTTTCCGCTTGTTCACCCGCTCTCGACACGATGAGGGCATGTTTCGCAAAACCTTTGCTGGCCTCTTGGCCTCGATGGGTGCCGGTCGCCGCAGGCAACGGCGTTCGACGTGGCGCCCGGCGAGCATCCGGCCCGACGCCTAGCGATTTCGGGCGGTGACATCTGCGCTCACTCGACTTAGGGTGAGACGGTGACGATTCCAGGCATAGTGGCCCATAGCGTAAAGCGCTCGTTCGGCGAAGTTGCCGCAGTGCGCAACGTTTCGCTCGAGGTGCATCCGGGGCGGGTAACCGGACTTGTCGGTCCCAACGGCTCAGGCAAAACGACGCTGATGTTGATGCTGTCTTCGTTGCTGGCTCCCGATGCGGGAGAGATTCGCATCGAAGGTATGGACCCGATCGCTGACCCCCAGGGAGTTCGGGCGATCTTGGGCTGGATGCCTGACGCGCTCGGCGCCTGGAACTCACTGAACTGCACCGAGACGCTTGAGGTGACGGGGCGGCTGTATGGCATGACGAAAGACCACGCCAGCACGCGTGCTCGTGAGCTGCTTACCGAAGTCGGTCTCGACGACCTTGCTACCGCCCCGGCCCGGGTGTTGTCGCGCGGGCAGAAGCAACGGCTCGGGCTGGCTCGCGCCCTGGTGCACAACCCCCGCGTGATGCTGCTTGATGAACCAGCGTCGGGACTTGACCCGCAGGCGCGCATCGACTTGCGCGTATTGCTGCGGCGCTTCGCCGCCGAGGGGCGCACCATCTTGGTGTCGAGCCATGTTCTCGCCGAGCTTGAAGAGGTCGTCGACGACGCGGTGTTCATGCTCGAAGGTGAAACAGTCGACTCGCGCCGGGTCGCGGCTGCCGCGAAGCGCGCTCGCACCTGGCGGGTGAGGCTGGCGGGCACTGACGCAGACAGCGCGCGGACACGCGTCGCTGCAGCGCTCGATGCGGACCCGGCGATGGTCGTGACAGAGCGCAAAGATGCGCTTGTGTCGTTCGTCTCAGACGACGCAGCGGCAGCAGCCCTGCGGCGATTGATCGACGCGGGGCTGCCGGTGGCGGAGTTCGCCGCCGCGCAGGGCAGCCTCGAACACACCTTCTTGGATTTGGGCAAAGGAGTGCCACCCGCGTCAGGGGCAGCACCCATGGATTCTTCTGAGGAGCAGCCCTCATGAATACGGCCCGCCTCGGCACCCTTATTCGGCTCGAACTGATCCAACGCACGCGCAGCGTCGCCTGGTATGTCTTGCTCGGCATATTCGCCGTGGTGCTGCTCATCGTGTCCCTGCTGTCGTTTGTTGCCCTCGCGTGGTCGCCGGAGCCAGGCCAGTGGATCTTCTCGACGATCGTCTACATCACGCTGCTGCTGGTAGTGCTTGTCTCACCGACGCTGAGCGGCAATGCCATCAATGGTGATCGGGATGCTGCTGTGCTCGCGCCCGTGCAAGTGACCCTCGCGACCACGGGCGAGATCCTGATCGGAAAATTCTTGGCGGCATGGGTTGCCGGCCTTGCTTTCGTGCTGGTCTCGGTGCCATTTTTGGTGATCGCGACCCTGGTGGGGGAGTCGCACCCGCTGACAGTTCTCGTATCGCTCGCGGTAATGATCCTCGAAATTGGGGTGGTCGCGGCGATCGGTGTCGCACTCAGCGGCATTCTGGCGCGGCCGCTCTTCTCGGTGGCGGCGACCTACCTCGTGGTCGCTGCGCTCACCGTGGGAACAGTCATCGCGTTCAGCCTGGTGGGTTTCGCCGCGCAGTCCGAGGCCACCAACACGAGCCGCTATGCCGAATATCCGGCAGCAGACGGCGACGACTTTCCGTGCTATCCAGGCGAAGTTCCCAGCGAGGCGTATCCGTGCAATCCCGACCTCGGAGAAGTGTGTTCAGAGTGGGAAACCTACACCTACAACGTGCCGCGCTTTGACCGCGTGTGGTGGATGCTGGCGGCGAATCCGTTCGTGATCCTCGCTGACGCGACACCGACGACGTTCAACGCCCAGGGCTATCCAGAAGATCTATTCGGTCAGGTGAAGCTCGGGGTGCGTTCGGCGCAGCAGCCGCCCGAGCTCGAGTATGTCTGGGACGGGTGCGCGCCATACCAAGAGGAGTATTACCCCACGCCCGAAGAGATCATCGAGGGCAGCGCGCCGAGCTGGTTTGTGGGGTTGTCGTTGCAGATGCTGCTGGCCGCCGCGCTGCTGTGGTGGGCCTGGGCGCGCACGGGCACACCCGCGCGAAAGCTGCCGCCGGGCACCCGAATCGCCTAGTTCGCGCGCTGGCGATCAGACCGGAAGCCGCGGAACTGCTGCGATAAGCGTGCGTGCATAGTCGCTCTCGGGATTGCTCAGCACTTTGGACGTCGCGCCCTGTTCGACAATGCGACCGTCGCGCAGCACGGCGGTGCGTTCACACACGGCAGCTACCGCGCTGAGATCGTGCGAAACCATGACGAGCGCGAGGCCGGTTTCTTTGCGCAGGCTTGCCAGCAGGTCGATTACCTGCACGCGGGTGGTCAGGTCGAGGGCAGAGACCGGCTCATCGGCCAGCAGCACACGGGGGCGTGACACGATCGCGCGAGCAATCGCGATGCGTTGGCGTTGCCCGCCCGAGAACTCGTGGGGGTAGCGGCGCTGCACGTCGGCGTCGAGGCCGACAGAAGAAAGCGCCGCCGTCACGGCGTCTTGCGCAACGGCACCCGAAGAGATGCGTAGCGATCGCAGCGGTTCGCTGACAATCCGATCCACGCGCTGGCGCGGGTCGAGCGACGAGTACGGGTCTTGAAACACCGGCTGCACGCTGCGCCGAAACTGGTGCATGAGGCGGCGGTTTCGACGATCTAGCGGTTCGTTGTCGAATATCACTTGCCCGGCGTGCGGGGAGTCGAGACCGAGGAGCAGTCGCAGCGCTGTCGATTTGCCTGCGCCGGACTCTCCCACGAGACCGACTGCCTCGCCTGGGGCGATCGCGAGCGAGACATCATCGAGCACCGGCGTCTTCGCGTACGAGAAGCCCACTGATTGCAGAGCGAGCAGAGTCATTGCGTTGCCTCCCCGGTGATATCGCGCACGTCAAGAGCGGCATCGAGATAGCGCGCGCTATCGACGAGCGCACGCGTGTAGGGATGCTGAGGGGCCCGAAGCAGCTGAGTGACCGCGGCGTCTTCAACCACCACACCCTGCTTCAATACGAGCGCTCGTTCGACCATGCGCGATACGACAGCAAGATCGTGGCTGATGAACAGCAACGCCATGCCACGCTCTGTGACCAGGCGCTCGAGCAGGGTCAGCACCCCGTCTTGCACCGTGACGTCGAGAGCCGTTGTGGGTTCGTCGGCGATCAGCAGTCTCGGATTCGCTGCGAGGGCGATAGCGATAGCCACGCGCTGGCGTTGCCCGCCCGAAAGCTCGTGGGGGTATGACCGAGCGATGCGCGGGTCTTCTAGCGACACATCAGCGAGACCTTGAGCGACTGCCGCGTGCAGAGCATCACCGCGAAGGCTCAGGTGTCGGCGCAATGGCTCGGCGATCTGCTTGCCGACACGCATAAGCGGATTGAGCGCGGTGAGCGGCTCTTGAAACACGATGCTCGCCACCGAGCCTCGCAGGCCGCGGACAGCAGCATCCGAAGCGCCGACGAACTCGTGACCGTCGAGCAAAACCGATCCCTGTGCGGTGACCGCGTCAGGCAACAGTCCTAGGGCGGCAAGCGCCGTCATCGACTTGCCCGAGCCCGACTCGCCCACTAGGCCGAGGCGTTCGCCCGCGGCGACGGTGAACGACACATCTTCGACCAGGGTCGCAGAACCGGCGCGAAGCGTGAGGTGATTGATCTCAAGCAAGCTCATCGACTTCGCCTCCTCGTTGGATCGGTGAAATCACGCAAACCATCGGCGAGAAAGTTGACGCCCAGGACGAGCACAATCACGGCAATGCCAGGAGCGATCGCGCCCACCGGCGCGGTGAGCACAGTGCCCTGCGCTTCTTGCAGCATCCGACCCCACGATGCGTTGGGTGGCGGAGCCCCCAAGCCCAAGTACGAAAGGCTCGCCTCGGCCAGCACCGCGACACCGAACTGCAGCGCGAGACTCACGGCGAGTGTCGGTGCGATGTTCGGCAGGATGTGATGCCACACGATCCCACTCGTGCGGGTGCCGCTCGTGCGCGCGGCGGTGACAAACTGCTCTTGCAGAACGCGGCGCGACAGAATGCGGGTCAGCCGAGCGATCACCGCTGACATCGCCAAACCGATGGCCAGTATCGCTGATCCCAGCGACGGGCCCTGCACAGCGACGACCAGCATCGCGAGCAAGAGCACGGGAAAAGCGATGACAACATCGAGACCAGCCGAGAACGCGTCGTCAAGCCACGGTCGGGCGAACGCCGCAGCCAAGCCGAGCGCGGTGCCGAGCACCGCCGCAATCAGCACGGCACCCGCGCCGACGGTGACCGCGATGCGAGCGCCCACCATGAGCTGCGACAGAAGGTCTCTCCCCAGGCGGTCAGTGCCGAGCAGGTGCTCGGCACTGGGAGCGCTGAGCCTGCCGCCACTGATGTCGGTGAGTGAATAGGGCAGCCAGAACAGCGATACCGTCGCCATCACAATAACGAGCGCGGTGAAGACGATGCCGATCACCAGCGTCGGTCGGCGTCGACCCCGGGATGGTGCCGCGGTAGGCACTTCGATAGCGGCCGTCATCGCTGGCCCGCAATGCTGGTGCGCAGCCGGGGATCGACAATGCGCTGCACGATGTCAGCGGCAAAGCCAACCAGCACGACAAAGAGCGTGCTGACGACCAGCACGCCCTGAATGTTCGCGAAATCGTGCTGCTCGATTCCGGTCAGAAGCATGCTGCCCAGACCAGGAAGAGTGAAGACGCTCTCGACGACCACGGCGCCCAGAAGCGTGGTCGACAGCTCAATGCCGAGCACGGCGATGACCGGCACGGAACCATTGCGCACACCGTGACGCAGTAACGCTTCGTTCATGCTCGCTCCACCGGCACGGGCGGTGCGCAGGTAGTCGCTGCCCAATACGTCGATAGTGGCTGAGCGCACGTATCGTGCGAGGGAGGCGCTCATCACGATGGCGATCGTGACGACGGGAAGCGCGAGCGAGCGCAGCGCATCTGCGGGGTCTTCCCAGTCGTCGCGGGGGAATCCACCGGAAGGCAACCAGCCCAGCTGGAGGGCGAAGAGCCACACCAGCAGCACTCCCACCCAGAACACCGGCACAGCGACGCCCAACTGTGAGAAGCCAGAAAGCGCTATGCCGTACCAGCGGTCAGCTTTCACCGCAGCAGTGATCCCGATCACGAGAGCCAGGGCAAGCGCCAGTGTGAAAGCCATCAAAGTGAGGGGAATCGTGATTCCCAAGCGGGCGGCAATCTCGGGGCCAACCTCGCGTGAGCTGATGTAAGACGCACCCAGATCCCCACGCAATAGCTGCCCCGCCCACGTGGTGAATTGCTGCCACATCGGTAGGTCTGAGCCGACCTGCTCGCGGGCTGCGGCGATCTGTTCCGGTGTCGCGTCGATCGACAAGAGTGCGTTCGCAGGGTCGCCGGGAAGCAAGCGAAGCAGGACGAAGATGACGATCATCGCCACTGCGAGCGAGAGCAAGAGGAAGAGTGATCGACGAAGGAGGTAGACGCGCATGAGGTGAGGGGGTCGGGGTGGGCAGCATGGGCGCTGCCCACCCCGACACTAGTCAGGAAGTGACGATGTCGTAGACGTAGAACTGCGAGTTCAGGCCGTTTACCGGGTAGCCACTCAGATCGCTGTCGGCGACCACGATCTGCGGGTAAAGGTAGAGCCACACACTTGCGGCATCTTCGGCGATCTGACGGTTAACCTGCATCAGCAGCTCGGTCTGGCCGAGCATCGTCTCAGACTGCTCCGCTTCAGCCACCCACTGCTGCACGTCGGCGTTGTCATAGCCCCAGTAGAAGTCGGGGTTGCCGTACCAGACGACATCGCGGTCGTTGACGTGCTCTTGAAGGGTCGCGTCGAAGTCGCGGTCTTGGAAGATCTTGGTGTACCACTCGTCGGCGCTGATCGTGTTGATCTCGACGGTGATGCCGACCTCAGCGAGCTGCGACTGCAAGAACTCCGCGACGACCGGGTGCGGGTCGTAGTTCGGGGTGTCGAGCGTGAAAGTGAAGCCATCTTCGTACCCCGCCTCGGCGAGCAGCTCGGCGGAGAGCTCAGGGTCGTACGGGTTCACATCCGTGAGGTCGAGGTACCAGGGATCGGTGGGCGGCACCATCGATCCGATGAGCGTGCCGTAGTCACCCCATACTGCACTGAGCAGCTGCTCGGTATCGATAGCCGAATAGACAGCTTTGCGCACCAGCGCGTCGTCAAACGGCGCAACGCGGTCGTTGAAAGCGAGCAGCTCCTTCGTGGTCGAGGTGCCCTCGCTCACCGTGAAGTCAGAGTTATCTTCGAACTGGGCGAGCGCATCGGGGCTCTGGATGCTGGTCACAATGTCCACCTCGCCGGTGAGCAGTGCGTTGTTCTCTGCGGTGGCGTCGGTGAAGTAGGTGAAGACCACCTCGGCGTTCGACGCGGGATCACCCCAGTAGTCGTCCCAACGGTCCAGCGTCAGAGTGGAGCCCTGGCGCCACTCGTCGAGGGTGTACGGACCGGTGCCATCGGCAGCATCCACACTCGCTTCGGGACCAACGATCCAGACATAGGTGAGGTTGTACAGGAATGAGATCGATCGCTCTGACAGTGTGAAGACCACTGTCTGATCGTCGGGTGTGGTGATCTCGCTCATCGGACCGAAGCTTGACTTGCGGGCAGATTGTGAGTCTTCGGCGATGACCGCTTCAACGCTCGACTTCACGTCGGCCGAGGTGAGCTCTGCGCCCGAGTGGAACGTTACTCCGTCGCGCAGAGTGACCGTGTAGGTGAGACCGTCGTCGCTGACTTCGACGCTGTCGGCGAGCAGAGGCTCGGTTTCGCCGCCGTCAGTCAGCTTGTAGAGCCCTTCATAGACGTTGCCGTTGAGCGCTTCGGTCACTCCCTGACCACCGCCCTGCGTGTTGCTGAGGTTCTGCGGCTCATAGAGCGAACCGACGAAGATGGTGGCGTCGTCAGAGGCTGCGTCGGTGGTGTCGCTCGCGGTGCTGCAACCCGCCAGCACGAGCGCTGAGACGGCGAGAGCTGACAGGGCGAATAGGGGTTTTCTCATGCGGATGCTCCAGTAGGGGTGCGAGGGGTCAGGAAAGCAGTGAATGATTACGCGGCGTAGATGTCGAAGTCGTCACTGAATATGACGTTCTTCTCACCCGCGCGAATCGGAAAGGGGAAACGATTGGATGCCGGGGGGAGCGGACAGTTGAACTGTGCCGAGAAACCGCACGGCGGAACGAACGCGCGGTTGAAATCGAGTTCGACGGTTGCGTTCTCGCTGGCGGGTCGCTCCACGAACAGAAAACGCCCGGGCCCGTAGGTCTCGGAGCCGTTGGTCGCATCGCCGAACACGAGCAACAGCTTTCCGCCGTCGTCGAAGGCGGCGACGGTGAAGCGCTCGCCGTCGATCGTGACGGTGATGTCGCCGGGAACGATGAGATCGCGAGTGCTGCCGTTGTCGCGGATGTGCTCGAACGGAACGGTGCGGTCGCCGTTGACGGGGGCAAAGTGGCCGCTGATCACCCAGGCAGGGTCGTAGTCGTACGTGTCGATGTGTTCAAACGCGCGGATCGCTGGTGAGTCAGCATCCCAGCGACGCAGGCCGTGCTCGACCTCGCCGTTCTCGATGGAGGTGCGCTTGAGTTCGGTGATCGCGACACCGGCGACAGCATTTGCGCGCTCGGTGGCGATGTCGGCTGGCGCGCCTGTCCATCGGGTCTCTATGAGTGCCAGGTTCCCGGTCGGGGCTGTGACAGCGCGTGCACGCGTTGCGCGCCAGGAGGCGTGATCGGTTGCAGACATGGTGGAAGCAATCTTGTCGCGGACGGGGGGGAGTGCAGCGCGTTGGCTACCACCGAAGAAAAGGCGTTGTCGCGCGCCGGTATTCCCGCGCACCCGCGTTGTGTTTCGTTGTGTTGCACGCACCGACAACACAAGAGCCGTTTTCTTCATCAGAAAGCGGTGCATCGACCAGCCCGATGCCGACTGCCTCGTGACTTGGTTCTGGCTCGTTCGTGTCAGTTTTCTGCGGCGTGATGATTGAAAGCAGAACAGCGTCGCACCGACGGAACAAACTGCGCCGGCCGCCTCACGAGTGAGGGCCAGCGACGCGGGAGCTATTCGGAGACGTTCACAGTGAAAACGAGGTCTTGAATTCCGCCCCCGCTGTTCTGCATCGTGACTTCAGTTTCGCCGACGCCGACACCTTCGACGCCAGGGTTCATCTCGGCGCTTCCGCCCGATTCGCCGGCAATGAACACTGCGACGGAATCATCTGCGGTTTCGCCCGAATAGCTGTCTGTGGCGAGAGAGCCGGTGTTGATGTTGAGAAACTGCCCGACAACGAGGTCTACGGTCGCGCCCTGCAAATCGTTGGCTTCCATCGTCACCGGCGCGATCACATCTCCACCAATCGGGTCGTCCGAACTACTTGAGGTGCACGCACCGAGTGAGACTGCGAGGGTCGCGATAGCGGCAGCGGAAAGCAACTTTGCAAGTTTCATGCGGCCAGTATCGCAGACAAGCCGTGCGCGCTCGTGAAATCTGCCGGCTGCGAATCGCCTTGCTTACGTTGCGCTCCAGCTTGCGAGTGCCGTCACGACGCTGTCGGTAAGCAGGCTGTAGCTCTGGTCGACATCGACGGCTAGTTCGAATCCGCCAGTCGTTTCCAGCGCGATGAATCCGTGCAGCGCGGAGCGCAGGAACCGCGTGGCGTGAACGGCGTCGTCGCCATGAAGGTCGTAGCCAGACAGGACGTTGTAGATGACGTCGGCGATGGCGGTGGATGCTTCGAGATCCTCGTCGTCGTCGGCTTGGGCGGCGCGCATGGTCAGCGAGTACTGTCCCGGGTGAGCGCGTGCCCAGTCGCGGTAGGCCAACGCCATGCGCTTGACGGCGTCGTCACGGGAGCGCCCGATGGCAGCGTGGCCAAGCGCCTGGGCAAGGCGGGATTTCGCGTGGATCATCACTCCGCGCCGGATGCCGGGCATCCCATCGACGTGTTTGTACAGCGATGGCGCCCGCAGCCCGAGGCTCTCGGCGATCGCAGCGAGGTTGTGTTCGAGTCGGGCGCACGCTTGCCGCCGCATCGCTACCGGCTAGTGCGATTCTCTTGGCTTAGTACCACCTGACTCCCGGAGGTCCGCAGCGCCCGCAGACCGGTCGCTCTGCGCACACCTTTGACTCGCACCGATTGGGCTCTGCAAGACCCACTAACGACGGATCGGGCCGTCTCAATAGACCGGCACTAGTTCAAGCACGGTGAACCCACGACATATGCACGCTCAAACAACCGCCGCCGCGGCCCGTGAACGCTAGGTGCAAGGAGCGCCGACATGACTCGGCACGACAAGAAAAACAATGCACGACAAGAAAAACAATGCACGTAGGCACCATGCCTGGTGGTGACACGAGTACGCATGTATCCTGGTCGCATGCGCGGCGGACTGCGGAGCTGGAAGCGGGGAGTCGACTCCCGCGGCATCCGCAATGCCATCTCATACGCATTCGACGGAACCTGCGACGCTCACCTTTCCGAATCTGCCGGCGCGGCTGCGGCGGCGACCTACAGCGAGGGCGGCTCGGTCACGCGATTCACCGTCGTACACGGAATGATCGCGCGCGACAGTCTCGACCCTGTCCGCCTGCGTCGATGGATTGAAGGAGCTGAGCCCATCACGGGAACGCAGCGCGGCAGGCCGCACTGCACCGACAACGCGGACCTGCTTCTCGACGGCACGATCAATTTTCCAAAGTCGTACAGCATCGCGGCTCTGCTGGACCCTGCGCTTGCGGCTGAGTTCGAAGCGTTCCAGGATCGCATGCGCGATCAGACGATCACACTGTGGCAACGTGAGCTAAATGCGCGGCGTGGGCATGGCGGCAGCATCCGCGAAGATATTGCACGGCTCGAGGTCGTCGAGCTACAGCATCGACGCTCGCGCGCGCTCGACCCTCACATCCATCGACACTTGTGGCTGAACATGAAGGTGCAGGGCGTCGACGGCAAGTGGTCGAGCCTAGACTCACGCGTCGCGATGAAATTCCACACAGTCGTCAACGCCGAAGGCGAACTCGCAGCCAGAACCGATCCGCGATGGATCGCCGCGCTCGCGACTCACGGATACACCCTCGATGACGACGGTGAGATCGCCCAACTTGCGCACGTGGTGCGCCCGCTCTCTCGTCGCTCCAACAAGATCGAGGCCAACCGCACTCGCCTCATCGCGACTTGGCGAAACGAGCACCCTGGTAGCGACCCAAGCATTCATGACCTTCACCACATCGACGCCCTCGCATGGGCGCAAGAACGCCCGGCCAAACCCGCCCACCTCGATGAGGGGGAGTGGCAAGACCGAGTGCGCAGTGAACTTGCCGACATCGACCCCATCCTGCTCTGGCATCGCCACAATGCACTCCTTCAGTCAACGCCACTCGCCGACCTCGACCGTGATCACCTGGCGCAGATGGCAATTGTGGATGCTGATGCGCGGTCTGTCTCGAGCAGTGGGCGTTTCTCACCCTGGGACATTCGCGCGGGAGCGATCCGCGCCATCTCACGCAGCGGTATAGCTGCGGATCGCGCATCGCTCGATGAACTGATCGATGACGTCGTTGCGCGGGCGCTCGACGACACCTTCGACCTCGTGCCCGCGGATCCCGCCAAGCCGCCGCACATCAAGGCGCTAATGGCCTCGGAGACCGTGATGCTCAAGCTTCGCGTCGGCAACCGCTTCGCGAGCCTCGCGGCACCCGGCGCGTTACCAAACCAGAAACAGATGAGACAGATCGCGGGGGAGCACAGCCAACTCGACGCTGCGCAGCTAGCGGCAGCATCCACCATTGCAAGCACAAGCCGACTTGTCTCGGTGACCGGCCCCGCCGGATCTGGAAAGACGACGCTGCTCCGCGTCGCGCGTGACGCGCTCGCCCGCCAGCGCAGGACCATGATTCTCGTCGCCCCGACGAAGAAGGCGGCGGTCGTCGCCGAGCGAGAGGTGGGCGTTGCAGCATCAAGTCTGCACGCATTGCTCGCGGACTACGGATGGCGCTGGGGAGATGATCCAGTAGCCGGTCAGCGATGGTCGCGCCTGGGCGTTGGTGAAATCGACGAGGTCACCGGGCGTCGCTACGTCGGACCACAACGTTTTGCGCTGCGTGCTGGCGACCGCGTCATCGTCGATGAGGCCGGCATGGTCGACTTGCAGAGCGCGGACGCACTCGGGTTGGTTCTTGCGGAGACCGGCGCGGGGATGGCGATGATTGGTGACCCGCGTCAAGCTGCGCCGGTTGGCCACCTCGGGGCGATGGCGCTACTCACACGTCACGCCGACCATGTCGTCGAGCTGCATGCCGTGCATCGCTTTGCGAATCCGGAATATGGAAAGCTCACGCTGAAGCTACGGCAGGTTTCGACTCCGGCGGAAGCTACTGAGGTCGCCGAGATGCTCGAGGCAGGCGGTCACGTCGCGCGGGTCACAAGCACAGACGCCGCGCACGACGCGATGGTCGACGCATGGTTCGAACGAGCCGGTCGCGGTGAGCGCGTGGCGCTCGTGGTGGCGACCAACGACGACGCCAACGCGATCAGCGCCGCCATCCAACAGCGCCGGATCGACGCTGGAGAGCTGGTGATGGATGCTGTCGCGCTCGGTCGCGACGGACAACGGCTGTTCGTGGGTGATGTGATCCAGACCCGCCGGAACGACAGCGTGGCCGCTGTGCAGAACCGCGCGAGTTGGATCATCACCGGGATCGATGGCGACCGTCTCGCCGTCGCAAATCTGGCAGACTCGACGGAGACGCGCACGATCCGCGCCGAGTATGCGGCCGATCACGTTCAGCTTGCCTACGCTTCGACCGTGCACGGGATTCAGGGTGAGACTGTCGATACATCCATCGTGGGCCCGGGCGTCGACGCAGCGGGGCTCTACGTCGGGCTCACTCGCGGTCGCCGCTGGAACGAGACAATCGTCGTTGCGGGGTCTGCCCGCGCAGCGCGCGAAGAGTTGGCCGACGCGATGCGGCGGGGCGTCCCGGAGCCAACGATCGAGGAGTCTCGGAAGGGCGCTCAGGTCGATCTCAGCAGGGCGGCACTCCGGGTTGCGCCACCAGCAACCACGGCGCCGATCTCTCAGCCAGCAGTTTGCTCTGGTGGGATCGGCGTATGAAATCCCACGGCACACAAACGATGATGCCACGCTCAAAGAAATCCAGCCCACACCGGAGGGTTCCGGGCGGGCTGAACGATTGACAGCAATCTAGCACGCTCAGACGACATTGGGATCGGAGCAATAGCCTCAGCCGCTAGTCAACCAGGCCACGACCTACTCCGCCGCTGTGACCGTGGCGCCGGACATGATCAGGCTAATCATGGGTGTGGAGTTCCGCGCTCTTAAACGGTGTTCTGTGATCGCCGGTGTCTCGCAACCCATGGGATTCGAGACAGTTGCCCTGCCCCGTGGGATCGGCTGATGCACACGAGTGTTGAGGACTTCGGGCAGAAGTGTCGACGACTTCGGACATCGACACCTGCGGCGCGGGGCGTTCTCAGGAGGTGAGCAACGCGAGCGGGACAACCGCCACGCCATCCTGTCGACGATAGGCGTGGGCGCCCGTGTTGATGACGACGAGGTCGACGATCTGGTCGGGGAGCGACTTCTTCAGCCAGAGCAGGTGGCGAACGTCGTGGTCGGTGATCGCGGTTTTTAGCTTCACTTCAACACCGACAGCTTCTGCGTGTCCTCGGTGGATGATGAAGTCAATCTCGTGCCGCCCATCATGGTCACGGAAGTGGGACACCTGCGCGTCGTTCGCTGCCGCATAGGTCTGGAGGCTGAGGGCGACGAGTGCTTCGAAGAAATCGCCGAGGCGAGTTCGATCCCGGTTGTTGGTCACCGGTTGGGCGGCCGACAACAGTTTGACCTCATTGAGATTGAGTAGGCGCGCGGAGAGTGCCGGATCTGCGAGAAAGTGCTTCGGCGCGAGGGCAGTTCGCGACAGGAGCTTTTGACTGGGTGACCAGGCGTCGACTTGGTCGAGCAGGTAGAGGCTGCTGAGGACGTCGCGGTAGGCGATCGACGTCTTCTTCGTCGGTCCAGTTGGTTCACCTGGGTCGAGACTGGCACCGATCTTCGCGAACGTGGTTGCGGAGGCCGTGGCCGCGGCGTAACCCCGCAACCAGCCGCGCAGCAGTTCAGGCCGACGGATGCGGTGCCCCTGTTCCGTGAAGTCATGAGTGATGACTCGCTCGATGTAATCATCCAGCCAAACTCCGCGGGCACGATCACTCATTTGCCGGGGTTGCGGGAATCCTGAGGTGACGATTTCGCGGACGTAGTCGCGCAGTTCGACGTCACTGGACCCGTGGATGTCCGGGACGTCTGCGCTGAGCAGATCGCGGACTCGGACGGTGGGTATTACCAAGTTACGTTCCGCGATGGAGAGAGGTCGCATCCGGAATCTGATGATGCGGCCGGCGCCGGAGTGGAGGTGGGTGCCAACGGGGGCGGCGCTGCCGGCCAAGATGAACCGTTCGCCGGTCGAGTCACTGTCGACAAGGCGGCGGACACGGTCCCAGACCTCGGGGACATGTTGCCATTCATCGATGAGGACGGGAGTGTCTACTCGGTTCAAGTGCTTTGGATCCGCTTGGATCAACTCCCGCGTTTCGGGGAGATCCAAATCAAGAATTGTCTTCGCTCGCTGCCTCCCAGTGGAGGTCTTCCCGATCGCGCGAGCTCCATCGATGGAGATTGCAGCGAACGAAGGAAAAAGCTCGTCGATTGAGTCATCGATGATCCGTCTCTTGTACCCGTCCATAGTGATGAATCTCCCACCCACCTCGACTAGTACACCATCTTGATCGTTTCCAAGCTACCATTATGGGCACGCTTAGTCCACCGTTTTGAGCCTTCCTAGTACACTAATTTGATCCCGCTCCAGCCATAAACGACTGCGACAAATCGACGCCTCAAGGGAACCGCGTCGGCCGACTGCGTGTCTCGCAACCAAGGTGTCTCGAAATCCATGGGATGCGAGACCCAGCCGCAACGGCCTGACGACCACTAGTGCGTAGTATCTCCGGGGAGGTTCCAGAGCGGCTCGCCCTCCCAGCCAGCAGGGAATCCCATGCTGTCGATGTTGAGGTGTGGCGAGACGGGGAAAGTCGGGATGAGTGCTCGGAGCTGTGCGACCCATTCCGAGTATCCCGAGATGCCGCGTAGGAGGTACGCCATGATCGATAGTGCGTTGTAGAGGCCGAAGTCTTGCTTCGGGGCCGATTCGTGGCGAAGGTGATTCAGGAGCTGGATGGCACCTTCCTTGGGCCGGGTGGGGGCGACGACCAATTTCCTGTTGAACAGCCGCGCTTGGTGGGCTGCGACGTTCCGAACGTAGTTGATGCTCGAGATCCAGCTCGCCAGTATGGTCTTGGTCGGCACCTCGTAGTGACGTGCGATCCGAGTGGCGAGGTCGTTCTGCAAGCCGCCATACAGCGTGGCCAAGTTTCCCAGTTCCAGAATCTCGGTAAGAGCCCAGATCGGCATCTGATTGTCGTACTTCGTTCGGAAGTGTTCGACGAACGCTTCCTTCGAACTTGTGCGTCTCTCGTCCACTCGTGAGATCCACTCAGCGTGCTTGCTTGTCTCGATGTCCGTCTTCGGATTGAGATATGGTGCGACGAAACTGGGAACGAAGTTACGCTCGTTGAGATGCGCAAACGCTGATTCCGCGCCCAGGATGTAGCCGACCTGAGTTCGCAAGGAGACTTCGATGCGTTCGACGGCGTCGAGGACGAGAAGGCGAAGTTCGCGGTCGAATGCAATCAAGGCAGCTGCATGCTCGATGTAGGTATCCGCGCGATACGTGTTCAGTATTTTCGTGCGTGTGCGGCCCTGCGCGTCTACATATTGTTCAGACTGCCGGGCTGGGTACAGATAGCCGGTGAGTCGGTAGTAGCCGACCTCTTGTAGCAGGTTGGACGCGCTGGTGACGTCGCCGATCAACAAGCCGCGGTCGCGCAACTGTGCGATCTGTTGATCGATGGACAGCCACGGCTTTGTGTAGTCGACCACGTGTCTCCTAAAAGAAAATCAGCCCGAGCCGTGAGGCGAGCGGGCTGATCGTGATGAATCTAGGATACCACGCTCATCCCATGAGAGCACCGGCGGTGCCGGCGCTGTCCGCAGAGTTTCTGGGTCCAACCCGGCTGACACGTTTGATCCTTTGAACGGATCGTCACATCACTCCAGTAGGCGGGCCGCCGAGGTGTCTCGTAACCTCCGTGTCTCGAATCCCATGGGTTTCGAGACGCTTGGGTTCCGAGACAGTTTGACGCGGCGAATCGTCCCTGCGCGGATCGGTCAGTGAGATGGCCCTGTGATCGAATAGCGACGCTCGATTGACGCCGTCATCCGGCCCCACTCGCTGCTTACGACACGCTCTTAACGCGCCCGGAAAATGTACGGCCTATCGGGAGTCTTTGGCGAGGTCGACGTAAGCGGTCGAGACGAGCTGGGACGACTCGATGCCGAGAGTCGCCATGATTGACTGCGCCTCACTAGTTGCACCGTCGATGTCTGCAGGGTCGTCGATCGCCACTTCTAGTTCGATGAAGTCACCAAGGTCTTCGACGCGATCCAAATGGATACGGGTTCGACCGGCGACAAACGCAACGCGGTGCTTACGAACTCGGCCAGCCGAGCCGTACGCGAGGGTGAGCGTTTTGCGAAGCCCGTCAGGATCACTGGTCTCGGTTGCCGTGTAAAAGGAAGTGCGGGGTCCCGCCTCGTTGGGGCGTTGGTAGAAGATGAGCTCGCCGCGATTCTCATGGAGTGTTCGGAGCTTTAACCGACCGGCGCCGCAGCGGAAGAACGTATCGTCTTGCGCGATGTCGATGCGGGGCGATGTGGCAAACCGTGCAACCCGGTCGATGAGTGCGTCCCGATCGACGACGCGTGCTTTGATCTCGATGTTCGAAGGCATCAGACGATCAAAGCAGAATCCGAAGCGCTCGCATCTCACTGGATTCGGACTTTCGCTGACGGATCCGCATAGGTGCAGTGTCCGTGGGTGGGCATGGTGCGCGTGAACACTGCGATCACGCCGGTATGAGTGAGTGCGGTCAACCATCATTGCCACGTGAATGAGAAGGCTGAGTGGGATTCCCGGGTTGCGGCGTTCTGGGAGACTTTCGATGACAGCAAGCCTCAGGACATGCTGGCCGGCATGCGAGCGCTCGTTGAAGAGCGCCCCGAGGGAGGCGCACGAGCGCTGGCCGAGTGGGGCGGCGTTCATGATGCGCTCGATCTCGGCGCCCAAGCTGTCGAGCCATATCGCCGTGCGCTGGACGCTGGTTTGGGGCTTGAGGAACAACACCAGGTCACGCTCCAACTCGCGAGCACGCTGCGAAACCTCGGCTTCGTCGACGAGTCGATCGGCCTGCTCGAGCAGCTCGATGCTCCCGAGCTCGGTGATGCACCTGCCGCATTCCTTGCTCTTGCGCTTCACATCGCGGGTCGGCCCAACGACGCGTTGCGGACCGCGCTGACAGCCCTTGCCCCGCATCTGCCGATGTACGGTCGCGCTGCTAGCGACTACGCCGCGGAACTGGCGCCCGACGTATAGTCCGAGGCTGTCGACGATCCGCTTGCGCGCGTGAAACACCGGCGCAGGAAGCTGAGGATAGAGTGCGGTCATGGTCCTTGTTCTCGTTACCGGCGCGGCACGCGCCAACAGCATCGCCGCCGGCGTAGTCCCACGCCTTATCGCCGACGGATGGGAAGTCGTGACCAGCGACCTCCACGCCGGAGACTACCCATGCGATCTATCAACTTCTGAGGGCCCATCCGAACTCATCAAACGGGTAACCGAAGAGCGTGGCAAACTGAGCGGCCTCGTACTCAGCCACGCCCATGACGTCGAGTCAGGCATCCTTGACACGACGGCAGCGAGCTTCGATGCCCACGTCGCCGTGAACGCCCGAGCATCCCTCCTCCTGATCGCCGCCTTCGCACGACAGGCCTCACAGAGCGGCGGAGCCATCGTGGCGTTCACGAGCGATCACACAACCGGCAACCTGCCCTACGGCGCCTCCAAGGGTGCACTCGACCGGATCGTCATCTCCGCCGCGCGGGAGCTTGGACCGATCGGCATCTCCGCGAATGTGGTCAACCCCGGGCCGATCGATACGGGATGGATGGATGACGACCTGCGCGACGGCATGACTTCCCATCACCCGCTCGGCAGGATCGGCACTCCCAAAGACATTGCCGCGGTGACATCGTTCCTTCTCTCGGAGGAGGGCCGATGGGTCTCAGGCCAGCTACTCAAAACGGACGGCGGTTTCTCCGCCAGATACTGACGCCGAGTATTCTGAGCCTGCGATGAGGGATCCCTCGGTGATCGGACTTCAAAGTTTCCGTGACCAACCAGGTCAGGTCGATCGGTTGAGTGACAGGGAGGTCGATGTCAGTGGGGTCTGGCTCATGCATCCCGTTGCCCCGCCTCCCTGTTTGACTCGATCGTCGCTCGAATCGCCCCCCTCGCCATTACCAGCGGTGAGCGCGAGGTAGACGGCTTCCTCACGTTGGAACTGTGCGCCTCGCATTCCGTCTGTTTCCCGCTTGACCCGCCCGGTTCGGATTCGCTCACCCTGCGTTACACGCGACACTGAGTTTGTCTTGCAACCCTAGGGATATGGGGCGTCTCGCCAGTCCCTGCGGTGGCACACCGCTGGGACGCGACTGTGCTGCATCTCATGGGTTTCGAGACGCATAGGTTACGGGACACCCATTTCACTCGACGATCCCTCCCCGGACCACCTCAGTACGTGAACCGCGCCGGGCTTCCTCCTGGCTTGCTTAAGTGTCGGGATTAATCGACACTTAAGCGGTGACGGAAGAAGAGAGCGACACAGGCAACCGCGCGGCGCCCGTTCAGTTGAAGGCCTTGGCCAGCGAGCGGCGGCGGCGAATCATGTTCGTCTTGGCGACGGGGTCAGCTAGTGCCGCGGCTCTGGCCGAACAGCTTCGCGCCCCGAAAGGGAGTGTGATCTACCACCTCGAGGTGCTCGAGCGGGCGGGAATGGTCGTCCGAAATGGAACGCGCACCGTTCGCGGTGGGACTCAGGTGACGTGGCGTGTGGCCGCTCCGGCCTTCGAAGGGGAGACGGGCGAGGCAGGGATCCGTGCGCGGGTCGCAGTGCTGCACTCTTTGGCGACGCAGCTGGGCCAATCGAGCACCCCCCGGCTCTTCATCGGGCAGATGAGGCTCCACAATGCCGGGCGGGAGGAAGCGGCCGCGATCTTGAAGCGCGCGCTCGCGGAGATCCGAACGCTGGAGGACCCAACGGGGACCATGACGACAGTGTCTTCCTTCGTGTTCGGGGAATCCCCCGACGATGCCTGAACCGCGCCTTGGCCGCAACTTCCGACGCCTCTGGGCGTCATCCACTCTGACCGCTCTAGGGGACGGTATTCGACTGGTCGCGCTTCCCCTGCTCGCGACCCGTCTCACGGATGACACATCGCTGATAGCCCTGGTGACCGTGTGCACCTTCCTGTCGGCGCTCGTGTTTGGACCGATCGCTGGCGTGATCGTGGATGCCACGCGCCCTGTGGCGATCATCGTCACAGGGCACCTCATCCGCGCGGCGACCCTGGTCATCCTCGCCGCCACGATCCTCACCGGTGCGGCCTCCATCGCCACTCTCTGCGTCGCCGCCGTGGTGTACGGCATCGCCGAAGCCTTCGCCGACCCCGCTACCCAGACGCTCATCCCGCGCGCTGTCCCCAGGGATTCCCTGTCGCGCGCGAACTCGGATATTCAGACGGGGATGATCGTTGGGGAGATGTTCCTTGGCCGCGCTTTGGGAGGCGTGCTTTTCGCCCTCGCGACGGGCCTACCCTTGGCCGTCAACGCTTTTCTCCTCCTCGCCGCGACTCCGTTCGCCATCGGGATCCGCGTCACCAATACGCCCGCCCGCGACAAGATCGGAACCCGTGTTGGCCGGTTCTTCCGCCAACTACGTGAAGGGATCACCATCGTCCTCGACTCACGGCTCCTTGCGCGCATGTCGATCCTGTTGGCCGTGTGGGGTGCAGCCGCAGGCTCCTTCTGGGGCATCGCCGCGGTCTACGCCGCGACGATTCTCGACTCGGGCCCCTCCGGTTTCGGAATCATGCTCGCAATCGCCGCAATCGGATCACTTCTGGGCGCCCGTCTTGCCGTCCCCTTCACCCGCAAGTTCGGCGGGGCCAGCAGCGCACTCGTCGCACTGATCCTGAGTTCCTGCGCCATTGCCGGGCTGGGCCTCACGAACGAGCTCTGGATCGCGTCCGCCCTCTTGGCCATCAACGGGTTCGCAAACACGACTTGGAACGTGATGAGCGTCACAGTTCGACAGGCCAACATCCCCGAGCATGCCCTAGGCCGAGTGACGAGCACATACCAGGTAGTTGCCCGCGCCGCGGCACCTCTCGGCGTGGCCGTAGCTGGCGTGCTGGCACTGACCATCCCCGTCGGGGCCGTGTTCCAGATCGGTGCCGTGACCTACGGCCTGGTTGGCACTGTGATGTGTGTTCTGCTGTGGCGCGACCTGCAGGCAACATGGCCCGCTGGTCAGCGCAGCGCTCAACTCGTACCTGCCCAGGTGGTCCGGTAGGGGATCCGCTTGCGCGACTGAAAGCGTCGCGATCAGGGATCGGCTTCCGGAGCGGCCTATCGTTGTTTCGTGAGCGACAGCACCAAGGTGATTGTTCGAGAGGCGGTGGTCTCGGATGCCGAAGGCGTTGCCCGTGCTCACGTGGAGAGTTGGCGCGAGACGTATTCCGGGATTCTGGACGATCGTTTCTTCTCAGAGGAGGTCTTCGCGCAGCGGCTGACGTTCTGGAGTCGCTACTTGTCGCGGCAGCCAGGGCCCGACCGAATTTCTGTGGCGTTGCAGAATGAGAGGGTTGTCGGCTTCGCCAACGCTGGCGACGCGAGCGGCCCCGATGCCGAACACGGGTTCGCACCCGCACGTCCGCTTCACCTGTTTCCCTCTACCTCCTTGCTGCCGCTCACGGCAGCGGCGCGGGCCAGGCCCTTCACGACGCAGTGCTGGGCGAGGAACCCGCGCAACTCTGGGTGCTCCGCGGCAACGCCAGAGCTATCGCGTTCTACGCGCGCAATGGATTCGCCTTCGACGGGACCGAGTACACAAACCCCGCAGACCCGAACCTCGTCGAGCTCCGGATGTTGCGCTGAATCGAACCGCCTCCGACGAGCGGGGCTGGCACTGTCCGAAAGGCGGTCACCCAGCGGACACTCCCGCACGGTCTCTGGGATCTAAAGGTCGATGTGCCGGAAGGTGTCGCGTATACCCCGCCCGTTGAAGATTCGCGCTCAGGTACCTCTTACGCAACACCAGCTCGCGGCTGCCGGCAGTCTCATAACCCTAGGGATATGGGACGTCTCGCCAGTCCCTGCGGTGACAGACCGCTGGGACGCGACTGTGCTGCATCGTATGCGTTACGAGACAAAAAAGTTACGAGACAGCGGAACGCTCAGCGGGACGACTCAGGAGGAGTCTCAGGGAAGTTGAGCCAGCGCCACGATCGATCCCGGAATAGGAGGAAGCGATGCCAGTAGTTGGACCAGAACCACAAGGCGTCTATGTCGTCGAAGCCCTGGGGCGGAAGTTGAGGCGTCTCGAAGTCGTCGGTGAAGAACCGGCCAGGTAGTACTTCATCGAGCGGGACCAAGAACAGATGCCGCTCGGAAACGTCAGAAGTCTTCCTGACCTTCTCGATGTGCGACGCGATGTGAGCTTGGCCGTGCCAGCTCTCCACAACCTTCGAGAAATCAGCTGGTGCGGAATCCAGAAACTCGCTACGGATGCTCGGGTAGACCGCAACTCCCGCACTGAACAGCGACCGCCGCAGAGTTCCCGTTCCATTGGCAAGGAACGTGTTCACATCGGTCTCTGTCGCTAAGACTTCCGCTGGGAGGTTTTCAGGGGTGTCGACTGACCATTCAGACCGGGCTGAGTGCTCAATAGCAGATCGAGGTCTAGCTACGTTTGGGCAGCAGCTGCAGCACTGAAACCATCACCATGACGGCGCCCACGATCACAGGGTAGGCGGTGACCGCGCCATAGGGAATCGTGTTCAGCGGGTCCAGCCAGTCAGACGGCGCAGACGACCATCTCACTCGCATTGCGGCCATTACGATGACCACGAGAATGATGAGAATTCCGGCAGACAGACCGACGATGGGCCAGCGCCACGCGATGACGACCGCGCCGGCGCCGACGAGGGCGGTCAAGGCGAGAGCCAGGGGACTGAATATGAAGTTCTCTGGGACTCGCACCGTCGAAGCCACGGTAACGAGGTAGTACATGACGGCCCCCGTTACGAGACCGATCACCACCGACAAGCCAACCTTGGAACCACTCGCTCGTGCTTTCCCCAATTCAGTCGGGGATACCGATCCGGACATCATCTACGTCCCTCAGACGCTGCAGGCCAGGTTCACGCTTGGTGACGACGCGACCAAGGATGAGCCGATGGCATTTTCTCCGAACCAACCCGTGCTCGCGGTGCCCGTGCAGGTTCTGGACGTTTGCCAGTAAGTGGTGTACCCAGGATTCACCGTCACCGAAATACACGCCCGCTGGGCAGGCCAAGGCCATGCGGAGGAGTAGAGGATGCCGTTGACCCGTGTAGCGGAGCAACCTGCACTGAGCCCATGAGAATGGGACACCCGCGCCTTGCCAGTGGCGACGTACGCGTTACTGACGGTCGATGTCGCAGTGCATGCAAGCGTGACGGCCTCTTGTACCACCACCCCGTCACTGTAGATCAGCTTCGCAGTTTCTCCGGCTGCCAGCTTGACGCCGGCCGGCAGCGCGGCTGGGGTATAGACCCCGACCGTCTCTCCCGATGATTTCAGCGATGCCGTGTCGGGTGCGCCGATCGGCATCTTTTCTGAGGTCAGGTAAAAGACACGGACCGAGCCGGCATCCACAGTGCCACCACCATCCTGGTCGCCGGTAGCTGCGTTCGCTGGAGTTGCAGCGAACGCCAGCGTGCCTGCTACCAATACGGCAGCGGATATCGCAGCAAGCCCACTTCTTACAGTTTGCAGTTTCTTCCTTCCCGGGGCCACGCGAGTCAGCCTTGACTCGGTCACGCGACACCCATTTGATCAAGGGATTTCAACCGTATATAGATTGCGCCTTTGTGCACAAGACATCCGAAAGGACGACTCGTGTTTGGTGTAGGCCTCCCGCTCATCGGACTGGACCGAGTCGATGTTCGAGCTCGACGCGAGTTGCCGCGCGACACCGCGATCAGCCGCGGCCCCGAGCAGCCAATCATCCCAGTCGATGTGGACCTGGTCGGACTTATCGAGCGCGTCTACGTAGCGCCCGATGCACCCGAATGGATCACGAGCGTCGTAGACAACGTCACGCGACGCTACGGGTTCGAGTTCCCGGTCTTGCAGTGGGATCTCGCGACCGACCCGATTGCTTGAGAAGTGACATCGAACGGATCGGTCGCGAGACGAGCCTGCGAGCCGATCGGTCACCAGCGACCACGTCGATGAGGTCTTCGGATACCTTTTGAGCTATGTGGAATTCAGTGAAAGTCGTCAGACGAATTCAGTTCGTCACGCTCGGTCTGTGGGTGGTCGGGCTGGCACTTTCGCTGCTACCTGTCTCGGAGGGCCTTTCTCGCGCAGGGCTCGCTGTGTGGATCGTCAGTATGACCATCTTTTTCATTGCGTTCGGCCGGGCGATGTGGTTGTCGTCGACGGAGAGTGAGCGATCGTAGACGGTTCTCGGCGCAGCCCGTAGCTTTGATGGAAGCCCGGAAGCCGCTCCCTAGACGGACAGCCTCATCGGGCGTGCGCGCGCCGAATTGTGAAGCGTTGCCCGCTAGCGGAGGTCTTGCACTGGCGCCTCTGGGCGCCAGTACCGTGCGCCGACTGCGAAAGTGACACAGAGCGCCACAAGTCCTGCGACGACCAACGGGTGGACTTCGGCTCCGGACGGGAACAACGAGGGAATGAGCAAGATGACGATGCTCGCGCTCACGGAGAATCCAATGATGCACAAAACACTCAGTGCGGTCACACTCGGCCACCAACGATTTCTGGAACGGTCCATATCAACGACCACCTACGGGCCCAGCAGCTCAAGTACCACCAGTCGTGCTAAAACACCCCACGACTACAAGGAACTTGAATGCTGCTGTGCCGCTTCGACGCGATGGCCGGATAAGCACCTGACGCCTGAGGAGCCTGCCCTAGGCGCTTCCACCGATGTTGCGACCCCAAGGAATATCGAAGCGCTTTCTCGTAGTGGGATCCTTGTCGCCAGCGGCGCGTGCGGCACGAATTTCTTCATCGCTCATCGGCCGACCGGTGAGCAACCACTTCAAGCGCGTCCGCAGCGAGGGCTTCTCTTGGTTATCCATAGCAACCTCCATATTCAGGTCTTATCCCACAGTGCCTTAGCTCCACTCACCTGTCCAGATCGACGTATCCATCCAATTCGTCGAGCGTCTCAAGTGCATGCGTGAGCGTGCGAGATGGGGGCGCAGGTGAGAGCATGGCATCGTGACCGCACCAGTTCGATTTGTCGTCGACGGCGAGGCGTTTGACGTGGTGAAAGATGGCGACTCAATTCACCACACCTGGGTCAGTGGCCCGAACGCGAATTACGGGTTCTCGGTTGGCGGATCGGGCGCTGCTTCGCTCACGGACGACGACATCCGCTCCGAGATCCGTGCGTTCCTCGCTGAGATCGATCCGCGCACCGGCTTTCTCATCGATTGACGGTCGCCCAGCGGACACTCCCGCACGGTCACTGCGATCTACAGGTCGAGGTGCCGGAGGGTGTCGCGCATGCCCCGCCCGTTGAAGATTCGCGCTTCGGTACCTCTTACGCAACACCAGCGCGCCGCTGCCGTCCGTCTCGCATCCCATGGGTTTCGAGACGCTTGGGTTACGAGACTGTTTGACGCCGCGGATCGTCCGTACACGGATCCCCTACTGCGAGAGCCGGCGCCGCCCGCGCGCGCGACCACGAACGTGACGCACACTACGACGGCAGTCGCGGCGAGCCACAACCAAACACTTGAGTCGATGCCCATGAGTGACCTCTGAAATGACCCACAAACTGAGGTACCCCCGGCGGGCGCGTCTGCGCACCAGCCTCCGGTGACGATCGGAGCAAATAGGACGGCTACTGCAAGCACGCCAAGTGCGCCGAGCCAGATTGTGGCCGTGGCAGACTTCCGTCGATGAGTCATGAAGACAGTCAACCAGCAGCAACCCTTCGTCATGATGATCGATGCCGAGTCGTGAGGGTAACGGCGATCACGCGAGGTGAAGCGATAGCGCGCATGAGGATGCGCTCTCGCGACCGGTTGCTCGCGAGAGAATGAGTGGCGGGGCGATGGCGGCTGACTGGCGGGGCGATGGCGGCAGCGTGACGTGGTGCTGACGTAAAGGGTAGAGCGAGGATGAATCGTATGAACCAGACACGAATTATTGAACTTCGGCAGGCGCAGGGCTGGACCCAAGAGCGACTTGCGACAGCGAGCGGCGTCGGCCTCCGAACTGTCCAACGGCTCGAAGCTGGCCAAGACGCCAGCCTGGAAACACTGTCCTTGGTAGCCGAGGCACTGCAGGTTCCTGTCCGGGATCTTTTCACCACGATTGACAATGCCGCCCTCAATAGTCGCGTGGATTCACTGCAGGGCCGCGCTGACGATCAACAGGCGGCACGCGACCGGGTCACCGGCGCGTGGCGATCGCTCTTTATCGGTATCGGCGTAGTCGCGACCCTGCTGAGCTTCACCTTCGCGCAGGGGTTGGTCTTGTTTCTTGGGTACTGGATCGGCGGCTACATTATTCTGATTGCGATTCGTAGGCTCTACCTCGAACCGCACCTCGAGGAAAAGTACCCGCTGTCGCGACCCAAGGAGTCGCGTCGCTCTCGCCGGGAGAAGCTGCGCGAGACCGCAGCGCCCGCAGCTGTCGAGGCCATCCCCGCAACGGATCAGTGAGCACCACGGACGAGCGCGATCTGCCCTTGCCCTGACAGAAAGACGTCTGCCTCGCCCACAGGCGGATCTTTCTTCGCGAATGCTCAGTCGCGCTGGCCGATCGCCTAACTGTCACCCACCGCTATTGCACGACCTATCTGGCGCGTCTGTTTCCCGCTTGACCCGCCCGGTTCGGATTCGACCACCCCTGCGTTAGACGCGACACTGAGTTTGTCTTGTAACCCTAGGGATATGGGGCGTCTTGCCAGTCCATGCGGTGGCACACCGCTGGGATGCGACCGTGCTGCATCTCATGGGTTTCGAGACAACCGAGTTACGAGACACGTAGGGCAAGCGTCGAACGCGACAAGTGACCGCGTGTGGGAGCATGTCGAAATGCCCGTAGAAGTCGTTCCGTATACCGAAGAGTGGCCCAAGCGTTTTTCCAGCGTGGCGAGCGATCTTCGCCTGGCACTCGCGACTGTGCCAGTGGCGTCGATTGAACACGTCGGCTCCACTGCTGTGCCGGGCCTTGCGGCTAAGCCTGTCCTCGACATTGACATCATCGTGGAACGCCAGCACGTCGCAGATGCCGTCGCAGCACTCGCGGCCGTGGGCTATCTCCACCGCGGCGACCTGGGTGTGACAGACCGTGAAGCACTAGATGCACCCGATGAACATCCGGCGCGCGACGTATACGTCTGCGTGAGAGGCACGCTGCATCTAAGGAACCACTTGGCTGTGCGTGATGTGCTTCGGCGGCGCGATGATTTGCGTGATCGATATGGTGCAGTCAAGACCGAGCTGTCCGGCGACCCCGCCATCGATATCGACACTTACATCTCGCGAAAGTCGAACGTGTTGCAGGAGGTGCTCGCAGCCTCAGATCTGTCCACCGAGGAAAAGGCCCTCATCTTCGACTTGAACACTCAACGTTGAGGCTCCGCCGGACCAGGCGAAAGCCGATCGATTCGTTCACCAACACTGCCTCGCATTCCACGGGTTACGAGGCACATCGCCGGTTTAAGGCGTGTTGCTAAATGCTCGGGCGATCGGTCCCCGCTGAGCTGACCAGCCAACCAGCTGCCGAGAGCATCTCGCGGGCGATGTCGGCGGTGGAACGGTTATCGGTGATTATCGTGTGCGCGGTGTTCGCGGCGTCTAGTCTCGCAGCGGCGAGGTTGCTGCGTTCGATGTGCTCTTCCAGCGCTGACCCGATCTCGCGTTGAGCAAGACGCTGGGCCGCGGTAGTGTCGGTCGCGGTCAACAGCGCGCCGAATGAGCGGACGTCTGGACCAAGAGCAGCGACCAGCGTAGGGATCTGCAACACGCTGACGGTGTTGGTGTAGATCAGTCGGGAGTACCCGGCCGACCGGTAGTTCCTCCACATGGCCGCAAGGTTTTGCTCTGCAAGGTCGATTCCGTTGCGCCACGGTTCTGGATATGCCTGATCAAGGTTGTCGCCTTCGATGACGGCGTGACGGATGTCGGCACGTGCCAATATGTGCGAGGCCTCAGCGGCGACCGACGACTTGCCGACGCCAGAGCGCCCACCAATGAAGATCACATCCGTAGAGATATCGACTTGCATCCACCCATCTTGCTACGAGTAGTCAGATTGCAGTTCAAGTGTCTCAAAACCCTACATTTTCGGGACGTTCCAGAATCGACTGAGCAACCGCGGCGCTTCCAGCGACGTTCCACATGATCGTCAGTCCCGCAACTATGCGTCATAAGTTAGGGCTTGGATTCGAGTACTCACCATTAGTTATGGGACACCAAGGCAGCAGGTATCGGGAAGCTGATTGGTAGGCGCGAGTATCACCGCGTCAGCAGTCAACGGACCGGCAAGAAGCAGACCGCCTCCCGTTCCGCGTTCTATCGCCGCGCAGCAGAAATCACGCCCTGATCACACACGCCACGGCGGCGGGGCGACACGGAGCGATCACAGAACACGGCCATAGAGCGCCGAGCTCCACAGCCTCGGGCGTAGCGGAGCGCACGATGACGCTCTAGCGAGAAACAAATACGTCGTCCGTTCGCGAGCATGCGCGGCTCTCCATCCACGAAACGATCTCGGACCGCTTGTAAAGAATCGTCTTCGCGGACAATCGATAGAACGTCGGACCGCCACCGCGATACCGCAGCTGTGCGATCGCCGCTCGTGTCATGCGCATCAGCGATGCGGCCTGGGGGAGTGTGAGCCACTCATCATCAGCATCCATTTCCACCTCCTGCGTCGCCATGTCACCGATACGCAAACACTAGAGCGATTGCGTACCCATGTCAATAGCGCGCAACATATGGCATGATGTGCACATGCAGACAGCGTCGTTCAACTCATCCGGAGCTACCATCACCGTGCCACCGGGAATCGCCCTGCGCCCAGTCGTGGACGGATGGACTGACCTCAGCATCAGCGACCTCAGCCCGGTCGGAGACGAGCGCCCAGCGCGAGCCACGTTGCGCCTTGAGTACTCCGAGAGCAAAGGTCTCTTCGAGGTCGCCGCGTTCGGAATCGACCGCGGCGACCTGCCTTTCGAAGTATCAGGTGCGTTGCTGCGCACCGTTCGGGTGCACGCGATCGCACGCGACGCGATCTTTGCTGCGCTCCCGTCGTGGTTGCGCGAGATCGCTCAGTTGCGCACTCTTGGTGCGCGCGGGGGCCTCCGCAGTTTTGCCGAGTTCGACCTCTCCGGCGATGACGCAGTGCTTCTGACCGCCCTGGTGTACAGAATTGCCGAGATCTCGGGGGAGAACCCGGCGCTGGCTGTTGCGGAATCAATCGGCTTAAAGCAACGCACGGCGACGAACTGGGTTCAGCGTGCCCGCACCGCCGGCTTCATGACAGACATCGACCACGGCAAGGCGGCGCGTCGAGTCGCTCAGGCGATTAAGCCTCTCTGGAATGCGCACCTCAGCGAAGTATTCACGAGCCTGAAAGCAGGCGAGGGTACAGCTAGCGAGGCAACTCATGGGAACGATTGACGCATACGAGACTGCGCGCGGTAAGCGCTACCGCGTTCGATACCGCACGCCTGATCACCGACAGACCGACAAGCGTGGGTTCAAAACGAAGCGCGATGCTGATCTGTTTCTCGCTACGGTCGAAGTGTCCAAAGCGACGGGCGAGTACATCGAGCCGGCGCGAGCCCGCACAACGATCGCCGAACTCGGCGTCGGGTGGCTCGAAGCCAAGCGATCACGACTGAAGCCATCGAGCTACCGCGCCCTCGAAGATGCCTGGCGCGTCTATGTCATGCCCCGGTGGGGGACTACGGCCGTATCGGCGATCACCCACAGCGATGTGCGCACATGGGTTGCGCAGCTGTCGGCCGGCACTGCGAAAACTAATCGGCGCGAGCATGCGCGCACCCGCGGGCAAGGTGCGCGCCCGAAGAGTGCGACCGTCGTGATTCGTGCATACGGTGTACTCGCCTCGGTGCTCGACATCGCAGTCAAGGATCGCCGCATTCCTCACAATCCCGCTCGCGGCGTCGACAACCTTCCGCGCAAGCAACGCAAGGCGCATCAATACCTCAGTCATGTCGAGATCGAACGCCTCGCGGCTGCCTCTGGCGAGTACTCGACTCTCGTCTACATCGCGGCTTACACCGGATTGAGGTGGGGTGAACTGACCGCGTTGCGCGTGCGCGACGTGGACGCCCTCCGTCGACGCCTCGCCGTTAATGAGAACGCAGTACGCGTTGGTGCTGACATTCACGTGGGATCGCCTAAGACGCACGAACGGCGATCGGTGCCTTATCCAGAGTTCCTCGCTCTGCCCATCGCGCGGCTGTGTGAAGGAAAGGCGCGCGACGGTCTTCTGCTTGGTGATGGGATCGACTACCTCGGTCGTCCGCGATCGTCAGGCGCTTCGCGTTCGTGGTTCATGACTGCTTTGGATGCTGCAGAGCTCGAGCGAATGACCGTGCACGACCTTCGGCACACCGCCGCTTCCCTCGCGATCAGTTCTGGCGCGAACGTCAAGGCCGTGCAGCGGATGCTGGGGCACGCGTCTGCCGCCATGACCCTGGACGTCTACGCGGATCTCTTCGACGACGATCTCGACACGGTGTCGGCATCGTTGAACGATGCGCGCGCGGCCGCGATCGCTCGCTGAGGAGGAACGCATCTCACCTGCGTCGTTGCTCTGCGCGAATGTCCCGCAGCACTTCGGACAGTCCCAGCTGCGCCTCTAGCGCCCACTTCTTATACTCAGGGAAATCTGGGTCGTCGAAGTGCGCTCGCAACTTGGCGTCGTCGCCAACCCGTTCTGCCCACAGATTTGGTAGTCGTTCAGGGCTTAGTGCACCGATAAGGGTGAGTGCCTCCGCACCCATGCGTTTTGACTCTTGCGAGTCAGCCGAACCGCCGCGGTTGAAGTTCTCAGAGAGGCGAGTGAGGGTCTGCAGCTCAAACATCAGGTGAGCATGTCGCAGTGCACTCGCTCTATCTGCGTCGGCGATGTCTCGGGCGTTTCGACGATCGAGAGCGGAGATCACGAGGGCAACAATTGCAGCCGCCACGGCTGCGAGCACTGCGCTCAGCTGGATGGCATCAGATGGCGTCATGCCGTGAGCGTAGTGCGAGCTTGCGACACCAATCCCGTGAGCAAGCGGCCAAATTCACCCTACGAGCGCTCCAATGGTGCTGTCCAATGTGGACGAGACCAAGGTCGAGTGCTACGAAAGTGTGGGCAAAATGTGGGCAAAACGCGCATTTACGAGTAATGAACAACTCGGAATATATGCTCTGACCAGGGCATTTTTGGGAAATTAGTTGGACGCGACGGCGGGAGTCGAACCCGCACCGCTTCCGGGTATGAACCGGAGCCCGGGACCACCCGGATCGCCGCGATTACTCCACGCTACGACGGAACGCGGTGCCGTGGGGGATGAATGACGCGGGATTTCGGATTGCGACGATCTGTGACGTCGCGCGACCCCTCGAATGGTGGCCAGGTCGGCCCGACGCCGACCGTTATGCTTCATCCATGACAACGGCGACAATACGCGGCACCTTCGCCGCGGTCGCAGTCATCATTCTGCTCGTGCTCGGCCTCGGAGTCAGCAGCGTTGTCGCTGATGAGCTCGGAATTCGCACCGAGCCATCTGTGCAGATGCAACCGGCAGCTCCAGTTGTGGCGGCTGTGGCTGAGCCTGTCGCCCCGCCAGAGCTGACCCTCGTCGATGCACCGGATTCATCGCGTGTTGATGCCGCCGTAGCCTATCTGATGGATGCGACAGCGGCCGTCGAGACGGAGGGGTCAGCATCCGTCTCATTCGACGTGCCTTCCGACGGTGACCTCGATGACGACTCCTACACGCTCACCGGCTCCGATGCAGCTTTGACGATTGACGCGGCGAGCTCGGCTGGTGCAGCGCGCGGCCTCTATGACATGGCCGCCGCTGTGCGCACGGGAAAGTCGATCACGGCCAACCTCGGCGAGGAGATGACCTGGCGGCTTCCGCTGCGCATGGTTGACTCTGGTGCGGTCGGTATCGAAGCCAATCCCGAAGAGTGGGAAGCAGGCACCAACTACTCTCACGTGGGTGGTTCGTACCAAGACGCACTTATACCTGAAGCGCCATATGTCGACCAAGACCTGCTCGACGAGTATTACGCCGAATGGGATGCGCACCTGCAGCACGTCGTAGCACTCGGGTATAACGGCATGACGTGGGGCCGCTTCATCGAGTACGTCACCATGCAGTCTGCCCCCTACGGCCCGGTGTATCCCGACAACGATCCGCACGTAGAGCGTGCGCTCGCGCTGCGCGAAGCTTTCACCCCGTTCTGGGAACGTGCCGAAGAGCTCGGTGTGAAGCTGTTCCTCTCGACCGACATGCTCTCGCTCACCCCTGAGCTGGCCGAATACTTCGATGAGCACTACGGCGGCACTGACGCTGAGAACCCCGCCATGTGGGATGTCTACACCGCTGCGCTCGACGAGATGTACCACGCGGTACCCGCCCTCGAAGGAGTGCTCATACGTATCGGTGAGGCCGGCGCGATCTATGACGCCGAGGGCTGGGACTACTACTCCGAGCTCGGCGTCACGAACGTGGACGAAGCGCGCACGATGCTCACCGCATTCACCGACCAGGCAGAGACGCGCGGCAAAGAAGTGATCTTTCGCACCTGGTCTGTCGGCATCGGCGAGGTCGGCGATATGCACACTGATATCGACTCGTACGAGAAGCTTCTCGGCGGCCTCGACTCCCCGGCGCTGATCGTGTCGACAAAGTACGTGCTCGGCGACTTCTACAGCTGGCTACCGCTCAACGACACGCTTGAGCAGGGCGAGCAGCGCCGCATTGTTGAGTTTCAGAGCCGCCGCGAGTTTGAGAACTACGGCGCATTCCCGAATGATCTCGGGCCGCAGTTTCAGTGGGCGATGCAGCAGCTGCTCGAAGCGAACCCGAAGATCGAAGGCGTCTGGGTCTGGGCGCAGGGTGGCGGCCCGCTTCGCGCAGGCCCGATGACGCTCCATGGAAAGGCCGGCTTCTGGGAGCTGTACGAGCTGAACACTCTGCTCGGCGCAGCGATCGCCCGTGACCCGAGCGCTGATGTCGCCGACGTCACCGCGGACTGGGCATATGAGTACTTCAGCCATGATCCCGCGACCATCACGGCGATTAGCGAAGCGATGACCTATTCTCGAGATGCCATCGAGCAGGGGCTCTACATCGAGCCTTTTGCCGATCAGCGGGGCTTCGCCATTGGCCTCGAGCCACCACCCATGATGTGGATCTTCGAGTGGGACATTCTCACCGGCGATACCGCAGTGCTCGACGTCATGTACTCCATCGTGCGCGACAGTGAAACTGGCGTCGACGGAGCGATCATGCTCGGCGACCAAGCAGTCATCGCCGTGGAGAACATGCGCGAGATCGTGGCGGCGACAGATCCCGCCTCTTGGCACGACCCGGCGATGCACTCAGACCTTGTTGACACCCTCGATTACGAGAGCAACACGCTGCAGATGCTCGCGGCGTATCGGGCTATGTTCCTGCACCAGGCCCAGTGGCACGACACCCTGTCGCCGGAAGCATACGACGCGTGGGTGAGCGATCGTGCTCAATTCACCGCGCTCGCCGATCAGCACCTCGCCCTATATGAGGGCAACATCGACTATCCGTCATACAACGTGACGCCCGCGCAACTCGGAGTCGATCGTGGGGAGCGTGACCCGGCAATGGCCTGGGTAGCGCGCATCCTCCTCGTTCTCACCTTGCTCTGGATCTTCATCGGCATTCTTGCCGCGGGAACGCGACTCGTTCGGCGCCCGGGGGCGGCAGCGGCGCGCGCGTCGTGGCTGGCTTCGACCAGGCCTTGGCGAGCTCGCGAGTCGACCCTTGGCATGTTGCCGCTTGACCGGTGGCTGATGATCGGTGTTCCGGCTGCGCTGCTCGTGGCCACGCGTCTGGTGCAGACTTCGTTCTTGTCGTGGACTCACCCCGCGATAGTGCTCGGCGCCTGGCTGGTTTTCGCACTCGTCGTGCGCATTCTCGTCGGCAGACGTTCGCCGTGGCCAGTAATGGCAGCGGTCGGCGGTGCGATTGTGTTCCGCTGTGCTCTCACGCTGTTCGCGCTGTCTTTCAGCGGTCCCGGTGGGTACTGGTTCGCGTTCTGGACCGATCCCACGCTGCGCACGGTCTACATCTGCATCGCCTTCGCTCTGTTCGGCTGGGTATTCGTCGCTGGTGGCTGGGCGCTGGTCGCTCAGATCGGTGCACGTCGTGCCATCGGAGCGGTCGTGGCGGCCCTCGGCGCGGGACTGATGATTCCCGCCTCGATCATTGCCTTCGTCGGCATCGAGACAGCGCTGACCGTATGGAACGACGAACTGGGGCTGTTGCCGTGGGCGCTCTCTCGCATTCTTGGCATCACGACGTTCCTTGAGATTCCTCTCGACTCGGCATGGTGGGTCGCTGGAATCGGCGCGGGATTGTTCGCCATCGGCCTGGTGCTCTCGATTCATCGCCGTGAAGGCGCGACAGGCGCAATGTAGCGAGGACGCTGAACTGCGCGAGGCCGAGGGTAAAGCCTTTGGCCTCACGACCTTCGCTGAGAATCTCAGCGACTCGGCCTGGTAGACAGCGGGATTCGGCGCCGGACTGCTCGTTGTCGAGCTGACGCGGCTAGATGCCGTATACCCGCGCCAGTTCTCCGCTCGGGCTGCCCTCCTTGTCGCGTTCCGATTGGCATGCTCTTGTTCGTTATATACCGTTACACCATCGAAACATGAACTTACATAGCATGGGCCTATGGATGGTTCGGTATACGAAGAGATCGACGCTCTCACCCGCGTACTCGATGTGCACTCGTTGCGCATCCTTGCGGCCATCGACCAACATGGCTCAATCAGCGCGGCGGCGCGTGCATTGGGCTACTCGCAACCGACCATCACGCAACACGTGCAACGACTCGAAGCCAAGCTCGGCACCAGCCTCGTCGCGCGAAGCGCCCGATCCGCCCGCCTCACCCCGGTCGGCACTCTCCTTGCACAGCACGCACCTCGTATCGATGCGAGCCTCACCGCGGCAGCGACGGAGCTGGCGCGAGCGCTTGGCCACCGCGCAGGAATGGTGCGCTTCGCCGCGTCGCCGGACTCAGTATCAGCGATCGTTGCGCCCACTATGCGTCAGCTCGCCGACGCGGTCGCGGGCGTCGAGCCTTCGGTGCTTGAGGTCGACAGCGATACCGAGGCGCTGGAGCTCATCCGCACGGGACGCGCTGACATTGCGCTCACGACATCATTTCGAGCCAGTGGAATTCGCCGTGCGGCACCGCGGCCCCGGGGCATGCGCTCACACTTTCTCTTCGCCGAAGAGCTCATCGCGCTGGTTCCTTCGGCGCTAGATTCTCAGCTGACGCGCGACAGTGACGGGCGCATCGATCCCGCCGAGCTGGTCGGTGAACCGTGGGTGCGCGGCTCGGGAACTTCGAGCGACATCATTGCGGCGATGATCGAACGCGCAGAACTCGGTGCCGACTCGATAGTGACGCAACCGGCTGCTGCCGCAGCGCTCGTAGCAAACGGGCTTGCCACAGCGTTCGTGACCGAAACGACCCTCGCATCGCTCGCTCTACCGGCGGGGCTTGTCGTGCACCGTCTCGCACCGTCATTTGTTTGCCGTACCTCTGCGGTCACTCTGGTCGAGGCAGCAGCGATTCCGGCTGTCGCCGCAGCACTCCGCCTTCTTGCCACACGCAATCCCGTCGTTGATTTCGACTCGGCCATCAGCTTCCGTCGACGCAACGCCAGTCACCGCGCGAGATTTTACGCGGCTTTTCCTGCTCCACCCATCGCCCCCACCTCTGAGGAGAACACCATCATGCCGTTCCCATCCGCGAGTCGTCTCGCGAAAGCGGGCGCTGTCGCGACTGCGAGTGCACTCTTGCTCGCCGCTTGCGCCAGCACCCCGACAGAATCCACCGCTACGACCGATGTCGACACCGGTGCTGAAATTGACAGCATCACCGTGGCCATGCCTGGATCGTTGTCAAACCTCTACGTTGGCCAAGAGTCCGGCATTCTCAACTACTACATCGCCGCAATCACCCAGGAAGGACTCGTCTCGGTTGACGCCCAGGGCGCCATTCAGCCTGGACTCGCGGAGTCGTGGGAACAAACAGACGATGTGACCTACGTGTATGAACTGCGTGATGACGCGGTCTTCCAGGACGGCACACCGGTGACCGCCGAAGATGTGGTGTTCAGCCTTGAGCAAGCACGAGACGAGACGAGCTCGCCGGGTCTGGCGTACTACCTCGGCAATGTCGACACGGTGGAGCAGACCGGCGATGCCGAAGTGACCGTCACCCTCACCGCTCCCGACGCAGCTTTTGCTGCCAACATGAGCACCGGTGGTGCGGCCTTCATCACATCGAAGGCATTCTGGGAGGCCAACGATGGAAACGTCGGCACCCCCGACGCGCTGCTGCTCGGCACTGGTCCGTACGAGGTCACTGAGTTTTCACCCGACTCTCACGTGACGTTCGAGCGCGTCGACACCTGGTGGGGCGAGCTGCCTGCGGTGAAAGAGATCGTGATCAACTTCGTTCCCGACGAGTCGACTCGACTTCTTGCCGCTCAGGCAGGCGATGTCGACGTCGCGTTCAATGTTCCGCTCGCACAATCGCAGCAGTGGGAAACCCTCGACACGATGCGCGTTGACTATGTCAACGATCTGTCATACGTCGGCTTGTACTTCAACACGACCGTCGCTCCGTTCGACGACCCGAAGGTGCGGGAGGCTTTTGCTCACGCTGTCGATCGCGAGGCTTACGTTGACAAGCTGCTGCGCGGCCACGGAGAGGCAGCAACAGCCATCATGACCCCTGAGTCTTTGGGCAAGGTCTACGGCGCAGACGAAGCACGCGACGTGCTGAATGAGATTCCGCAGTGGGACTTCGACCTCGAAGCAGCCAAGGCTGCGCTTGCCGATTCCACAGTTCCCGAAGGATTCGAAGTTGACCTGCTCAGTCCGAACACTGGTCCGCAGCTCGGCACCGCAGCGCAGGCGCTCGCGCAGAACCTGGCGGAGGTAGGGATCACGGTCAACGTTCGCGAAGTTCCCATCGAAGAATGGCTTGCGAGCCTCGATGTATCGAGCGATTACGGCGTGAACTTCATGTGGTACTTCTCGACTCTGGGTGATCCTGCAGAAATTCCGAGCTACCTGATGGGCGAATACAATCCTGCGGCCTACGACAACCCCGAGATCGTCGATCTGCTCGCCCAGGCCGGTGCGGAGTCTGACCCGGCAGCGCGCATCGACCTGCTCGTTCAGGCGGAGTCGCTGCAGGCTGAGGACGCCATCAACATTCCGCTGTGGTGGGGGCAATCCGCTACCGCATTCGCGAATGATCTCGGAATGAACGACTACAGCTCGTTCGCGTTCATCTCGTCGTGGCCCACGCAGTTGTACCGCGCTGGCTGATGACAATTTCCCCCGCTCGAGCACGCGCATCGCGCAATCGGTCTCTGGGCCGGATGCTGCTGGTGCGCGTGCTCGGCACCATTGCCGTGCTTCTCGTGCTGTCGATGCTGATCTTCTCGCTGATGTATCTGGCGCCCGGCGACATCGTGAAGAACCTGCTCGGCAATCGGCCGAGTTCGCCGGAGGCGGTCGCGGCAGTTCGCGAGCAGTACCGTCTTGACGACCCGCTTTACGCGCAGTACCTGCATTGGCTAGGTGGTTTCGTCACGGGTGATCTGGGTGAGTCGATTCGCTTGCAGGTACCGGTGGCCGATGCGATCGCACAACGCATTCCATTGACGCTTACCCTCTGTCTGCTCGCGTTCGCCATAGCGATCGTGATCGCAGTGCCGCTCGGCGTGAAAAGCGCGGTCCGCGCTGGCGGTCTCGCAGACCGCTCCGCTAACGGTTTGGCGATCGTTGGTCTGAGCGCTCCCACCTTCGCTGTCGGACTGCTCCTCCTCTACGTCTTCGCCTACTACTTGCCGATCTTTCCGGTCTACGGAGCGGGATCCGGCGGCTTTGACACGCTGTGGCACCTGGTGCTGCCGGCGGTAACTCTCGCCCTTGGCCTGGGCGCAATCGTGCTCAAGCTCACGCGCACCGCAATGATCCGCGAACTTGAGACTGATTACGTGACTTCGGCTCGCGCGCGTGGGCTGTCTCCTGCGAGTGTGCAGCGCATCGCGCTGCGAAACGCAGCCATCCCCATCGTCACGGGGGCTTCTCTTGTGTTGACTTTTCTCGTCGGAGGCACGGTGCTCGCTGAAACTACTTACGCGCTGCCTGGCCTGGGCACTTTGCTTCAAGGGTCGGTGCTATTCAAAGACATCGCTGTTGTACAGTCGCTCACCTTGCTCGTCGCCGTCATCATCGCCGTGATCGCGCTGCTCGCCGACCTCGCCTACATGCTGTTGGACCCCCGCATTCGTCAGGCAGGAGGCCCCGCGTGACCGCCGCGATTCAGCTGATGCAGACGCCCAACGAGAGGCGCCGCCGCGCGCTGCCGGTGATGGTTGTGCTGTCTGTCACCATTCTCGTTCTCGCGGTGCTCGCCGCGCTCTTTGGCAACCTGCTCTACCCCGATGCCATGAAGCAAGACATTTTGTCGGGCCTGCTGCCAGCGGGAAGTCCCGGCTATCCGCTCGGTACCGATGAACTCGGGCGCGACATTCTGGCGATGACTGTCGCTGGCGCCGCGTCGGCGCTCGTCGGGCCGGTATGTGTCGCGATCGGTTCGATGATCCTCGGCGTGCTGTTGGGCACACTGGCCGGCTACGAGCGGGGCTGGCTCGACTTCGTGGTGAGCAGGTGGACCGACCTGCTTCTTGCGCTGCCGGTATTGCTCGCAGCGATTGTGGTGTCGGGCGTGCTCGGCGGCGGCTACTGGATCACGGTGGTCTTGCTGATTCTGCTGTTTTCCCCTTCCGATATTCGTATCGTGCGCGCTGGGGTGCTTGAGCAGACCGCGCGCCCGTATATCGAGGCGGCGCGCATGCTGTCGCTGTCTCGATGGCGCGTGATGTTTCGCCACATTCTGCCGAACGTGTCAACCCTGGTGCTCACCAACGTGATGCTCAACGTCGCGTTTGCCCTGGTTGCGTTCTCGTCGCTGTCGTTCTTGGGTGTAGGAGTAACTCCGGGCACCGCCGACTGGGGGCGTCAGCTCACTGACAACCGCGCGATCATGTTTGACAACCCCGCCGCGGTGCTCGTGCCAGCGCTGCTGATCATCCTCGTCGCTTCTGCGGTCAACCTTGTGGGTGACTGGGCAGGGCAACGTCTCGCACAAGTTGGAGATCCTGCATGAGCGGCGTGACAATCGAAGGCCTCAGCGTGTTGAGGCAAGACACTCACATGGTGGCTCCGATCGATCTGGTCATCGAACCCGGACGAACCCTCGCGATCATCGGCGAATCCGGTTCGGGTAAGACGCTCACTGCCAAATCCTTGGTCGGGTTGCTCCCTCGTGGGTTTCACGCGTCGGGTACGGCAACGATTGGCGATTCGACGACCGCGTTGGATGCGGCTGCCTCCGCGTGGCGCAAGGTGCGCGGCCGCACTGTCGCGTTGTTGCTTCAAGACCCGTTCACGAGCCTCTCGCCGGTACACCGCTGTGGCGCACAGATCGCATGGACGATTGAAGCCGCCGAGGCACGGAAGCTCACACGCCTCGAGAAGGACGCAGCAGTCGCGGCGCGCCTCGCCGAGGTCAAGCTGCCTGCCGAGGTCGCTCGCGCGTATCCTCATCAGCTCTCAGGAGGGATGCGGCAACGTGTGGCAATTGCCGCCGCGCTCGCCGCCAACCCATTGCTGTTGATCGCTGATGAACCAACCACAGCCCTTGACGCATCCAATCAGGCCGAGATTCTCGATCTGTTGCGCGCGATTCAGCGTGAGCGCAACCTCTGCGTGATTCTCATCTCTCATGATCTGGGTCTCGTGCGCGGCCGCACCGATGATGTGCTGGTGATGCGCCACGGCGAAGTGGTCGAGCGCGGCGCCACATCGTCAGTGCTTGCCGATCCGCAACACGCCTACACGCGGGCGCTCATCGAAGCGGATCCGGTGCTTGCCGTGCGTTCAGTCGCCCCGACGGCATCGGCAGCGGAAACACTGCGCAGCGCGCAGTCGGTGCCGATCGTGAGCGCGATCGGCATCACCAAACACTTCGGCGACCGCACCGTGCTCGATGATGTGTCGCTGGGTATCTCGCCCGGAGAAATCGCTGGGGTAGTGGGCGAGTCGGGGTCAGGAAAGTCGACGCTTGCGCGCTGTATCGCGGGCCTCGAACGCGAGGATGGCGGTATTGTCACGTTCGCCGGCGCGGAGCTCGCGCCTGGCCGTGCTTCACGCACGCCCGATCAGATGCAGATCGTGTTCCAAGACCCGTATTCGTCGCTCAACCCGATGATGTCGATCGGGGCGATTCTGCGTGAGGCGCTTCACGTTGCCGGACGCTCGTCGAGCGAGGTCGATGTGCTGCTCGAAACCGTGGGGCTTCCTGCGGAGTTTTCGCGCAAACGCCCGGCCGAGCTTTCGGGTGGGCAACGTCAGCGCGTCGCGATCGCTCGGGCGCTCGCACCACAGCCGCGTCTGCTCATCTGCGACGAGTCAGTCTCTGCTCTAGATGTGTCGGTGCAAGCGCAGATTCTCGCCCTCATTTTGCGACTGAGAGATGAGCTTGGCATTGCAGTGCTGTTCATCTCACACGATCTTGCCGTGGTGAGAATGCTCGCCGACACCGTGACCGTGCTCTGGAACGGTCGGGTCGTCGAGACGGGCACCTGCGCGCAGGTATTGAGTGCTCCCCGTCACGAATACACCGCACTGCTGGTGGCTGCGGCGCACCGGGAGAACACCACCCACCATGGAAACGAATCACATGTTTGACACACTGCTTGTTCCAGCCGACGAGGTGGCGCTCGCCGAGGTTGCCGAGCTCATCTCAGGCACCCGCGCAGACCGCTGGCGCATTGACCGTTCGCTGTATCGCCCAGAGCTCGGCGTTATTCGAGATCGTGACGGTGCGCTCACCGCGGCAGTGCTGACGACCGCACGGCCCGCAACGGCGGCCACCAAGATTGTGGATCTTTGGTACGTCGATGCCGTTGCCGGTGAAGCGTTGCTGGACGCAGTGGTAGACCTTGCGCGTTGGCGAGACGACGTGGCCGTGAAGTGGGAGCTGCCTGAAGGTGTTGCCGAGCCGTCATTCGCGACCATGTTCACCCCCATGCGGCAGCCATGGGCGGCCGTGGGGACTGAGTTCGTGCGCGGACTTGTGCTCTGGTTGCGTCACGTTGAACACACTGAGCCGGGGTATTACGCGCAGACGACGCTGTTCACGTGCGGCGCGGTTGCGGCTCTGATCGCCGCTGATGCGTTCGGACATGGAGCGCTTTCGGGCGATGCCGGCGATCGCGAACGCGAAATCGAGTTCTGGCGACGCGCAAGCAACTACCCCGCGTGCGAGCCCGTCGGATTGGCGGTAGCGCTGCGCGAGCACCTCGGTGACGTACCGATCGAGGTTGCCCTCGACCACGACGGCCCAGTGCTGCTTGAAGACGTGTCGGGGTTCGACTACGACTTCCGTGCGGAGCTGCAGGCAGAGTCATGGCGTCAGGCAGCGGCGTTGGGCGTGCCACTTCGCCGCGACCGTGTGAGCATCGAAGAGATCCTCCGCCGGGTGGAAGCGGGCGAGCTCGCACTCTTGCTCATCGATGAAGCACCAATGCACGGCGAGACGGGACCGCATTGGATCACCGCTCACGCAGCATCCAACGGCATCGTTCTTCTGCAAGATCCGTGGGTGACCGTGGCCGCGGGCGAAACCTGGGTCGATACCCATGACATGCCGATGCGTAGCGCTGAGCTTGAACAGCTCGTGCGCTGGAGTGACGAAAACTACCGGGGAGTGATCTTCACCGGAAAGCGGCCGAGCGTCTAATACTGAGCGCGTATCGAATCGCTCGGCACGATCTCTTTGCCGAGCGGCGCGAGCGATACCGGCACCATCTTGAAGCTGGCGATGCCCAGCGGAATGCCGATGATCGTGATGCACATGGCAATACCGGTGCCGATATGTCCGAGAGCAAGCCACCAGCCCGCGAGGATGATCCACACCACGTTGCCGAGGAATGAGCCGACGCCCGCTGTCGGCTTCGACACCACGGTCTGGCCGAAGGGCCAGAGCGCGTAGACACCGATGCGGAAAGATGCGATGCCCCACGGGATCGTCAGGATCAGGATGCAGAGCACAACGCCCGCGAGCATGTAGCCGAGAAACATCCAAAAGCCCGACAGAACGAGCCAAATGACATTGAGGAGTGTGCGCACGGGATGATTCTCTCAGGAAAATCCTGAGCGTTCAGCATGACTGGGGAGCCTCGCAAGAGCTACCGCGGCGTGGGCACTGTCAGAGCAGACGCCTAGACTTGTCGGGCTATGACCGACGCCTCTGCGGCCGCCTCTCGCGCGGCATCTGTTCCTGTCGTTGTTGACCCCTCAACGAATGCCAGCGGCGGTCGCCCGGGCGACGATTTGCTTGCGGGCCTGAACGCCCCCCAGCGCGAAGCGGTCACCTATCGCGGGCCCGCTCTGCTGATTGTCGCCGGTGCCGGCTCAGGAAAGACGAGTGTGCTCACGCGCCGTGTGGCATCCCTTCTTTACAGTCGAGAAGCCTGGCCGAGCCAGATTCTGGCGATCACCTTCACCAACAAAGCCGCGGGCGAAATGCGCGAGCGGGTGGAACAGCTGGTGGGCGATTCGGCTCGCGGAATGTGGATTTCGACCTTCCACTCTGCTTGCGTGCGCATTCTGCGCCGAGAGGCCGAGCAGTTCGGGTTCACGAAGGCGTTCACGATCTACGACTCCGGCGATTCGCGGGCACTGCTCAAACGACTGGTGAAAGAGCACGAAGCTGACGCATACGGATTGACTCCTGCGGCCACACAGTCGCGCATTTCGAAGCTCAAGAATGAATTGGCGGATGCTGATTCCTACGCGCGACAGGCGAATATGAGCGACCCCGCCGAGCGCATCTTCATCGAGGTCTTTGCGGCGTACCAACGCGAATTGCAGAAGGCGAATGCCTTTGACTTCGACGATCTCATCGGTCAGGTTGTCTATCTGTTTCGGGCGTTTCCGCACGTGGCCGATGTCTACCGCCGCCGCTTTCGGCACATTCTGGTCGACGAGTATCAAGACACGAACCACGCCCAATACGCCCTAATTCACGAGCTGACGCGTCCGGTCGGCTCCGACGCCGCGCCCGCTGAGCACTCCAGCGGCATGATGATCTTTGAACCGGAGCCGGCGGCGAGCAGCGATGCGGTAGGCGCATCGCTGACCGTCGTCGGCGACTCTGACCAGTCGATCTATGCTTTCCGCGGTGCGGATATTCGCAACATCAGCGAGTTCGAGCGTGACTACCCGGGCGCCAAGGTCGTGCTCCTCGAGCAGAACTATCGCTCGACCCAGAACATCCTCTCGGCAGCCAATGCCGTCATCGGTCACAACTTCGACCGCAAAGACAAGAAGCTGTGGACCGACGTCGGCGAAGGCGAAAAGATCATTGGCTTCACCGGCTATTCGCAGCACGACGAAGCACAGTTCATCGCCGACGAAATTGACCGCATCCACCGCGCGGGCGTGGATTACTCCGAGATCGCCGTCTTCTATCGCACGAATTCGCAGTCGCGCGCGATTGAAGAGATCTTTATTCGTTCGGCATTGCCCTACAAGATCATGGGTGGCACGAAGTTCTACGACCGCGCCGAGATCAAAGACGCGATGGCATATTTGGTTGCCGTAGCGAACCCCGCCGATGAAATGGCGATGCGACGAATCATCAACCGGCCGCGGCGCGGCATCGGCGACGTGACAGTCGAGACAATCGCGAGGTTCGCCGCCGAGCACCAGATGACCTTCCGCGATGCACTCGCAAACTCCACCGCACTCGGAGTCGGACCAAAGATTCAGAAGGCTATTGCTCACCTCGACGATGTGCTGGTCGAAGCCACCGCCCTTATGCTTCCCGCCTCGGGAGAGCTTGCCCCGCCGACGGCAGTGGCAGCCGGCTTGCAACTTCTGCTCGCAAAGACGGGCTATACCGATGCCCTGCGGGCCACGAAAGATGCGCAAGATGAGGCGCGCGTCGAGAACCTTGACGAGCTCGTCGCCGTCGCGCGAGAGTTCGCGCGAAACAACCCCGAGGGCACCGTGATCGACTTCCTCTCTGAGGTTGCGCTCGTCGCCGACACCGACGACCTCGAAGATGCGTCGGGCACGGTGTCACTCATGACGTTGCACACAGCCAAGGGGCTGGAATACGACGCTGTGTTCGTCACGGGCGTCGAAGAAGACCTCATTCCGCACCGCATCTCGGCGGGTGAGCCCGGCGGACCGCAAGAAGAACGTCGCCTCTTCTACGTCGGCATCACGCGGGCACGCAAGCGCCTGTACTTGTCGCTCGCGATGACCAGGGCACAGTTCGGCGAAGTAACCGTCGCGATGCCCAGCCGCTTTTTGCAAGAGATTCCCGCAGAACTGCTGCACTGGCGCCAGTCGCCCGGAGACGTCAATTCGCGGGGCGGAACGCAGTCTCGCGCGCTCAATGCCCGTCGCCCCGGTGGCGGCTTCGGCGGTTCAGGTGGCGGTGGCGGCCGCTACGGCGACGACCTCGTGCCGCTGCCGAAACGCGCCCCGAGCCCGGGCATTGAGAAGTTCGCCAACCGCATTCCCGCGAAGGTGCGAGACAACGGCGACATGGTGCTCGGCTCAGGCGACCGGATTCGCCACGATGATTTCGGTGAGGGCCGCGTCGACGCCGTCACAGGCGAAGGCGCCAAACGCGTTGCGCATGTGCGATTCGAAAAGGCTGGCCCTAAGAAGCTGCTGATCAAGATCGCGCCCATCGAGAAGCTGTAGTTCGCGGCTGCCGGAACGCGAGTCACACGGCGACGCAAGGATTGCAAGCGCGGTGCGAACTCTTTGTCAGGCGCGTAGGCTCGAACTATGGCACTCTTCTCGCGCCGTCCAAAGGACTCCGCTGACCAGACCGATGCTGAGCCCGACGTGGCTGACGGTGAAGCCGCTGGCAGTTCAGTCGAAGAACCAGCAGCAAACGCGGCAGTCGATGCGCCCGAACAAGGCGCAGCGGCCGTAACTGCTGAAGCAGATGGCTCGGTCGATGAGGCGAGCACAGCTGCCGCCGAGCCCACAGCATCCGTTGGCATCTCTATGTCGTCGTTTGGTGGTTTCGGAGCTACCAAGGCAGCTGCACCCGCCGAACAAGCTGCTGCACCCGCGCCGCCTCAGGCCGCGCCCCGTCCGCCAGCGCCCGAAACGGCGCCGCCGCCCAACGAATCGATTCCGGGGCTGCGCGACAATGTTCTCGTTCGCACCGCGCTCGCTCAAGTCAGCGCGCCGGCCACGGCCCCCGAAGTGCTCAACGTCGTGCGGCAGATGCTTCAGGGTCACCTCTATCTGCGAGTGAAGGGCGATGCCCGCGCGCTGATTGCTGAAAGCAAGCCGTTGCCGCTCGCTATGGCCACAATCGGTGAGAAGAACTACGCTCTCGCGTACAGCAGCGGGGCGGCGCTCCAAGAGAGCGTTCGAGCCGACGGTGACACTGCCACTTCGGCTATGGGGCAGCCCGTGCTGGGCGTTATTCGGCACGTGCTCTCGGGTACCTATGCCGGTGTGATCATCGACCACGCCTCGGGCCAGGCGCGTGTCACGCTGCCTCGTGAGCTGCTTGAGAAGGTCATCGCGCAGATGGACCCCAAGCTTGCGCTCAAGACCCTCTTGGCGGCTGAGCGCACCGACGAGACGGGTGCAGCGGTCGTAGCAGCGCTCGCCGAGGCACCGTTGTGGGTTGCGATCGGAACCACAGCAGACGATCGCCCCGGCGTCGCCGAGGGGCGCTCTGAAGATGGATCGCGGTTCCTCGAGGTGTACTCGCACCCGCTTGAGGTTGCCGCTGTTGGCCGCGGAGACAAATCCGCGAAAATCACGACAGCTCAGCTGGCGAAAGCAATTCAGGGCGACCAGGGCCTCTCAGGAATCGTTGTGGACCCGGCAGGGCCGTGGATCCGCGTGACGCGAGACGAGCTCGCGCCGTTGCTGACCGTCGAGGACTGACCGAATATCACTCACGCCCGGTCGAGCATCAGGCCTAAAGTCGAGACATGGCTTCCGAGCGAACGACGTTGACAATCGCCGGGCCCGACGGCGACCGCAAAGTGGGGTTGTCGAGCCCGAATCGTGTGCTGTGGCCCGAACTTGGCATCACCAAACACGAGCTCGCCGAATATCTCATCGCCGTCAGCGAACCATTCCTCAGCGCCAACGGCAACCGGCCAGTGTCGTTGGAGCGGTTTCCTGGCGGTGTCGATGGCGAGCGTTTCTACTCGAAGAATCCTCCCAAGGGCGCCCCAGACTTCATCGAGTCGGTGACGGTCAAATACAACAGCGGGCGAAGGCACCCGCAGCTAGTGCTCACCGAAACGGCGGCGGTCGTCTGGGCTGCGCAGATGAACACCATTGTCTTTCACCCATGGGCGTCGTTAGCTGCCAACACCGATAATCCGGTGGAGTTGCGCATCGATCTTGATCCGCAACCCGGAACTGACTTCTCGGATGCCGCAGCGGTGGCTCCTGCGCTGCGCGAAGTGCTGACAGAGGCGGGCCTCGATGCCTTCGTCAAGACGAGCGGCAATCGCGGCATCCATATCTTCTGCCCGATTGAGCCCACCCATGAGTTTCTTGACGTTCGCCACGCGGTGATTGCGGCCGGCCGCGAACTCGAGCGCCGAATGCCCGACAAGGTCACCATGAACTGGTGGAAAGAAGAACGAGGCGAGCGAGTCTTCGTCGACTTCAACCAAGCCAACCGCGATCGCACCATGGCAGGCGCCTATAGCCCGCGCGCACTTGCCGAGGCAACCGTGTCGACGCCCCTTGGCTGGGACGAGCTTGCCCACGTCGACCCGGTGAGCTTCACCGTGCGCTCGGTGCCGGCGCGTCTCGCAGAGGTCGGCGACCCTTGGGCCGAGATGCCAGCGAACCCTGGGCGCATCGACACTCTGCTCGAGTGGTGGCAGCGCGATCTCGACGACGGCCTGGGCGAGTTGCCCTTTCCGCCAGAGTTTCCGAAGATGCCCGGCGAACCGCCGCGGGTGCAACCTAGCCGAGCAAAGAAAACTGATGACTGAACGCAACTACGCTGCCGAGTACGCCGAGCGCATGCTGCGCACGCGGTGGCTGATGCGCGCCCCCATCCTGCTGTATCGAGCCAGATTGGGATGGATGCTGGGGGAGCGGTTCGTCATGATCGAGCATCAGGGCCGCAAGTCGGGTCTGCCACGATACGTCGTGGTCGAGGTCACCGATCGTGAGCGCAATGTGGTGCGGGTGGGCTCAGGATTCGGAAAGCGTGCGGACTGGTATCGAAACATGGCGGCCAACGGGGTTGCATACCTGAGCACTGGGCGCGTGCGACGAGTGCCCGCCCACGTGCGAATGCTCGATGAAGCGGAATCTGCTGCCGTACTCAAGAAGTATGCGGCGCGGCATCCCGAGTCATGGGACATGCTTGAGCCTGTCATGAAGGAGCTTTCGGGCGAACCAGTCTCACCCGTTGTGGAGTTCACTCCGCCCGCCGGTTGGTCGCCTCGTTCCCAAGCCCGCTCTTAGTCGAGTACGTCGCCCAGGTCGTAGGCGGCAACCTGGTCTAGCTGCTCGTATGTGCACGATTGCGCTTCGCGATCAGGCCGCCAGCGCTCGAACTGCACCGTGTGCCTGAAACGCCGACCCTCGAGCTGGTCGTATCGCACTTCGAGTACCCGCTCGGGCCGTAGCTGCACGAAAGAGACATCTTTCGAGCCACTGAATCGCGAACGATCGGTTGCTCCTTTCGACGCATTGCCATCAGCATCCCGATCAACCAATGGCTCAAGCTCATCGATCAGTTCGAGCCGACGCTTGTCGCTGAAGGCAGAGACCCCACCCACCTGCGCCAGCGTGCCGTCTTCGTTGTAGAGGCCCACCAACAGTGATCCCACGCCCCGACCAGACTTGTGCACCCGGTAGCCGAACGCCACGACGTCGGCTGTGCGGTGGTGCTTGATTTTCAGCATGGTGCGCTTGCCAGGGGCGTACGGCAGGGCGAGAGGTTTTGCGATCACGCCGTCAAGGCCCGCACCTTCAAACTGCTCGAGCCACTGCGAAGCGATAGCAGGGTCATCGGTGGTGCGAGTCACATGCACCGGGTGGGGCACTGCAGTGAGCAGATCAACGAGTTGGGCCCGGCGCACGGAGAACGGCTCGTTCTGAAGCTTGCGATCGCCGCGCGCGAGAAGATCAAAGGCGATGAACATCGCGGGTGTCTCTTCGCTCAGCGTGGTGATGCGCGACGCTGCTGGGTGGATGCGCTGGCTCAGCGACTCCCAATCGAGCTTCTGTGAGCCAGGGGCACCAGTCGGCACGACGATCTCGCCATCTATCAGACACGGCTCGGGCAGAATCTGCGCGAGCGCAGCCACGAGCTCGGGAAAGTAGCGGGTCAGCGGCTTGGCGCCGCGACTCGCGATCTCAACGGTCTCGCCATCCCACGAGATGAGGGCCCGAAACCCATCCCATTTCGGCTCGAAGCTCAACCCGCCGGCAGTCTTCGCGGGATCAGGGATCGCTGGAACGGCCTTCGCGAGCATCGGCGCGGGGATGTCGTATGGCATGAGACCATCTTGTCGTTCTGCGCCGATGCGCAACAGGTTCGGTTCGCGGACCTATGTGGATATTCGTTCTTTCTTGCGCGCCCAGCGTGCCGGAAGATGCGGGCCGTCCCACACCTGCACGACGCCCCATGCCGCCGCGGTGATGGGCACCGCGAGAATGGCGCCGAGAATGCCGCCGACCACGGTGCCGACCGTCAAGGCCACCAGAATCACGAAAGCATGCAGCTTCATGGTGCGGCCCATCAGCACGGGTTGCAAGAAGTTTCCTTCGAGCTGATTGACCAGCACGACGACGCCGACCACGAAGAGGGCATTGACCCAGCCGTTTGAGACCAAGGCGACGAGGGCGGCCAGAATTCCGGCCAGCGTCGCGCCGACGAACGGAATGAACGCCAGCAAGAAGACCAACACTGCCAAGGGCAGCGCGAGCGGCACCTGAAGAATGAGCAGCCCGATCAAGATGCCGATCGAGTCGGCCAAAGCAACCGTTGCCGTGCCGCGCACGTAAGAGCCCAGCACGGTGACTGTCTTGTCACCGATACGGCGGGCTCGCTGATAGTGCGCGCCACGGAGCGGACGAAGAATGAACTCCCACATGATGCCGCCGTCCTTCAAGAAGAAGAACAGAATGGTCACCATCAAGATGAAGCCGGTGGCGAAGCTCGCTACCGCGCTCACGCCCGCGATTGCACCGGAGCCGAATTGGGCGCTGGTGACGAAGTCGAGCACGGTCGCCGTCCACTCGTCGATCTGCTCGGTAGTGAGGAATTCGAACGGGAGAGTCTGCACCCAAGCCAGAACATCTTGGAAGCCCGCTTGCGCCTGTTCGGCGAGCTCGTCCCACTGGTCGCGGACCGCCCAGACGATCAGCCAGCCGAGCAGACCGAGAACGATCACGATGCTCAGCATGGTCAGGATCGTCGACGGCAGTCGTGGCATTCCGCGCCGAGTGAGAAATGCCATCAGCGGGGCGAAAGCACTCGCAAGAATCAGTGAGATCGCGAGCGGGATAGCGACCAGGGTGACTTGTTGCAGGCCAACGACAACCGCGGCGAGCACGATGAAAACCACGATGATCTGCACCGCGCGAACGCTGAGGCGGCCGAACCCGTCAGCCCACAGGCTCCACGGAGCGTGCGTGGCCTTCTGCTCAATATCGCCCGGTTCCAGCGGGATCGCCGTGGACTCAAGACGAACCGTCTTTGGTGTGCTGCGGAAGAGACCCATAGAGCGAGGGTAGTGGTCGCGCAGCGGATCTGCAGAGAGAGTGGTCAGCGGTCAGGTCGCGGTGTACGCTGGCGGGCGCATTTGCTGTCGATCCAGCGCTGTCGCGTGCTAAAGTGTCAAAACCGACCAGCCGGTATGTCGCAAGGAGGCGTCATCGCTATGCAGAGTCCCCCCACGTTTGAGCCAACCGCGCTTCGCCGATTTGAAGGCACCGTCAGCGTGATCACCGGCGCAAGCCGCGGCATTGGTTTCGCTATCGCACAACGCCTTGTCGACGAGGGCGGGTCGGTGATCATCACCGGCCGCAAACAAGAATCGCTCGATGCGGCCGTCGACCAACTGGGAAACGCGGCCGTCGGTATTGTCGGACGAGCCGACGACGCCGAACACCGTGCTGCCGTCTTTGCTCACGTCGCCGAAACACACGGGCGGCTCGATCACCTCGTCAACAACACCGGAATCAACCCGATCTATGGCCCCATTGTCGACGTGGATGCTGCCGCTGCCCGCAAAATTCTCGAGGTCAACGTCATCGCGGGTCTCGAGTGGACGCGTGCCGCACTCGCGGGCGGACTCTCGAAGTCGGTTGTGAACCTCGCCTCCGTGGCAGGACTCGGTGCAAGCCCCGGCATCGCGTTCTATGGAATCTCGAAGGCAGCCGTGATCAACATGACCATGCAACTCGCATTTGAGCTTGCTCCTGCGATTCGCGTGAACGCGGTGGCCCCCGCGGTCATCAAAACAGACTTCGCTCGGGCCCTCTATGAGGGTCGAGAAGCAGAGGCATCTGCTGCCTACCCCTTGGCGCGATTGGGAGAGACCTCCGATGTTGCCGGTCCCGTGGCATTTCTGCTCTCTGACGACGCGGCGTGGATCACCGGGCACACGCTGCCGATTGACGGTGGTGCGGGCATCCGTCCGTTCTTGTGATCCGTGAAACGGGTGAAAGATGAGGGTATGAAAGATTCTCATGTCGCGGTCGATGTCAAGCGCGCCGCCGTCGACCTCTTTTCCACGCGTGGGTACGCGAACACGAGCGTTCAGCAGATTGTCGAAGCCGCTGGTGTCACTAAAGGCGCGATGTATCACTACTTCGAATCGAAAGATGATCTGCTGTTCGGCATCTACGATTCATTGCTCTCGATGCAGAAGGCTCGCCTCGACGAGATCCTTGCGCGCGAAGGCTCCGTCGATGAGGTGCTTGGGGCGATCTGCATCGATGTGATCGAGTCGTCGATTGATCACATGGCCGAAGCAACGGTCTTCTTTCGCAGCGTGCACATGCTGTCGGCGGAGCGACAACGTGAGGTCACGGTGCGGCGACGTGAGTATCACGACGAGTTCGCGGGCCTCATCGAGCGCGGTCAGGCAGAGGGGCGCTATCGCACCGACATTCCGCTCGCGATGCTCGCCGCCCATTTCTTCAGCGACGTGCACTACCTGTCGCAGTGGTATTCGCCCGACGGCCCAGAGAGCAAGTCGCTCGTCGCGCGCCAGCTGACCGAACTTTTCTTAGCCAGCCTGAGTCCCGTCGCGACATAGCGCGAAGCGGGATGCCCCGACAAAGGAGTTGTGGATGTCATTGCCCGAAACCATGCGTGCTTGGCGCGTGACCCAACTTGGCGAGCCCGTCGACGCGCTCTCGCTCGAGTCGATCGCCATTCCGGTGGCGGGTCCCAGCGAAGTCTTGCTGCGGGTGCGCGCGGTCGCCGCGAACTTTCCAGATGTGCTGTTGTGTCGGGGCGAATACCAGGTCAAACCCGAGTTGCCGTTCGTGCCCGGCGTCGAGCTCGTCGGCGAGGTGGTGGCGGTCGGTGCCGAGGTTGATCAGTTCGCCATCGGTGACCGCGTGATGGGTTCGAAGATCGGTGTGCTGGCCGAGTATGCGGCCGTGCCAGCTTCCGATGTCTGGGCGGTGCCTGCTTCGTTGACAGATGCTGAGGCGTCAGGAGTGACGATCGCATACCAGACCGCGTGGTTCGGACTGCATCGGCGGGCATCGCTGCAGTCAGGGGAATGGCTGCTGGTGCACGCCGCAGCCGGCGGCGTAGGGCTCGCCGCGGTGCATCTCGGCGTCGCTGCGGGCGCTCGCGTGATTGGCGTGGTCGGTTCGCAGGAAAAGGCTGCTGTCGCACGTGACGCTGGCTGTGAGGTCGTCATCGTGCGCGGCGAGGATGACATCGCATCGGCAGTCAAAGCCGCCACCGCGCGGCACGGTGCCGACGTCGTGTTCGATCCTGTCGGCGGCGCGGCTTTTGACGCATCTACCAAGTGCATCGCTTTTGAGGGGCGAATCGTTGTGGTGGGTTTCGCGGGTGGATCCATCCAGCAACTGCCAGCCGGTCATGTGCTGGTGAAGAACTACTCGGTCGTCGGGCTGCACTGGGGCCTGTACCCGAGCGTGCGACCCGATCTCGTCGACGAGGCTCGCGCAGCGTTGACCCGCCTCGCAGATGATGGCGAGCTGCATCCCGTGGTGGACCACGTCGTGCCGTTCGATGAAGCGCCCGCGGCGCTCACTTCGCTCGCTGCCGGAGCCACCGTAGGGCGAGTGGTCATCGCGGTGGCAACATGAGGATGACATCATGACCACGGTGATCGACCTCGACGGCCGCGTTGCGCTGGTCACCGGCGGCGCGCGGGGGCTCGGCGAAGCCTATGTGCGTGCCTTGCACGCTGCGGGAGCCCGAGTGCTCATCGCCGACATCCTCGAAGAAGCGGGCAGCGCGCTCGCTGTCGAACTCGGCGAAGGCGCACGGTTCGTGCTTCTCGATGTCACCGATGAAGCCCAGTGGGATGCCGCGGTGGCCACTGCCCTCGACGCGTTCGGCTCGATAGACGTGCTGGTGAACAACGCGGGCATCGTCAACGCGGCGCCCATCGAGCACCTCACCACGGCAAAATGGAACGCTGTGATCGCCGTGAACCTCACTGGCGTGTTCTTTGGTTGCCGAGCGGTCGTGCCGGTCATGAAGGCGCAGTCGCGCGGGTCGATTATCAACATCTCGTCGGTTGAAGGCATGCGAGGCAGCCCTGGACTGCACGGTTACACGGCGTCGAAGTTCGGCGTGCGGGGTCTGAGTCAGTCGATGGCTGTTGAACTTGGCTCCTTTGGAATTCGGGTGAACTCGGTGCACCCCGGCTTCATAGAGTCTGAGATGAGTAGCCGCATCGATCCCGCGCGTCTAGACATTCCCCTCGGCCGCGCGGGGGTGTCGAGCGACGTTGCGGGCACCATCGTGTTTCTTGCGAGCGATGCCTCGGCATTCACCAGCGGTGCGGAGTTTGTTGTCGATGGCGGCATGATCGCGGGAATTCCTCACAAGTAGGCCGCCATGCTCAGCGACGCAGCTCGTTTCGGCCAAGGCTTGCAAGGTGCACCTCGTCGGGCCCGTCAGCGATGCGCAACGATCGAATGCCCGCATACAGTTCGGCCAGGGGCGTGTCTGAGGAGACGCCAGCTCCACCGTGCACTTGAATCGCGCGGTCGACGATCGTCTGCATGGCGAGAGGAACCGCGATCTTGATCGACTGAATCTCAGTCATCGCTTTGCGATTGCCGACCGTGTCCATGAGCCACGCAGTCTTGAGCACGAGCAAACGCAGCGCTTCAAGCTGAATGCGCGATTCAGCCACCCACTCGCGCACAACACCCTGTTCGGCGAGTGAACGCCCGAAGGCATGCCGTTCGTTGGCGCGTTGCGTCATTAGAGAGAGCGCTCGCTCGCCCATGCCAAGAGCCCTCATGCAATGGTGGATGCGCCCGGGGCCGAGCCGCGCTTGGGCAATGGCGAATCCGCTGCCCTCTTCTCCGATGAGATTCGCTGCTGGCACGCGCACGTCGTCGAAAGCCACCTCGGCGTGGCCGCCATGGTCGCGGTCGTCGTAGCCGAAGACGGAAAGCGGCCTGACGATGCGCACACCGGGGGTGTCTCTGGGAACGAGGATCATCGACTGCTGACGGTGGCGATCAGCATCCGGATCTGTCTTTCCCATGACGATGAAGATCGCGGCGTCAGGATTCATCGCACCCGTCGACCACCATTTGCGCCCCGAGATCACGTACGAGTCGCCGTCGCGACGAATGCGGGTGCCGATGTTCGTCGCGTCTGAAGAGGCGACATCAGGCTCGGTCATGCAGAACGATGAGCGGATCTCGGCACGCAACAGGGGTGCGAGCCACTGCTGCTTTTGAACCTCGGTGCCGAACTCGTTCAGCACTTCCATATTGCCGGTGTCGGGAGCCGCGCAGTTGAAGGCCGCGGGGGCAAGCTGGGGGCTCCACCCCGTGACCTCAGCAACGAGTGCATACTGCAGGTTGGTCAAGCCCGCAGCGCCGGTTTTGGCAGGGTCTCCGGGGAGGAACAGGTTCCACAACCCCTCGTCTCGCGCCCGCTGCTGCAACTCGCGCACGATCGGGCGGGTAGACCATTCGTCTGGGGTTGCCGCTAGCTGTTGTTTGAGTGTCGGCTCGGCGGGGAGCACGTGCTGGTCGACGAAGGCGCGGGCTCTGGCGGTGATCTCTTCGGTGCGAGCGTCGGGGGCGAAATCCATCAGCGGACCTCCAGTCCTTTGGATGCGAGTGGCGCCACGAGGGCACCGATGCGGTCGAAGCCTTCGCCGACGGTGTCGCCGGCTTGGTAGCGAAAGTGGATGCCCTCGAGGATCACGGCGAGCTTGTACGCGGCGAAAGCGCGGTACCAGCGAAGATCGGGGATGCCGGTGCCTGCCCGCTCTGCGTAGATCTCAACGAGTTCTTCGAACGAGGGATAGCCTGCGGCGGCGTCGACCGCGCTCGGCACGGCGCCGCTGGCGCCGGGCAGATCGGCGATCTCCCAGTAGAGCGCGAAGATGCCCAGATCGACGAACGGGTCGCCAAGCGTGGCCATCTCCCAGTCGAGGATTGCTGAAATATGGGGGCTATCGCTGTCGCCGACGACGAGGGCGTTGTCGAGGCGATAGTCGCCGTGCACGATCGACGCGCGGGTGGCGACGGGGGTGTCGTTCGCGAGCGAGGCTTGCAGTGCGTCGAGCTCGGGGGTGTCTCGCGATCGGGATGCGTCAAGCTGCCGTCGCCATGTCGAAAGCTGGCGCTCAAGGTAGCCGTCCGGGCGGCCGAAGTCGCCGAGGCCGACTGATGCCGGCTCGATCGCGTGAAGATCAGCAAGGTCGCGGATGAGTTCTTTGCTGAGCGCACGAAGACCCGCGGGGGAGTAGTTGGCGTTCTGCGCGGGATGCGCGAGCACTCGACCAGGCGCGCGCTGCATGACGAAGAACGTGGTGCCCGTGACGAGATGCTCGTCAGTGTCGTCGACGACGTCGATCGCCGCGGGAACGGGAACAGCACTGCCTGCGAGGGCGGAGATCACCCGATGTTCGCGGCGCATGTCGTGAGCGCTCGAGAGCACATGGCCGAGCGGTGGACGCCGCACGATCAGGGGCATCGACGCGCCCTCAACCGCATAGGTGAGGTTGCTGCGCCCGCCCGCGATGACAGTGGCGGTAAGTTCGTCGCGTGCCAGGTCGGGATGGGCCTCATCCAGCCATGCAGTAAGCCCGGCGACGTTCAGTCCTGGAACCTCGGTCATCTGCGACCTGCCTCTCTCGCATCCCGGCGATGGGTGCACACGTAAGCATACCGGATGGTCGGTTTGCGAGGAAGCAGCTCGCGCTGCCACGTGCGTTAGGCCTCGGGAACGAACAGCGCGAGCGTCTCGGCGATGAGGGCGGGTCGTTCAGCGCCGTCGAGCTCGATGGTCGTCTTCAGCGAAACCCGGTAACCCTGCGAGGTGGACTCGACACCGCTGATCTCAGTGATCGCACGCACTCGTGCATCAACCGGCACCGGTTGCAAGAAGCGCACCTTGTCGAGGCCATAGTTCACGACCATCGCTGTTCTGCCTACTTCAAGCAGTCCGGCGGTCAGCCGCGGCAGCAGTGACAGCGTCAAGTAGCCGTGGGCGATGGTTGAGCCGAAGGGGCCGGATGCTGCTCGCTCAGCATCCAGATGAATCCACTGCCAGTCCTCGGTCGCATCGGCAAACGACTGGATGCGTTGTTGGTCGATCGTGAACCATTCACCGGTGGCGGCTTCGCCGACGCACGATGCGAGCTCGGCGGGGGACTCGGCCACAATGCTCATGCGCGCGGACCACCGGCGACGTAGAGCACCTGACCCGAGGTGAAACTCGCGCCCTCAGAGCAAAAGAATGACGCCGCCGCGGCAACGTCTTCGGGGTATCCCGGACGCCCGACCGGAATCTCCTTTGCCGCGCCCGCAAGAAAGTCTTCGAATGAGATGCCCATGCGCTCGGCCGTCGCCCGTGTCATATCTGTTGCGATGAAACCTGGGGCAATCGCGTTTGCGGTAACGCCGTAGCGGCCAAGTTCGATGGCCAGCGTTTTGGTGAGACCCTGCATGCCTGCCTTCGCTGCGGCGTAGTTCGCCTGACCGCGGTTGCCGAGGGCAGAAGTGCTCGACAGGTTCACAATTCGGCCCCATCCGGCCTTGACCTGATGGGTCTGGACCGCCCGCGACATCAAGAAGGCGCCGCGCAAGTGCACGTTCATGACCGCGTCCCAATCGTCATCGGTCATCTTGAACAGCAGGTTGTCACGGAGGATGCCCGCGTTGTTCACCAGGATCGTCGGAGCGCCGAGCTCAGCGGCTACACGGGCAACAGCGCTTTCCACCGCCTCGGCGTCTGCAACATTCGCGCCAACGGCGATCGCGCGCCCACCCGCCTCAGTGATGGCCGTTACTGTATCGGCGCACTGCGCTTCATCGAGGTCGAGCACTGCAACGGCGTAGCCGTCGGCGGCGAGGCGCAGGGCAGTGGCGGCACCGATGCCGCGGGCAGCGCCGGTGACGATAGCGGTACGAGTCATGGGAGATTCCTTTCTTAACCGACCATTCGGTATGTGCGCGAGCGTCGCGTGACTACGGTTCATCTTCAGCCTAGGAGGAGTGCCCTAATCAGCGTCGAGCTGCTCACGCAGTCGGCGTGCCACCTCGGCGGTGGGCATCGTGCGGGGAAAGGTTGCCACGACGAGATCGTCCGGTGCACTGGCGTCTGTGTCGGCGACACCGAAACGGAGCATGGCGTCGTCGAGCGCTCGGCGCAGCACCGACACCGGTACGTGCTTGTCACCGCGAAGGAGCTGGCGCAGTACATGGTTGTGAATGGCGGTGACGAGTGCGGCGAAGCCCACCGCGTCGATAGGGTCCAGGCCGGGCAGCGCATTGCGCAGATACTCATCGAACAGTCGTTCGTACCGCACTACCGTCACGATTTCGCGCTCGCGAAGTGCGGGCACCTCACGCACCACGGTGTAGCGCCGCCGTGCGAGCTCGGGGTCGGCGGCGAAATGTTGGTACACCCGCAGCGACGCTTCTCGCACCGCGACCCACGGGTTGTCGTGCTTGCCGCCGAGAAACGCGCGCAACTGGTCGAGAACTACCTCGTGATCGGCGAAGATGACGTCATCTTTTCCGCCGAACTGTCGAAAGAATGTAGAGCGTGAGACCCCGGCTGCTGCGGCAATCTGCTCGACCGATGTCTGGTCGAAGCCTTGAGTGGCGAACAAGTCCAATGCCGCCGCTACAACGGATGTGCGCGCGGTGGAGGGTGTGGATGGTTCGCTCATGGCAGTTGAGCCTACCGATCGGGCGGCGAACCGCATGCAGAACCGCGGTGCAGTATCCGCCGTCACGACCACTTAGTCAGCGGTAGTAGGCTTGGGTGTCGGTTGAGATTTCTCTCGACATCAAGACGTTTTTGCGTCACCCACCACCACATCGCCCCCAGCGAAGGAATGCACTGTGGATCTGTACGAGTACCAGGCACGAGACCTTTTCGAGAAGTACGAGGTGCCGGTTCTCGCCGGTATCGTCGCGGATACGCCGGAGGAGGTGCGGGCAGCCGCCGAGAAGATCGGCGGAGTTGTCGTCGTCAAGGCGCAGGTCAAAGCTGGCGGCCGAGGCAAAGCCGGTGGCGTGAAGGTCGCCAAGACACCCGATGAAGCTTATGAAGCCGCGCAGGCGATCTTCGGCCTCGACATCAAGGGCCACGTCGTCAAGCGAGTAATGGTCGCCCAGGGCGCCCGCATTGCCAAGGAGTATTACTTCTCGGTGTTGCTCGATCGAGCCAACCGCTCCTACCTGTCGCTGTGCAGCGTCGAGGGTGGCGTTGAGATCGAAGTTCTCGCTGTCGAGCGCCCCGAGGCGCTTGCCCGCATCGAGGTCAACCCGAATGCGGGTATCGACAAGCAGAAGGCCGTCGAAATCGCCGAAGCCGCAGGTTTTGACACCGACCTCGTTGACAAAGTGAGCGACGTCTTCGTCAAGCTCTACAACGTCTACAAGGGTGAAGACGCGACGCTCGTCGAGGTCAACCCCCTCGTTCTCACCGAAGAGGGCGAGGTCATCGCACTCGACGGCAAGGTATCGATCGACGAGAACGCTGGCTTCCGTCACCCCGAGCACGAAGCGCTCGAAGACACAGATGCCGCTGACCCGCTTGAGGCGAAGGCCAAAGCGAACGACCTCAACTACGTCAAGCTCGATGGTGAGGTCGGAGTCATCGGAAACGGTGCAGGCCTTGTGATGTCAACCCTCGACGTCGTGGCCTACGCCGGTGAGAAGCACGGCGGCGTGAAGCCCGCCAACTTCCTCGACATCGGCGGCGGAGCCTCGGCGGCAGTCATGGCTGCTGGCCTTGACGTGATTCTCGGCGACCCACAGGTCAAGAGCGTCTTCGTCAACGTCTTCGGTGGCATCACCGCGTGTGATGCTGTTGCCAACGGTATTGTCGGCGCCCTTGAGACGCTCGGCGATGCCGCATCGAAGCCCCTGGTTGTTCGCCTCGATGGCAACAAGGTTGAAGAGGGTCGCGCGATCCTCAGCAACGCCAACCATCCCCTCGTCACCTTGGCTTCGACCATGGATGAGGGCGCCGACAAGGCCGCCGAACTGGCCAACGCCTGATCGCCCGCGAGAAACAAGGACTGTAGAGAAATGTCGATCTTCCTCAACAAGGACTCCAAGGTCATCGTCCAGGGCATCACCGGCGGCGAAGGCACCAAGCACACGGCACTCATGCTGAAGGCGGGCACCAATGTCGTCGGTGGCGTGAACGCACGCAAGGCTGGCACCACGGTGTCGCACTTCGCGGCTGATGGCTCGAGCGTCGAACTTCCGGTGTTCGCATCTGTCGCCGAAGCGATGGAGGCGACGGGTGCAGACGTGTCGATCGCGTTCGTGCCCCCGGCTTTCACCAAGAACGCGATGGTCGAGGCGATTGACGCCGAGATCGGTCTGCTCGTCGTCATCACCGAGGGCGTTCCCGTCGGCGACACCGCTGAGGCGTGGGCATACGCGCAGAGCAAGGGCAACACGACCCGCATCATCGGTCCGAACTGCCCCGGCATCATCACCCCTGGTGAGTCGCTCGTCGGCATCACCCCGGCCAACATCGCTGGCACGGGCCCGATCGGCCTCGTGTCGAAGTCGGGCACGCTGACCTACCAGATGATGTACGAACTGCGCGAGATCGGCTTCTCGACCGCAATCGGCATCGGCGGCGACCCGGTTATCGGCACCACGCACATCGACGCGCTGGCTGCGTTCGAGGCAGACCCCGAGACGAAAGCCATCGTCATGATCGGTGAGATCGGTGGCGACGCTGAAGAACGTGCCGCAGACTTCATCAAGGCGAACGTCACGAAGCCGGTTGTTGGCTACGTTGCTGGCTTCACCGCCCCCGAGGGCAAGACCATGGGCCACGCTGGCGCCATCGTCTCCGGCTCGGCGGGAACCGCTCAGGCGAAGAAAGAAGCGCTTGAAGCTGCGGGCGTCAAGGTCGGCAAGACGCCGTCCGAGACCGCAGATCTCATGCGCGAAATAATCGCAGGTCTGTAACCACGTTTAGAAAGCGGGGTGGATGCTAGGGCATCCACCCCGCTTTGTGTGTGCATGTTCCATGCTGGCTCGACGCGACTAACATGAAGGCATGCCGCTGACCGGAGAGTACAAGCCGTCCACGTCTGAATGGGCTCGCACCCAAGCCGAGAAGTTCGAAGCATCGGGTGGCACGGAAGCCAACACGATGCGGGGTGTTCCCATCATCGTTCTGACCACCGTCGGCGCGAAGAGCGGGGCACTGCGCAAGACCGCGCTGATGCGGGTTGAACACGAAGGCGAGTACGCCGTGGTCGCCTCCATGGGCGGGGCACCCCAAGAGCCGGCATGGGGCGGAAACATGCGCAAGCAGCCTCACGTAGAACTGCAAGACGGCGCAGATCGTCGTGACTACACGGCGCGAGAGCTCGAGGGCGAAGAGCGTTCGCTGTGGTGGCAGCGTGCCGCTGCGGTGTGGCCCGACTACAACGAGTATCAGACGAAGACCGATCGACAGATCGCGGTCTTCGTGCTGGAGCCCCGCGACGCGTAGATCGGGTGCGCAGGGCCGGGCGACGCGGCGTTGCTCATTGTGTGGATCTCCGAAGATGACCACATGGGCAGAGGTAGGGTCGTTGAGGCATGAACCGACTGATCGTCCTCCTCCTCGCCGCCGTTGATGCCACCATCGCGGTGGCCGTTGGTATTGCAGCGATCCTGGCTCCGCTCACGGTGCTGTGGGTCGTCGCTCTGCCGGGCGCCGACTGGGCAGCACTGTGGCCCACGACAGCGTCGATCTGGCAGTTCGCCATGCTGGTGCCGCTCAGCATCCAACTGCCTGCTGAGTACTTGACCGCCACTGGCATCGATGCAGCGGCCGCCTCGTTTACCCTTTCGTTCGCACCGCTCGCTTTCGTGACCTTCGTTGTCGTATTCGCGGCACGCTCGGGAATGCGCGCGTCGAACGCCGAAGCCTGGATCACCGGCGTCGGCACCGGCACTGTTGCTGTCGCGGCGTTCGCGAGCGTGATCGCACTGACCTCTGTCAATGACACTGCCGGTGTAGAGCTGTGGCAAGCAGTGCTCTTTCCTGCGTTGTTGTTCGGGCTGCCGGCCGTTGCTGGCGCGATAGCGACAGAGTGGCGTGACGCCGGTCATGGTGCGACCGCCTCAGTGCGCGAATGGTGCGGACGAACGAGCGAAGAGTGGGCGCAAGTGCCCGGCTTGATCGTTCGCGGCACGGCAATCGTCATCATGGGGCTGGTCGGCGCCGCCGCGGTGCTGACGGCTGTCGCTCTGACTCTTCGAGCAGGCGAGATCGTTGCGCTCTACCAGTCAAGCAACGTTGACGCTCTGGGCGCGGTCATGGTGACCCTTGCGCAGTTCGCGTATCTGCCGACGCTCATCGTCTGGGCGATCGCCTTCATCGCGGGGCCAGGTGTAACTCTCGGCGCGGGATTTGTCGTTGCGCCAGCGGGAGTGACGTCGGGAATCATGCCAGGAATTCCGCTTTTTGGGATGCTGCCAGATGACGTTTCCGGCTGGTTGTTGTTGTTGGCTCTCGTCCCGGTCGCATTCGGTGTGTTTGCCGGATGGGTCGCGCGGTCTCGGTTGGTCGTGACGCAGGAGAGTATGGGTCATGCCGATGCATCTTCGCGTGAGCTGATCGGCCCGCGATTAGCGATCGCTGGCGGTATCGCCGTGTTGTCTGCGGCAAGCTGCGCCGTGCTGGCTGCTATGGCGTCGGGCTCGTTCGGCCCAGGAAGTTTGGCGCAGCTGGGTCCTGAGGCTGGGCCAGTAGCGCTGGCGATCGGCCTGGAAGTCGCGCTGGGCGTCAGCATTCTGCTGTTGTCGCCACGCCGCGAAGCCACAGCTGATCTCCCCTCGAATGAAGCGCAACTCACCGCGCCACTAGACTGAACTCGTGCTCACGGTCGCCGTTCTCATCTCGGGCACAGGGTCGAACCTTCGCGCCCTGCTCGATGAAGCCGCCGACCCCGATTTTCCTGCGAGAGTGGTCGCCGTCGGCGCCGATCGCGAAGCGCCAGGCTTCGCACACGCCGAGGCCTACGGGATTCCGACTTTCTTCGTACCGTGGGTGCAGTTCGACTCTCGCGAAGCGTGGGGCAAAGAGCTCGGTGAGCAACTCAAGGTATGGCAGCCAGACCTCGTCGTGCTGAGCGGACTCATGCGTCTGCTGCCTTCTTCGTTGGTTGATGAGTGGTCGCCACGCATCATCAACACTCACCCCGCGTACCTTCCTGAGTTTCCTGGTGCCCATGGCGTGCGGGATGCCTTGGTCGCAGACGTATCGCAGACCGGAGCGAGTGTGATCGTCGTCGACAACGGCGTTGATTCGGGGCCGATTCTCGCGCAGGAACGTGTTCCCGTGCTTCGCGGTGATGATGAACACGCGCTGCATGAGCGCATCAAGCCTGTTGAGCGCCGACTGCTGATTGATGTTGTACGTCGTGTGGCCACCGGTGACCTAGATCTCGCCACCGTTTCTGACAACCATTCCTGATTTTCCACTCGTCTACCCCGAGGAGCCTCATATGGCCGGCCCGAGCCACGACCCCGCCCTTTACCGTCACCGCGATGCCGTGCGTATCTCTCGCGCGCTGGTCTCGGTCAGCGACAAGACGAACCTTCTTCCTCTCGCGAAGGCGCTCGCTGATGCAGGGGTAGAGATCGTCTCAACGGGGTCGACTGCCGCCACCATCCGCGACGCTGGCTACGACGTCACGGACGTCGCGAGCGTCACGGGCTTTCCTGAGTCGTTGGGCGGACGGGTGAAGACACTACACCCTGCTGTGCACGCCGGCCTGCTGGCAGACCTGCGCCTGGAAGACCACGAAACGCAGCTGAATGAGATGGGCATCAAGCCGTTCGAACTGGTTGTCGTGAACCTCTACCCGTTCGTGGAAACCGTGCGCTCGGGCGCGCAGGGCGACGAAGTTGTCGAGCAGATAGACATTGGCGGACCAGCAATGGTGCGTGCCTCCGCCAAGAACTTCGCAAACGTGGCCATCGTGGTCTCGCCGGAGTCCTATCCCGCAATCATCGACGCTGTGTCAGCGGGCGGCACCACGCTCACCCAACGCCGTGACCTCGCGGCGCGTGCTTTCTCGCACACGGCCGAGTACGACAGTGCCGTCTCCACATGGTTCGCCGAAGAGACGCTCGAGGGCGAGGGGCTTCCGCAGCACCTCACGATCAAAGCTGAACGACTTGAGACCCTCCGCTACGGCGAGAACTCCCACCAGCGCGCAGCAATCTACTCGCGCGTGGGTGGCCACGGCATCGCGCAGGCCACGCAACTGCAGGGCAAGAGCATGTCGTACAACAACTACGTCGATGCCGATGCCGCGCTTCGCGCCGCGTTCGACATGGTGAAACCCGCCGTCGCGATCATCAAACACGCAAACCCCTGCGGGATCGCGGTGTCAGCCCCGAACGCCCTCGACCCGATTGCCAGCGCTCATCTTCGTGCCCACGAGTGCGACCCCGTATCGGCCTTCGGCGGAGTCATCGCGGCGAACCGCACGGTGACATTGAAAATGGCAGAGAATCTGCGCGATATCTTCACCGAGGTGATTGTCGCGCCTGACTTCGCGCCCGAAGCGCTCGAGGTATTCAAGCTCAAGAAGAACCTGCGTGTCTTGCAGCTGCCCACGGACTGGCAGCAGGAGCGCATGGACGTGCGTCTGGTTTCTGGCGGATTGCTGCTGCAAGACGCAGACCGCTTCCCCGACGACATCGAATCAGTTGCCAAAGACTGGGAGCTGGTCTCGGGCGAACGGCCCGCAGAGGAAGACATGACCAACCTCATCTTCGCGTGGAAGTCGTGCCGTGCGGTCAAGTCGAATGCCATCGTGCTCGCCCACGGTTCGGCCACGGTCGGTATCGGCATGGGCCAGGTGAACCGCGTTGACTCGTGTCGACTCGCCGTCGAGCGTGCGGGCGATCGAGCGGCGGGCTCGGTCGCAGCATCCGACGCGTTCTTCCCCTTCGCCGATGGCCCTCAGGTGCTCATTGACGCGGGTATCAAAACGATCATCCAGCCGGGCGGATCTGTCCGCGACGCAGAGGTAGTCGATGCAGCGAAAGCAGCCGGTGTGACGATGTTCTTCACCGGGGAGCGTCACTTCTTCCACTGATTCGTCACGGCGCGGTTGCGTGAGTGAGCGATAAGGTCGCGCAACCGCAATGTCCGATTTCCGCGAGTGGATGCTGCGTCCCCGTGTCAGGCTAGACACGTGAGCATCCCGAGCATGACCTTTGACGAGCGATACCGTGCCATTGACGCGCGCGATACTCGCTTCGACGGACAGTTCGTCACAGCGGTGAGCTCGACCGGCATCTATTGTCGTCCGAGTTGTCCCGCTCGCACGCCGAAGCCGTCAAACGTCTCGTTCTTTCCCACCAGCGCGGCAGCCCACGAAGCCGGATATCGGGCTTGCAAGCGCTGCCTTCCTGAAGCGGCACCGGGGTCGCCCCAGTGGAACCTGCGTGGGGATACGGCAGGGCGTGCCATGCGGTTGATCGCGGATGGGGTGGTGGAACGCGAAGGTGTTCCTGGTCTATCGCGCCGCCTCGGGTATTCGTCGAGGCACCTTTCCCGACTGCTGACGACCGAGCTCGGCGCGGGCCCGCTTGCCCTCGCACGCGCGCACCGTGCTCACACGGCCCGGTTGCTGCTCGTCGGCACCGATCTGCCTACCGCCGACGTTGCATTCTCCGCCGGATTTGCAAGCGTGCGCCAGTTCAACGACACCGTGCGTGAAGTGTTCGGCATGACGCCGAGCGAGTTGCGTGCTCGGCGCTCGCGCCGGCAGTCGCCCGCACAAGAGGTAGCGCCCGGCGCGATCGATCTCGCGCTTGCGTACCGGGGGCCGCTCGATTCGACCGGGATCTTCGCGTGGATGTCGGCGCGCGCGGTACCGGGCGTCGAGACAGCTACCGACAGCTCGTTCTCGCGTAGCTTGCGGCTTGAGTCGGGGCCTGCGTGGTTTGAGATTCGCGTTGATTCAGAGCACCGAGTGCGTCTGCGCGCGAGGGTCACCCAGCTTAAAGACCTGCCGGTGATTGTCACGCGCGCGCGTCGGCTGTGCGACTTGGACGCTGATCCGATTGCGATTGATGCGGCACTGGCGCAGCATCCCGAACTGACGGCGGCTGTTTCCCGAGTGCCTGGCATTCGTGTTCCGGGAGCGGCTGACCCGCACGAAATGCTGATCCGCGCGATGATCGGGCAACAGATCACGGTGGCTGCCGCCCGCACCGCCTTGACGGCGCTCACTGACGCGCTCGGTGAGCACATTGACGACGGCTTCGAGAACACGCGCCTGTTTCCGACGATGGCGGCCATTGCCGAACACGGGCACGAGGTGCTGCGTGGGCCAGCGCCCCGAATTCGAGCTGTCACCGGCGCGGCAGCGGCTCTCGCCGACGGCACGCTGACTCTCACAACGGGTGACGACGGCGCTGACCAGCGCGCAGCGTTGCTGGCGATGCCGGGTATCGGACCATGGACTGCCGATTACGTGCGTATGCGCGTGTTGGGAGACCCCGATGTGACGCTACCCGGAGACGTTGCTGTTCGAGCGGGCGCTGCCGCATGTGGCGTTCCTGCCGAGCCCAGACCTTTCGAGGTCTGGGCCGCGCGAGCGGCGCCGTGGCGCAGCTATCTCACCGCACATCTTTGGCGCAACGCTCCGCTACGCCCCACACGTAAGAAGCCTAACCTTCAGTCGCAACTGATCAAGGAGTCCGCATGACTACCGCAACGCTGCACACGATCAACACTCCAGACGGACCCTTCACGATCATCGAGGATGCCGACGGTGCGGTCATGGCTTCGGGCTGGACGGGCGACGTCGAAGCCATCCTCGCTCGGCTCGCGCCAGCATCACGGCCCACCGAGCTGGTCGAGGGGAGAACGGATGCTGCTGCCGCAGTGGCTGCGTACTACGCCGGAGACCTTGCTGCCATCGGAACGGTCCCGGTGTCGCAGCCGGGCACCGAAATGCAGCGCGCTGGCTGGGCCGCGCTTCGCGAGATCACACCCGGGCAGCCGTTGACGTACGCGGAGTTCGCCACCGCGCTCGGCAGTCCTCGCGCGGTACGTGCGGCAGCATCCATCTGTGCCAAGAATGCTCCGGCGTTGTTCGTGCCCTGCCACCGCGTGCTTCGCACTGGGGGAGCTCTCGGCGGATTCGCATGGGGGGTCGAGGTCAAGCAAGCTCTTCTCGATCGCGAAAGCGGCGGCTCGCAGGTCAGCTAGGGGCGACCGTAGGCCTCGAGCCAGCGCAACCAGACTTCGCTGATCGTCGGATAGGCCGGCACAGCGTGCCACAGCCTCGCGATGGGAACTTCGCCGACGATAGCGACCGTCGCCGAGTGCAGCAACTCGGCAACGTCGGCACCCACGAAGGTTGCGCCGATGATCACGCCGCGGTCTTCGTCGACGATCGCTCGCGCCATGCCCTCGTAGTTGTCGGAGTACGTGCTGGCGCCGGCCACCCACGCCAGGTTGTAGTCGAGAACCCGGATGTTGCGCCCGGCCTTGCGTGCGGCAGCCTCGGTCAGGCCGACCGAAGCAACTTCGGGGTCGCTGAACGTTACTTGCGGAACATGCGCGCGGTCCGCTGTTGCGACATGAGCGCCCCAAGGCTGGTCGTCGACCGATTCGCCCTGCGCTCTCGCAGCGATGACGTCTCCGGCAGCGCGCGCCTGATACTTGCCCTGGTGGGTGAGCAACGCTCGGTGGTTCACATCTCCGACGGCATAGAGCCAATCGGTGCCATGAACCAGCATTGTGTCGTCGACGCTCAACCAGTCACCAGGTGTGAGGTCGATGTTCTCCAAGCCGAGGTCACCGGTGCGCGGGGTGCGGCCGGTTGCAACGAGAACCTGCTCGGCGGTTACCGTGCTGCCATCAGAAAGCTCGAGCGTTGCAGTGTCGCCGTCGCGCTGTGCTGCGGTGGCGGTGACGCCATTGAGCACGGTGACGCCCATTTCCTTGAGGGAAGCTTCAACCATCTCGCCGGCGAACGGTTCCATACCTCCCAGAAATCCAGAACGAACGATCATGGTCACCGCGGCTCCGAGGCTGACATACGCGGTTGCCATCTCAACCGCGACCACCCCGCCCCCGATCACCGCCAGCGAGTCCGGAATCTCGTGAGCGCTCGTCGCCTCGCGACTCGTCCATGGCTTGATGTCTTTCAACCCTGGAGTGTCGGGCAGCATTGCCGCTGATCCGGTGCAGACCGCGACCGCGTTTCGGGCGACCAGATCGGTGACAGTGCCATCGTCGGCAGTGACGCGCACGCGCTTCTTACCGGCGAATTGGGCATGTCCTCGCACGAGATCGATCCCGGCGCCATCGAGCCACTCCACCTGAGACGAGTCGTTCCAGTCGTGGGTCATCGCATCGCGGCGCCGCAATACACCTGCCGCATCGAGCGTTCCGGTGACAGCCTGCTTCGCGCCATCCAGATTCTTTGCCGCGCGCAACGCAGCCGAGCTTCGTAGTAACGCCTTCGATGGCATGCACGCCCAGTAGGAGCACTCGCCGCCGACGAGCTCTGACTCCACGACTGCGGTTCGCAGCCCTCGCTCGACCGCGCGTCCCGCGACGTTCTCACCCACTGCTCCGGCGCCGATAACGATGAGATCATATTCGATTTCGCTCATCTCTTCACCGTATGCCCCTCGCGCGCTCCACGGGTGGGAAAATAGACCTTGCTTTCGCGGAACTCTCAGGCCTACTCTGGAGGGCTGTCGCGTTCACGCGTCGCACCGTCCACGCCCACCCTCAGGAGGATGTCATGAACCAGGTCGCAATTTTCGCGAAGACCGCAGCCATCCTCGGTGTGCCCGGACTGCTGACAGCGCGTCGTCGTCGGTAGCTACTCACTCGATCCGGCACTCACCGCCCGGCAACTGCCGGCCCACTGAGCGTTCTTCTTTCCGCAACGTCCGTTGCGCTATCACGCTCTGGCTGAAACCTCGGCCATCATGCACCACATTCGTCATCTCAGCTCCCACAAGGATCATGGCTACCACCCCAGAAACACCCACGCCCCACCTCTCAACTGCGAGAGCGCTGGGCAGACTTCTGCCCTTCGCCCGACCTGTATTGCCGCGCCTCGCGCTTGGTGCGCTTAGTGCGTTGGCGGCCAGTCTGCTGGCCCTAACCATTCCCCTCGTTCTTGAGGTGATCGTGGGCGGCCCCATCGCTTCGGGCAACCTGACCGCGATCGTATGGGGCTCTGCTGCAGTGCTCGGTCTCGGTCTCGCCGAGGCGCTGATGGTATGGCTGCGGCGCTGGTTCATTCTCGGCCCGGCAACGATGGTCGAGTACGAGCTTCGGCAGTCCTTCTACGCGCGACTGCAGCGCCTACCCGTTGCCTTCCACGATCGGTGGCAGTCGGGGCAGCTACTCAGCCGAATGATGCAAGACATCAGCATGCTGCGCCGGTGGCTCGCTTTCGGTCTCGTGCTGCTGGTCGTCAACGTGCTTACTATCGCTGTTGGTTCGCTGTTGCTATTCCGGTGGCACTGGCTATTGGGGGCCATCTTTCTCGTCACCTCTGCGCCTCTCTGGTATGCGGGGTACCGATTCGAGAAGTCATACGGAACGCTTGCTCGCCAGAGCCAAGACCAAGCGGGCGACTTGGCGACCTCGGTCGAAGAGAGCGTTCATGGCATTCGCGTGCTCAAGGCCTTCGGCCGTGGCACGCACGCACTGCAGAAGTTCACCCGCCAGGCCGAGACTCTTCGCGAGACCGAGCTTGATAAAGCACGAGCGGTGGGACGCATCTGGTTCTGGCTCGTGTTGCTGCCCGACATCGCCTTTGCGCTCTGCCTTGGCGCCGGCGTGTATCTCACCGCGATCGACCAGCTGCGCGTAGACGAGCTCATCGCATTCTTCGCGATGGCGACCGTGCTGCGGTGGCCGATGGAATCGATCGGGTTCCTGTTCTCATTCATGCTCGACGCTCGCACTGCGACCGATCGCATCTTCGAGGTCTTCGACGAAGAGAATCCGATTGTCGACCCAAAGTCTCCGGTTTCGATTGAGAACCCCACAGGCGCACTCTCATTCGAAGGCGTCCACTTCAGATATCAGGATGCTGCACCCTCAGAGCGTGACCTGCTCGACGGTATCGATCTGGTGCTCAATCCTGGCGAAACCATGGCGTTGGTCGGCCTCACCGGTAGCGGAAAGACGACTCTCACGACCCTGCCCGCGCGGCTTTACGACGTGACGGCGGGGCGCGTGAGTGTGGATGGTGTCGACGTGCGAGATCTCACGTTGAAAGAGCTGCGCACCCATGTGGGCATGGCATTCGAAGACGCGACGCTCTTCTCGCAGAGCGTGCGGGACAACGTGCTTCTCGGCCGCGAAGACCTCGAGGCGGGCAGCCCCGAGGCGGAAGCGGTGCTGCGTGAAGCCCTGCAGGTGGCCCAGGCACACTTTGTCGATGATCTGCCCGATGGCGTTGACACGATCATCGGTGAAGAAGGCATGAGCTTGTCAGGGGGGCAGCGTCAGCGACTCGCCCTGGCACGTGCTGTCGCCGCGCGGCCGGCAGTGCTCGTGCTCGATGACCCACTGTCAGCTCTTGACGTTGACACTGAGGCCCTCGTCGAAGATGCGCTTCGCGTTGTACTCGCCGACACGACCGCCCTGGTGGTGGCACACCGGCCCTCGACGGTAATGCTCGCTGACCGTGTCGCGCTGCTAGAAAACGGCCGCGTGACCGCGGTGGGTCGCCACTCTGACCTGCTTCGCGAAAACGCCCACTATCGCCATGTCATCTCAAGTCTCGAAGACGAAGTGACCCGGGTGAAAGAAACAGAGGTGAACCTGTGAGCACAACAGTCACGGGCACGAGCGGTGAAGACCGCTCCGACTACACGCGCGACGAGAGCAAGTCCATTCGCAGACGGTCGTTGCGCCTTCTCGGTTCGCTAATCACCCCAGTTCGTGCGCAGCTGTGGCTTGCAGGAACCGTGCTGGTCATATCGACCGCGCTACGCGTGGCAGGACCTGCGTTGATTGCCTACGGCATCAACACGGCGCTCCCGGCCGCCGTCGATCGTATGGACTGGTTGCCGACCATCGGTGTCGTCGCGCTGTATCTGCTCACGGCGATAGGCGGCGCGGGCCTGATCGGCTGGTACGTCGTGGTCGCTGCACGGTTGACCCAAGCGATCATGCTTGATCTGCGCAAGCGCATCTTCTTGCACACCCAGCGGCTCAGTTTGGAGTTTCATGAGTCGTACACGTCTGGGCGAATCATCTCTCGTCAAACCAGCGATCTCGACACCATTCGCGAGTTGTTGGACGGCGGTTTGAACGAGTTGGTGTCTGGCCTGCTGTTCGGCGGGTTCACCCTGGTCGCGTTGCTGCTCATCGACTGGCAGTCAGGGCTGATCCTTGTCTTCATGGGCGTGCCGCTGTTCTTCTTAATGCGCTGGTTCTACCTTCGCTCGCAGCTCATCTACCGCGAGTCACGAGTGATCAGTGCCCAAGTGATCGTGAAGTTTGTTGAGACTATGACGGGCATTCGCGCCGTCAAGGCGTTCCGCAAAGAAGAGCGCAACGACGACAAGTTCGGTGGGCTTGCGCTCGCCTACCGCGATGTGAACATCCGCTCGATTCGCCTGTTCGGCACCTTCGAGCCGGCGTTGATGGCGGTCGCTTCGGTGAGCATCGCGTTCGTACTACTGTGGGGCGGCATCAGGGTCGTTGACGGCAGTTTGCTCATCGGCACGCTGCTGGCAGCAGTGCTCTACGTGCGTAACTTCTTCGCTCCGTTGCAAGAGGTCGCGTTCTTCCTGAACTCGTATCAATCGGCCACGGCGGCACTCGAAAAGGTGTCGGGTGTGCTCGAAGAAGAACCCACCGTCCCCGACCCGACCGATCCGGTTGACCTGTGGAAATCACGCGGACACGTGCAGTTCAACGACGTGCTGTTCGGCTATGCCGAAGACCGCGTCATCCTTCCGGACTTCAGCCTCGACATACCGGCGGGGCAGACGATTGCTCTGGTAGGCACCACGGGTGCAGGCAAGTCAACGCTCGCGAAGTTGGTGTCGAGGTTCTACGACCCCACTCGAGGAACCGTGTCGCTGGACGGGGTCGATCTGCGATCGCTCCACCCGAAGGATCTGCGTCGCGCCATCGTCATGGTGACGCAAGAGGCTTACTTGTTCAGCGGTACTGTTGCCGACAATATTGCGTTCGGTAAGCCCGACGCGACTCTCGAAGAGATCAAGCGCGCGGCTCGCGCTGTGGGGGCCGAAACGTTCATCGAAGCGTTGCCTGACGGCTATGCCACTGATGTGAACAAGCGTGGTGGCCGTGTTTCGGCCGGTCAGCGACAGCTGATTTCGTTCGCGAGGGCCTTCCTTGCCGACCCGGCGGTGCTGATACTCGATGAGGCCACGGCGTCACTCGACATGCCAAGCGAGCGGATGATTCAAGACGCACTGCAGACGCTGCTCGCCGATCGCACGGCGATCATCATCGCGCACCGGCTGTCGACCGTTGCGATCGCTGATCGCGTGCTGGTGATGGAGCACGGCCGCATCATCGAAGATGACACCCCAGCCGCGCTGATCGCGGGCGAAGGGAAGTTCGCTCAGCTGCACGCTGCATGGCAAGACACCCTGGTTTAGACGGAGGGCGACGAGGTCTCGGTGGGGGAGGGGAATCCGAGACCCCGCCGCCGGTCGGAGTGCGTCGAGCCTTTTACAGGCGGATCTCTGCGATGACCTCACCGTACTCGGTCTCACCCACGGGAGTGAACCCCACTCTCTCGAAGAACGCGGCGGGGCCACCCTCGCCGGCTTCGTAGATCACATAAACACAGTCCATGCCGCGACGGCGCGCTTCATCGAGCAGCGAAGAGACCGCGAAACTTCCGACACCTTGACGCTGGTCGTCGGCATCGACGTTGATACGCCACAGCACAGAGCGAAAGTGCTTCTCAGGCTCTTCTTCATCAAAGTTCGCGCTGACGAATCCGACAACCTCGTCGCCGGAGAGCACGACACGTTGCCATGTCGACTGAGGATTGACCACCGTGGCAGCGATGCCATAACTGACCGGTGCAAGGAACTGCTCCTGCCCCGGCTTGAGAGACAGGTTGTTGACCGCGACGATAGTGGAGGCGGACAGCTCGACCAGACGAAGTTCTGACATATCTACACGGTACCCGTGATCGTCAAGTTGCGGCAGGGAAAACGTCTGGGGTTAATACGAACTTCATGTGGGGAGATATCTTGACGTCGAGATACTTTGCGCTCTGCGATAGGCTGGATGCTGACTTGTGAACGGAGAGCCACGCATGAACGACTCGACCATTATCTACACCCACACCGACGAGGCGCCAGCTTTAGCTACCGCCTCGTTTTTGCCTGTTATTGAGGCCTTCGCGGGACAGGCGGGCGTTTCTGTTGAAACGCGTGACATCTCGCTCGCCGGTCGCATTCTGGCAGCATTCCCGCAGCGACTTTCGCCCGAGCAGCAGGTAGGCGACTCGCTCGCAGAGCTGGGTGGCCTCGCCACCGTGCCCGAAGCGAACATCATCAAGTTGCCCAACATCTCAGCATCCATCCCGCAGCTCAAAGCGACGATTGCCGAGCTGCAGGCGCAGGGCTTCGACGTTCCCAACTACCCTGACGAGGCAACCTCGATCGAAGACAAAGATGTGCGTGCTCGCTACGACCGCATCAAGGGGTCGGCCGTAAACCCCGTGCTTCGCGAGGGAAACAGCGACCGCCGTGCGCCGCTATCGGTCAAGAACTACGCGCGCAAGCACCCGCACCGCAATAAGCCGTTCGCCGAGGGGTCGAAGACGCGCGTTGCCACGATGGACGCTGGTGACTTCAAAAGCAACGAGAAGTCATGGATCGCCGCGCACGACGACGTTCTGACCATTCAGCATGTCGACGCTGACGGCACGGTCACGGTGCTGAAGAACGACCTCAAGGTGCTGCCGCGCGAGATCATCGACGCGACGTTCCTCTCGGCTGATGCGCTCGACGCATTCCTGGCCGAGACGCTTGAGCTCGCGCAGCGCGATGACGTGCTTTACTCCGTGCACCTCAAGGCAACGATGATGAAGGTCAGTGACCCGATCATCTTCGGTCATGTCGTGAAAGCGTACTTCGCGAACATCTTCGAGCAGTACGGTGACGCGATCGCCGCGGCGGGCCTCACCCCCAACAACGGACTCGGCTCCATTCTCTCGGGGCTGTCCGCTGTCGAAAACGGTGACGCTATCTCTGAGGCCTTCACTGAAGGCCTCGCGAGCGGCCCTCGTCTCGCGTACGTCAACTCTGATAAGGGGACGACGAACCTCCACGTGCCTTCCGACGTGATCGTTGACGCATCGATGCCTGCTCTTGTGCGCAATGGCGGCAAGATGTGGGGAGTGGATGGCGGCGAAGACGACACCCTTGCGGTCATCCCCGACTCTTCCTATGCCGGCGTCTATCAAGCTGTCATCGAAGACGTGATTGCTCACGGCCCACTCGACCCCGCCACCATCGGCACGGTTCCCAACGTGGGGCTCATGGCGCAGGCGGCTGAAGAGTACGGCAGCCACGACAAGACGTTTGAAATTGCCAGCCCCGGAGTCGTTCAGGTTCTCGATGGCGATGGCGTCGTCATTCTCGAGCACGACGTTTCGACCGGCGATATCTGGCGTGCAACGCAGACGAAGCACATTCCCGTGATGGACTGGGTGAAGCTTGCCGTTACCCGTGCTCACGCGTCGGGGGTGCCCGCGGTGTTCTGGCTCGATGTCAACCGCGCACACGACGCGCAGCTGATTGCCAAGGTCCACCAGGGCATCGCCCTGCTCGACACCGATGGCATCGAGATCAAGATTCTCGCTCCTGCCGAGGCGACGCTTTACACGCTCGATCGCCTGCGCAAGGGTGAAGACACCATCTCAGTGACCGGAAACGTGTTGCGTGACTACCTCACCGACCTGTTCCCGATTCTTGAGGTCGGCACCAGCGCGAAGATGCTCTCGATCGTTCCGCTGCTCGCAGGCGGCGGTCTCTTTGAAACCGGCGCCGGTGGTTCGGCCCCGAAGCACGTGCAGCAGCTGGTCGAGCAGAACTACCTGCGTTGGGACTCGCTCGGCGAGTTCTTCGCGTTGGCCGCTTCACTCGAGCACCTCGCCAGCTTCACCGACAACCGTCGTGCCAAGGTTCTCGCTGACACGCTTGACGCTGCGACGGGTACGTTCCTTGAGAACGACAAGTCGCCGGGCCGAGCACTGGGCACCATCGACAACCGCGGCAGCCACTTCTACCTCGCCCTCTACTGGGCGCAAGAACTGGCTGCACAGACCGACGATGCCGACCTGGCGGCTGCCTTCGCGCCGGTCGCCGAGGCGCTCGCCGCTGATGAAGACAAGATCGTGGCCGAACTGATCGCCGTGCAGGGCTCGCCCGCCGAGATCGGCGGCTACTACCGCCCCGACAGCGATCTCGTTACCGCTGTCATGCGTCCCTCGTCGACGTTCAACTCGGTGATTGACGCCCTCGCGTAGAACTCGCGATAGCAAAAGCGGTGCGGATGCAGCAGCATCCACACCGCTTTTCTTTGTGAACTAGGCGTGTGCGACTGCCACCCAGGCGCGGCCCGGGCCTGTCACGCTGACGGTGTCTACATCGCCTGAGACGAACGCGGCATCGCCGCGACCGATAGTGGCGGCTGCTCCAGACGGGTCAGCTACGGTGATCTCGTCGCTGTCGGCGAGAATGATCGACGGGCCTTCAAGGGCGATGTCAACGCTGGTGTTGCTCGGCGAGACGAGTGCGAGCGAGAACGGCGCGGGTGGCGAATAGACCGTCACTGGTCCTGTCTCGACCGGCACGAGCAGGTCTGCCGGTCCTTGCTCGAACGAGAGCAAGCTTCGCAGTTCTGCGGTGTCGATGTGTTTAGGCGTGAGCCCCCCGCGCACAACGTTGTCGCTCGCGGTCATCAGCTCAATACCAAGTCCTGACAGATATGCGTGCAGCAGCCCCGCGGGCGCGTAAAGACCTTCGCCGCGCTTCAGACAAACACGATTCATCAGCATGGCGACGACGATGCCGGGGTCGCCAGCATAGTGCGCGCTGATCTCTCGAACTGTGGTGAAGGTGTCGGCGATCGGGGAGTGCGCAGCACCCGGAGCGGATGCGAGGTCGGTGATCGCTGCGACACACCCGGTGACCTCGGCGGAACCGCCAAGGAGCCAATCCAGTGTTGCCGCGATATTGGTCGGATCGTTGAGAAGGTCAAGCAACGGGGCGAGAGCAGGCGTGTTCGTCGCGCGCAGAGCGTCGACTATCTGCGCAACTTCGACTGCTGGCCGGAATCCACAGAGCGCATCGAACCGCTCGCTCACGGCCACGATGATTTCTGGCTTCGGGTAGGGATCCTTGTAATTGCGAGAAGGATCAGACAGTGCAATGCCCAGCTCATTTTCACGGGCAAACCCCGCCTTGGCCTGTTCGGGGGTCGGGTGCACCTGCAATGAAAGCGGACTTGCAGCCGCGAGAACCTTGAGCAGAATCGGCAGATCGCGGCGCTTCGCGCTCAGCTCATCGCCCAACAAGCTCGGGGTCGAATCTATCCACTCTGCGAGCGTCTCGTGTGCTTCCTCGAGGGGAGGGAGCGTGGCAGTTGCGTCGGTGGGGGAACCCTGATGGGTGCCGAACCACAGCTCGGCTTCGGGGGAGCCGCTGGGGGCTGTTCCTCGAAACTCGGCGATTGCCTCGAGAGATCCCCAGGCATAGTTTCGGGGCGCGTTCGTGAGATGGATGAACATCGGATCCTGTTCTACCCGGCGAACGGGTGTCAAACGTTGCCGTGCGAGCACCACGTTCGGTGCTTAGGCGTGTACCCACACCTCGGTGCCGGTCGGTGCCCAATCGTATACATACTTGGCTACGTCGACAGGCATGTTCACGCAACCATGGCTCATCGGGGTGCCGAAGTTGTTGTGCCAGTACGTGCCGTGGAAGCCTTGGTCTCCGTTGAAGTACATCACCCACGGAACGTCTTCAGTGCAGTATTCGGCACCGTCGAAGCAGCCCATGTCTTGAATCGGCACGTGAGCGAAGATGCGGTAGCTGCCGGTCTGCGTGACCGTTTCACCTGGGAGCCCAGACGAGATGGGCCACGAGTTAACGACGCTATCGTTCTCGAAAAGGTAGGTCGTCTGCGCGCCGAGATCAACTTCAATGCGACGCTCGGTGGCAGCCGTCGTGAAATCAGTCGTTTCGACAGGGAGGTCAAAGACCGCTTCACCTGCGGCGAGCTGAGTGGCAAAGGCCGCCGCGATGCCCGAGGTGTCGCCCAACTCGCGTCCGCTGACGCCAGCGGTGATCTCACGCAAGACCCCACCACCTGAATCGGTGATGACGACTGCGTTGACGGCGTCGCGGTTGATCTGCTCGGGCAGCGTGTCAACGACGGCTTGGATCGCATCGGCATTCGCGCTGATGTCGAAGCCGCCGGGGACGGGTGCAACGGTCAGAATTTCGGCGGTGTCAGCTCGGCTGAACGGCACGACGCGCTCGTCGCCGATGTAGAAACCAGCACGCGACAGGACTGCATTAAGTGTCTCTGCTGTCGCCTCGGCGGTCTCAGTCGCCGTCTCTGCGCTTACGGGGGCCGCGCTGATTTCGATTTCGGTGCTCGTTTCACCGGCGAGGAAAGCATCTTGAAGCGCAGCAACCACCGCGGCAGGGCCGACGCCGGTGCCATCGACGGCGGGGGTGGCTACGTAGGCTTTGGAATCGGCATCATATGCGATCGTCGCGTTCGTCGGGTCTACGTAGAGTTCGGGAAGGACCGCGCGCAACGCCGACGCCGCGGCGGCCTCGTCGACGACGATGGTCGCGTCGGCCGATTCGGAGTACCAAGCGGTGACGTTCCACAGTGGGTTTTCGGCATATGCCTGATCGGCCAGAGCGCGTGCGTCGACCGATGCGCCAAGATCGGCGCCAGTGACAACTACATCTCCGCCCTCGCCGGTGAGAATGACGGTGGTGTCGCTCAGTTGCTGTTGAATCGCGTCAGCTGCTGCGCCTACGGTGAGAAAGCCGACGGGCACGCCTGCCACGGCGGTGCCTGGGGCAATCAGCACGAGAGAAGTTGCGACGAGTGAGACGGTGGCAACTGTCGCACCCACGCCGATCCACAAGCCTGCGCGGCGCTTCTTCTTCTTAGGCTCCGCCGGAGCCCATTCGTACACCGGGGTGTCGTCGGTTGAGGGCGCGCCAGAATCTTCACCTGGCGCGGTCTCATCTGAACCTGGTTTGGTTGCGAGATCCGTCACGTGGCACCCCCGTACAGTCAGCGACGTTTGTACCTATGGTAATGGAAGCATGCGTGTGAATAGCCCGTGCAACGTCTGAGAACTTGACGGGGCAAAAAAACCGCCCCGATCAGGGGGTGCAGAGAGCTTGGAACTGCGCGATTGTGGCTTGATAGTCGGCGCCGAGCTGGTCGAGCTCTTCAAGACTCTCGGTGTCGCCGTTCAGAATGTCGTTCATGGAGTCGCCGATCTGGCGGAAAAGCGTCTCGAGTGAAGGCACGATCGCTGCCACCTCGTCGTTGGTCACGTCGGGGGTGAGCTCGGCGAGCTGATCTGCGGCCGCCTGCATCGCGTCGACGACAGCGCTCGGGTCGTCCTCGCTTGCGACATCGAAATCGTCGGTTGCTGAGGTGATCGTGTCTTGAACCAGAGCGCAGGCTTCGTCTGTCGACTGACCTTCGTCGCCCTGCGCGTCGACCCAGTTGCTCGTCGAGTCACTCCCGTCGGTGGACACTGTCGAGTCAGATGCTTCGGGTGATCCAGTGCACGCGGCGGCACCGAACACGATGCTTGTGGCTACCGCCAGCACAGTGAAGCGCCGGGTGAGGGAGTGCGTAGGCATGCCTCAACCCTACGATTTATGGGCTCCGTAGGGAATGTAACAGTTTTGTAAACACGCCACACAAAACCCTACTCGGGGTTGCATTCCATTTGTTCGTAAGGTTCACTAACAAACATGTCAACCGAAGCGCACGGCAGTTCAACTCTGGATTCGCCTCAGCATCCACTCAGCGCACGTTCTCGCGCTTTCGTTCCCGGTCGCGCGTTGCGCCAGGGAACGAAGGTCTTGCCAGAGCACGCCCGGGGGCACAACCGCTCGCTGCTTCTACAAACCTTGTTTCATCAGGGAGCAATGAGCCGCGCTGATCTGTCACGCGAGACCGGCCTGACTCGCGTCACCATTTCGGATCTCATCGCCGAGTTGATCTCCGACGGGTTTGTCGCCGAAATCGGCATGCGCGAGGCATCAGGGCCCGGCAAACCGGCGATGCTGGTTGATCTTGATCGTGCGGGCCATCGAATTGTCGGTATCGATCTTTCCGGCAGCGACGTCATCATCGGTGCTGTCCTCACGCTTGACGGCGACGTTGTCGTTCGCAGCGAGGTTGCGCTCCCGTCTGCCGACGCCGTCGTCGACACTGTGATCGAACTCGCTCGTACGCTTGTCGCTGATTCACACGCTCCCGTTCTCGGCGTGGGCGTAGGAACGCCCGGAGTCGTCGACGACCGTGGCGTGATCCTTGCCGCCCCTAACTTCGGCTGGGTGGGATTCGACCTGGAGGGTTCTTTACAGGAAGCTCTGGGCCTCTCGGTTCTCGTCGCGAACGACGCGAATGCCGCTGTGCTCGCCGAGTACACGTTCGGCGGATCAGGGGCCGACGTGCTGTTGGTCAAAGTCGGCCGCGGTGTGGGCTCGGGCCTGCTCTCAGGCGGGCAACCCATGCGTGGCGCGCACTTCGCCGCAGGCGAGATCGGCCACGTCACGGTGGGCACCGACGGTGGCCCGGCCTGCGTGTGCGGCAAGATCGGCTGCCTCGAAGCGTGGCTATCAGTCCCAGCCCTCACCGCACGGCTTGACGCCGCGGAAACCGACGCCGCGCGTGAGGGCGTGTTGCGCGATGCCGGGGAGCGGCTGGGCATTGCCCTCGCTCCCGTCGTCGGTGCCCTCGATGTGTCAGAGATCGTTCTCTCTGGCCCCCCTGAACTTCTTGACGGCCCGCTTGCAGAGCAAGCCGTTGAGACTCTCCGTGCACGAACTCTCGCCCAGTTCCATGACGGCGTGCGTGTGCGGATGACGGAGCAGGGCCAGGACATTGTCCTGCGCGGTGCTGCTGTCATGGTCCTGTCTGGACAACTCGGGGTGTCATAGCACGAGGCCCCACATCCCCCCCCGGATGGGTCACCCGACCCCCGGAATCCACCAAGAAACGAAGGAACACACCCATGAACAAGAAGCTCGGAGCCATTGCGCTCGTAGGCGCTTCGGCCGTCGTTCTCGCCGGTTGCTCCGGCGGCACCGCTGCCGCCCCTGAAGAGCCGTCGACTGGCGAAGTGACGGTCTGGCTGGTCGGCACCGACACGCCTCAGACTGCTCGTGACTACCTGGTTGACACATTCGCTGAAGAGAACGATGGCTGGACCATCAACATCGAAGAAAAGACGTGGGCAGATGTTTCTGACACGTACACCGCCGCGTTGTCGTCGAACGACGCACCGGATGTTGTCGAGGTCGGCAACACTCAGGCGCTCGGTTTCGCTGACGCTGGTCTGTTTGCAGACCTGAGCGACATCGAGGGCGAACTCGGAGACATGGTGCAGGGTCTGGTCGACGCCGGCACCTACGACGGCTCGCTGTACGCAGCGCCCTACTACGCCGGTGGACGCATCGTCTTCTACACGCCCCAGATCGTAGGCGACACCCTCCCCGCCACACTGGACGAGTACGTCGCCCAGGGCACGGCAATCACCACAGACACCGTTTCGGGCATCTTCGCGCCGGGCAAGGACTGGTACAACGCACTTCCCTACGTCTGGGCGAATGGTGGCGAGATCGCGGTTCAAGACGGCGACGTCTGGGACGCACAGTTCTCGAGCCCCGAGAGCATTACGGGCCTCGAGATGCTGCAGGACGTCTACGAGAACGCTTCGGTTGCACCGGTTGACGGCAACGAGCGTCTCGGAAACATCGCCTTCTGTGCGGGTGAGGTCGGATTCCTCTCGAGCCCTGCATGGGCTGAGGGCAACCTCACCGGCGCATGGCCCTGGGGTGACGAGGCTGCTGGTGAAGAGGTTTCCGAAGGTTGCCCCGACACCTACGCTTCCGACCTTTCTGCATTCGCGCTTCCGGGCATGACCGCTGGTGAGACCGCTCCGATCTTCGCGGGTGGATCGAACCTCGGTGTTGCGTACAAGAGCGATGCGCCTGAGAAGGCGAAGGCTGCTCTGGCCATCATGCTGTCGGAGGGCTACCAGGAACTCCTGGCCGCTCAGGGTCTGGTGCCCGGACTCCTTTCGGCTGCTTCAGCTCTGCCCGACACTGCTTCGGCAAAGGCGCAGGGTGAGGCTCTCGCAAACTCGAAGGGCACCCCGGCAAGCCCCAAGTGGTCTGAGGTCGAGGCTGCGCAGCTCATCCCCGACGCGCTCGTGAAGATCGCACAGGGCGGCGACGTCGCGGCTATTGCGGCGGAGCTTGACACATCCATCGAGGCAATTCTCAACGACTAGTCGTCATGACAGTCTCGTGACAGGGTCCCCGGCTTGCGGGCTGGGGACCCGCGTCCGGGACCGATCCCTCGGCCAGGATCAGAAGCGCGATCACGCGTGGCCTGAGCTTGACCTGGAGAGCGGTCTGGAACCGACAACACATTCCATCGAGCACGATTCGACGTGCCCGAAGAAATCTGTAGAGAGGAGGCGAACATGAGTGAAACTCAGACAGCGGTCCGCGCAGCGAAGCCCGGTGCGAAGCCTGCGAGCGGGAGAGAGAAATTTCGCGCACGTCGCGAAGCACGAGGTGCCTGGAGCCTGCTTGCTCCGTCACTCATCATCCTTGGCGTGATGGTCGGCTACCCTGCCGTGCTGATGGTGATCCAGTCGTTCAGCGACTACACCGTCAAGAACAAGGTGCAGGGCACCCTGCCGAATTTCGTCTGGTTCGAGAACTACGTCGACTTGTTCACAAAGAGCGACTTTCCCGCCGTTCTGGTGCGCAGCCTCGCGCTGATGGTCGTCTTGACCGCACTGATCGTCGTCATGGGAACTCTGGTGGCGGTGCTGATGACGCGACTGAGCCGTGGCTGGCGCATTCTGGTGTCGGTCGGTCTGCTGCTCGCATGGGCAATGCCGCCACTGACAGCAACCGTGGTGTGGGGTTGGATCTTCGATACGCAGTACGGCGTCGTCAACTGGGCGCTCAACACAATCACCGGCACCAGCGACTGGACGAACCACTCCTGGCTGCTCAACCCGCTCTCGTTCTTCTTCGTGTTGACGATCATCGTCGTGTGGCAAGGAATTCCCTTCGTCGCCTTCACCACGTACGCCGGCTTGGGGCAGGTTCCCAGTGAGGTGCTCGAAGCAGCATCCCTCGACGGAGCCAACGGCTTCAAGCGATTCCGGCTCGTCGTATTCCCTTACATCCGAAGCATCATGACCGTTGTGCTGGTGTTGCAGATCATCTGGAACCTGCGCATCTTCACGCAGGTCTACGCGCTTCAGACACGTGGTGGCATTGCCGCAGAAACCAACGTGCTCGGAACATACCTGTTCCGTCAGGGCGTAGGCGAGTTCGGCGCAACCGCGGCCATCGGTGTCGTGATGGTCATTCTGCTGCTCACCCTTTCATGGGGCTATGTGCGCACCACCTTGAAGGAGGAAGAGCTGTGAGTACTCAAGTCACCGCTGGCACCCAGCTCGGCACGATCGGGGTCGATGACCTCGTCGGCGAAGTAGGCAACACCAAGACGCCCAAACGTCGCTCGATCGATGCTCGTCGCCCGTCGGGCAAGCGCATCGCGTACCGCACCGGCCTCAACATCGCTGCGACGATTGTCTTCGCGATGTCGGTGTTCCCCATCTACTGGATGGTGAACATGTCGCTCACGCCGAACAACGAGATTGTCTCTCGCACGCCGAGTTTTCTTCCCTTCAACCTGACGGTCAACAACTACATCACCGCGTGGACACGCGAGGCAGCTCCCGGTCAGACCGACTTTCCTCACGCATTGATGACATCGGTCACCGTCACCGCTGGCGTGCTGATCGTCACCCTGCTGTTCGCATTCCTTGCATCGATCGCGGTCGCCCGCTTCCATTTCAAGGGCCGACGGGGGTTCATCGTCTCGGTGCTCATCATCCAGATGATTCCGGGTGAGGCCATGATGTTCACGATCTACGGCATGATCGACGACTGGCGGCTGATGAACACGATGCTCGGTCTTGGCATTGTCTACGTGGCGATGGTTATTCCGTTCACGATCTGGACGCTGCGCGGCTTTGTTGCCGGCGTGCCCGCAGACCTCGAAGAGGCCGCCATGATTGACGGGTGCACCAAATCGCAGGCGTTTTGGAAAGTCACCTTTCCGCTGCTGGCCCCCGGCCTCGTATCCACCGGAATCTTCGCCTTCATTCAGTCGTGGAACGAGTTCACGATGGCGTTGTTGCTCATGAAGGGGTACAACCTCACCCTGCCGACATGGTTGAACGCTTTCCAGTCCTCGAGCGTCGGCGGCCAGGTCGACTGGGGCGCCATCATGGCGGGTTCTACAATGATCGCGATTCCCGTTGTCATCTTCTTCCTGTTCGTGCAGGGGCGCATGACCGGTGGTCTCGTTGCCGGAGCGGTCAAAGGCTGATGCGCGCACGAATACTCGCCACCTCCCGCGGGGAGGGTGGCAAATGAGGGTTGGGCTCGACGTCGGTGGAACGAAAACCGATGCGGTTGCAATTGATGATGCAGGCACGGTTGTATCGCGAGTGCGCCTCGCGACCGGATGGGGCGCGGACGCTGTTGTAGCGACAGTGTTCGAGGCGGTGCAGGCGTTGCGCGAGCAGATGGATGCTGCATCGCCAGAGTTTCGCTCGGTCGGTATCGGTATTCCAGGTCAGGTCGTCCCCGGCACAACACGCGTGACGCACGCGGTCAACCTCGGAGTTGATGAACTCGATTTGGCGGCTGCGGTATCGCCTACGCTCGGCGTGCCGGTGCACGTCGAGAACGATGTGAAGGCTGCGTCGCTGGGCGGGTATGCCCTGCACGGGGCAACGGGGACCATGGGCTACCTGAATTTGGGCACCGGCATCGCCGCGGGAATCGTGGAAGATGGCGTACTCATGCGGGGTCGTCACGGCACGGCCGGCGAGATAGGTCACATCTCGGTCGATCCGAACGGCCCGCTGTGCCGATGCGGCCAGCGCGGCTGCATCGAAGCTCTGGCGGGTGGCCGCTCGATCGCCGAGCGGTGGGGCCGGGTATCGGCATTTCCGGTGCTCGACGTCTTTGACGCCGCTGACGCGGGTGACCTGCTCGCCGCCGAGCTTCGCAACGGCCTCGCGGCGGGAGCCGCGGCAGCCGTGCGGGTGCTCGTGCTGACCGTTGATGTCGACACCGTGGTGATCGGTGGCGGCGTTACCAACCTCGGCGCGCGGTTGATGCGCGATATCGCCGCAGATCTGGACGCAAGCGCGACAGCTTCGCCGTTTATGCGATCGCTCTCGCTGTCGGCGCGAGTGTCACTATTGCCCGCGGGTTCGCCCGCGGCAGCACTCGGTGCTGCTCTGCTCGGTGAGGCACGCAACACAGAAGGAGTTCTCGCTCATGGCTGAGGTCATCATCGTCAACAACAAGGCTGCCGGCGGCGAGATCGTCGCCCGTGAGATTGCACGCCTCGTGCGAACCAATCCCGAAACGGTCTTGGGGCTTGCCACCGGCTCAACGCCGTTGCCCGTCTACGAAGCCTTGCCCGAGCGCCTGGATGGCATCGACGTGTCGCAGGTGCGCGGATTTGCCCTCGATGAGTATGTCGGTATCGCTCCGGGACATCCCGAGAGCTACCGTGCGGTAATCACCCGCGAGGTCGTCGAGCCTCTCGGTCTAGACCCGGCGCGTATTCACACGCCCGATGGCTCCGCCGAAGGCATCGAGCATGCGGGTGAAGACTATGAACGTGCGATCGAGGCGTCAGGGGGCGTCGATCTTCAGATTCTCGGAATCGGAACTGACGGGCACATCGGCTTCAACGAGCCTGGTTCGTCGTTTGCCTCGGCCACTCGCGTTAAGACGCTGACCGCACAAACGCGTGAAGACAACTCACGTTTCTTTGACTCAGTCGACGAAGTGCCGCGACACTGCATCACCCAGGGGCTCGGAACGATTCTTCGCGCGAAGCACCTCGTGCTGCTCGCTTTCGGTGAAGGCAAAGCGCAGGCTGTAGCCGCAGCCGTTGAAGGAGCGCTCACCGCATCGGTTCCCGGATCGGCCATACAGCTGCACCCACACGTCACTGTGGTGGTTGACGAAGCCGCTGCATCCGACCTCTCGAACGCGGACTACTACCGGTACACGTTTGCGAACAAGCCGGTCTGGCAGGGGATCTAGCGCCAGGCAAAGCGAATCAGCTGGTTGCGGCTCAGCGGAGCGAGCGGGGTGTCAGCAACCTCGTGCTCGCGAACCCATCGCAGCTCGGCGATCTCGGCACTGGCGACGGCTTCGACGCCGTGCACTTTTACGGCGAATGCTTGAGCGATGACCGAGTGCCCCGGTTCGTTGGCAGCAGTGTCGGTGAAAGTGCCGAGCGCTTCTACATTGACCGGGTCGACGACGACTCCGGTCTCTTCTTCCAGCTCGCGAAGCCCGGTCTCAAGCGCCGTCTCGCCGGGGTCAGGTTTTCCGCCGGGCTGTTGAAAGACGGATGCTCCAGCCTTGCGAACGACGAGAGCTCGCCCCTGTTCGTCGCTGACGACCATCGCGCTCACGCGGACAATCCGCTGTGGCTCGCTGCGTTCGGCGCGGGGGGTCTCGTAGGTCACGGCGCGAATACTTTGCCGGGATTGAGGATGCCCTGTGGGTCAAACACTCGGGTGAGCTGGCGTTGGAGTTCCCACTGGTCGTCGCCAATCTCGTCGGCAAGCCACCGCCGCTTGAGTACGCCAATGCCGTGCTCGCCGGTGAGCGTGCCACCAAGCTTCAGCGCGGCGGTGAACAGCTCGTCGGCGGCCTCCCAGATGTAGTCGGGCACATCGACGATCCCGGCATCATTCGGTTTCGCGTCGAAAATGAAGTTCGGGTGTAGGTTGCCATCTCCGGCGTGAGCCACGGTAGGTATCACGACACCGCGTTCGCGTTCGATGCGCGCAATTTCGTCGAACATCGCGGGCATCGCGCTGCGCGGGACCGATACATCCTCAATCAGAGTGGTGCCCAGCTGCTCCATCGCGGGGTGCATTGAACGGCGGATGGCCAGCAGGCGTTCGCCCTCCTCTGCATTGCGTGACACTGCGACGGTGCCGCCCGCATCGCGCAACACGGTGGCGATCGCTTCGGCATCGGCGACGGCGGCTACGCCGTCGGTTTGAATCGTCAGCTGAGCCACCCCGGGAGCGGGAGTGCCGAGGTCGAGCAGATCGTGCACCGCGGCGAGCGAGGCAGCATCCATCAGCTCCATGATGGCTGGCTGCACTCCCGAAGCAGTGACGGCCGCTGATGCCACGGCCGCAGCTCGCACGTCGGGGAAGGTAGCGGCGAGAGTGCACACCTCGCCAGGAATCGCGCGCCGTAGTTTCAGGGTCGCGCCGACGATGACGCCGAGCGTGCCCTCGGAACCGATCATCAGCGATGTCAGATCGAGTCCCGTGACGCCTTTCACAGTGCGGTGACCAAGACGAAGGAGGCGTCCGTCAGCGAGCACCACGTCAACGCCCAACACCGCATCTCGCACGACGCCGTACTTTGCACAGAGCAGTCCGCCCGCTCCGGTTGCGATGTTGCCGCCAACAGTTGAGATGGCTCGACTTGCAGGATCCGGCGCCCACCACATGCCATATTCCGCGAGCGCCGTATTGAGGTCGGCGTTGAGGATGCCGGGTTCCACGACGGCGACTAGGTCATCGGGGCGCACCTCGACAATGCGATCCATGTGGCGCACAGACAGCGCGATTTCGCCTTCGCCGGCGTTCGCTCCGCCTGCGAGGCCGGTACGTGCGCCCTGCGTAACGACCGGAGTGCCGGTCGCCGAGGCGATGCGCAGCGTCTCTTGAACGTCGGAAACGCTGCGTGCGTGCACGACCGCGAGCGGGAGTCCCCGTGCTGCGTGGCCCGACTTGTCGGCTCGCGCTGACTCTCGTGCTGCCTGAGTGATCTCGACAGCATCGCCAAGGGCGGCAATGAGCTGCGTGACGACAGTCGCGCTCATGCGAAGCGGCGCCGTCCTGCCAACACCCCGATTGTGACGGCCACGATCCCGAAGCCCAAGCCGACCCAGGCGAAGTCCATGCTCCACCAGGCGAGAGTTGCCGAGGCGTAAACAAGGATCTCGACGAGCGCGCGGATGAATGGGTGTACGAGAAAGACGGCTCGAGGTGACACAAACAGCGCCCATACGACAATGGCGAGCGCGGGCGCGCCGATGCCAGCGACGATGTTCCAGGGGAACGGCCAAGAAGCGAAGCCCCAGATAGCGAGCGTTGCAAAGGCTGCGAGCTCGACCAGAAACGCCACAACGTCGATCGCTGAGAGCGGTGCGCGGGTTCCCGGCGCGGGCTGCGCGGCGGGCTCGGCGGACTCGGAGGCAACGGACTCAGGCATGATTTCCAGTCTAGGAGGTTCTCCTGTCTGCTGCTGCGGGCGTTTCAGACTGTTGTGCCTAGGCACGGATCGCAGCGATAAGGTCTCGCAGACTGACGATGTCGCCGAGGCGGACCGAGTTCGGCGCCCCCACCTCTTCGCCAGCGATGTAGCTCACCGCGACGCTCGAGTTGGCAAGCAACTGGGCGAGACTTGGTCTGATCGTGACGGTGGCGCTCCCGTCGGCGCCGAGCACGACCTCGCCGATACTCGAACCGCCGAACGAGACCCGCGCGGTCGCATCCGGTTCACCCGTGACGGGAATCTGCAAGGTGAGGCGAGTGCCAGCAAAACTTGCCGCGGCGGTGCCGAGAGAAGGTGCACCTGCCGCGAGGGCCGACTCGCCTTCGCCGGTCCCCGGATCTGGGGTCGGTGTGGGTTCAGGTGTCGGTTCGGGCGTGGGCTCGGGCGTGGGTTCGGGCGTGGGCTCAGGCGTTGGTTCCGGGGTGGGTTCGGGCGAGGGCTCGGCTGTTGGTTCTGGGGTGGGCTCCGGCGAAGGAGATGGGGTGACCACTGGCGGCGTGCCGGGAGTCACGGGTTCAGGAACGGCAGTTTCTGGTGCCGCTGGTTCGGGCGACGCAGGCTCTGCTTCGGCAGCCCGAATGCTGTCCGAAGGTGCAGTCTCGGGCGTTGCGTCTGGCGCGTTTGCGTCGTCTGATTCGACCGGCGGCACAGGGGCCGCGGGCGGCGCCAGCTCATCGAGCGGCTCAGTTGCGCCGGCATCCGTGTCGTCTTCGTCCGCAAGTGTGATCGACGGCAACTCGGCGGCAGTTTGTTGCTCTTGCTGGGTTGTCGACGACGCTGCGCTGGTGGAATCGGCGAGCTGTGGCAGCGCGATCGCGGCTGTCATCGCGGCCGCCGCCACGACCACCCCGGCAGTCACCAGACCCACCGTCGCACCGACGCTCGAAAACGCACCCGCGCTTGCCGCCGCACCAGAGGCCGCGCTCGCGCTGGAGCTTCCTGCACTCGCGGAGGTTGCCGCGCTTGTGGCCAGCGTCGTCGGAGCTCCCACGCTCACTGCGCCTTCGATCACCGAGGAAGGCATCGCTGCGAGAGCGAGCACCGGGACTGGGGCCCCCTGCAACGAAGCCAGGTAGCCCGCGGCGCCAGCGACGCCGACGGTCAGCGGCAACAGCACCAGCGCGAGGCGGTTGCCAACCTCATGGGCTTCGCCTGCGACAATCGCACACCGCGCGCACTCCGCCAAGTGATCGTCGACCTTTGATCGGTCACGGGCCCCGACGTTGTTACGGGCGTAGGCGCCGAGGCGCTCGATTGTCCAGTGGCACGCGGACCCGTCGGCGACTGATTGCAGGTGCGCTTGGATCCATGCCTCGCGAAGACCTTCTCGCGCACGGAAGGTCAATTGCGCCACTGCTGTGGCCTTCATGCCGAGCAGTGGAGCGATCTCTGCAGGTTTCATCTGCTCGATCTCGGAATACCAGAGCACTTCCTGCCATCGGGACGGCAGACTGCGAAACGCACGATGGGTGAGCCCACGGTCCAATGCATCTGCGGTGGCTTGTTCGGTGCTCCCTGGGTCTTCGACGAGTTCCAGAGTGTCGAGGGCGGTCTCGCGATCCGAGCGGCCCCACGCGGCGGCGGTGTTGCGGATGCTGGTGAAAAGATAGGCACGAAACGACCCGGTAGGGCCGCCGCCCGCAACAATCGACTTGTAGATGCGGGTGTAGGCCTCTTGCACGAGGTCATCAGCGTCGGTGCCCGGTGAGACGTTGCGCGCAACTGTGATGCCAGAACGATAGTGGCGTCGCCAGAGTTCACCAAAGGCGTCACTATCCCCCGAGCGAGCGCGCAACACGAGATCCGCGTCGGCCATTGCAGCCGTTGCGCGGGTCTTTGCTACTTCATCTTCGGGCACTGATATCTCCGGTCGGTGGGGGGAAGTTGCGTTGTGTCTGTTCGACCAAGAGACGGTGAATACGGCGTCGTATCACGCAACTTATCCATTCTTACGGCCAACGCTCAGTTTCGCCAGGTGGGGCAGCGACGGGAACGCCGAAAATCTTTTTTCAAAGTCGCGTAATAGATCGGCAATTACGTCGTCTCATATGTCAGGAGAAGGTTGTTCGATACCCGGGGGTACACGAGAACAGCCAATGGTGAGATCAGGAACTCGGGGGAGGGACTGAAATCACTGTCACTCCGGGGGGTCGGCGGCCGTCGCATTGGGGATGCGGCGGCCGCTCCGACGTCAACGGCTCACATCTTGTGCCGCGACCCAGACTCGAACGACATTCAAGTCGCCGTCAAGCAGAACCGCGTCGCCTCGCGCACCCGCGGCGAGATGCCCGAGATCTGGTCGGCCGATGCAACGTGCTGGGGTACTGGTCAGGGCTCGGATTGCCTCGATGATGGGCACGCCCGCACCGACGGTTCGCCGGAGAGCATCGTCTTGGGTAAGGGTTGAGCCAGCGATCGCCCCGTTGCTCGCAAGCCGCGCAACTCCCGCAGCCACATCAACGTCAAGCCCGCCAAGGTCGTAGCGGCCATCACCCACCCCGGTCGCCGCCATCGAATCGGTCACGAGCGCCACTCGCCCCGGTGCGGCTGCGAAGATGACAGCGATCAGGTCGAGATCAACGTGCACGCCGTCGGCGATGACCTCAAGCGTCACGCGAGGGTCGCGAAGAGCAGCGACCACGGGACCAGGAGCCCGGTGATGGATGCCGCGCATTGCATTGAAAGCATGAGTCATCACCGTTGCGCCAGCATCGAATGCGTGTTGGGACGTGGCATGGTCGGCATCGGTGTGCCCGATCGCAACGGCAACGCCCGCAGCGATGAACTGTGCGATCGCGGCGTCCGAGCCGGCGAGTTCTGGCGCAAGCGTAACTTGGCGGATGGTTCCGCGGCCAGCCAGCAAGAGACGTTCGATCGATGCCGGGTCGGGTGCGCGCAACAGTTCGAGGGTATGAGCGCCCTTGTGACCGGGATCGAGAAACGGGCCCTCTAGGTGCGAGCCGAGAATCGAGGAGTCGTGCTCGGCCAAATCAGCAACAATGCCGACGCGAGCGACGAGATCGTCGATCGATGTGGTCACCAACGAGATGACGGCCGCAGTCGTGCCGTGGGCGCGGTGCACAGCGCGCCCGGTGGCGATTGCCTCGGCGCCTTCGTCATAGCTCGCTCCGCCACCACCATGACCGTGAACATCGATGAATCCGGGTGCGAGGATGCACCCTGAGCCATCGATCACCTCGCGCGCAGACGGGTAATCAGCGCCGACCCCTCGTGCGGCGACCTGGCCGCGATCGAACAGCACCCAGGCGACGTCGATGTCAGCACCGTCGTCGACGAGGCGCACCGAATGCACCAGCGTGCTCATTCGCGGCTCCAGTCAATCTCGTCGGACTCGGAGAACCGAATGCACTGCTTCGTCCACATCGGTCCCAGAGCGCCCACACGCGTTCGGAAGGAATCCCAGGTGCGCAGCTCGCTGTGGCCGGTGGCGGGAGACCACCCTGCTTCGGCCGCCGCCGCGATACGCGGAAAAGCAAGTGTGTCAATGGCATCGAGGTCGCGCACCGTCTCGGTCCAGAGCGGTGCTTCAATGCCGAGAATGTCTGCGTCAGTGATACCAGCGATCACTGTTGAAGGTTCCCACGAGTAAGAGCGCTCGACGCTCGTGGCGCCATTGGCCCATGTGAGCCCGAGCGCGGCGTCTGGAGTTGGCTTCATATCGAGGTAGATCGCGTCGGCCGGAGAGAGGATCAGTTGGGCACCGTTGCGAACGAACGCGCGCGCCTTGTCATCCATGCCGTCGGTTGGCGTCACGAATCCCCAGTACTGACCGACCGTGCTGTCGTGCAGGCCTGCAGCCGCGCCCGCTTCGTGCCATGCGACGGGAATCTTGTCGAGGTCAGCGATGAGCTCGCTCGCTCGTCTTACGAACTCGGCGAAGTCTGCTGGCTCAGTACCGAGCGCTTCGTCGCCGCCGAGGTGCAGGTATGGCCCTGGCGTCATGCCCGCGAGTTCCCCGAACACATCGGCGAGAAAGTCGTAGGTCTTCTCGTCGTGAATCTTGAGCGACGAAAACCCCACCGCCACGCCGTCGTATGGGGCGCCGTTCTTTGGAAGCGAGCCACCGTAGTCGCGAACGACTTCGCGGATGTGCTCACTCAGCACAGGCTCTTCGACGAGTTCGGGGTAGGCCAGCCCCACGGCGTGAGTGTGTCCGGGCACATCGATCTCAGGCACGACAATCATGTGGCGTGAGGCCGCGTACTCGACGATTTCTCGGTAGTCGGTTTTCGTGAAGAAACCGCCGGGGCGGCCGCCGACCGAGCTGCTGCTGGCCATTGCGGTCAGCTCAGGGCGCGAGCGCAACTGGATTCTCCAGCCTTGGTCGTCGGTGAGATGGAGGTGAAGAGCGTTGAACTTGAGCCCGGCCGCCCGATCGATGTACGCCTTGACCGTCTCGACGCCATGAAAGTGGCGAGCGACGTCGAGCATCACACCGCGGTATGCGAAGCGGGGCCCGTCTTGAATGGACACGGCCGGAACACTCCAGGTGTCGCCGTTGCGCGTGACCAACTGAACGAGAGTCTGGATGCCATAGAACAGGCCCGCGGCATCGGCGCCCATGAGCTCCGCTCTGCCGCTTGTCACAGCCAGCCGGTACGACTCGGGCGCGCCAATGCCGTCAACACTCATCGTGATGAGCGCAGCGTCGGTCGAGACGATCTCGACATCCAGACCGGTGCGAGTCGCGAGCAGGGCCGCCGCGATGCGCGCTGCGGCGGGGTCACCGCCGACGGAGGGCGCAGCAAGCGACATCGCGTCAGTGTCGCCGAGGTGGATGCTGCGAGGCGCGGGGACAACGGAGGGAAGCGACATCGTCACTCCATTCTGGTTGTAAAGAGTCCTAACAAAAGGCAGAGCGCCAGCCTATCAGCGGGAAAACCCCGAGGCGAGAGTGGGGCGCATCCGTTATGCTCGAACAGTCGCGACTGGCGTTCAGGTGGGTTCCCACCGGGGAGCGGCTGACAATGGCATTCGACCGTACGCCTGGGCCGATGTGGACTTCCGCTATCCGAACCGCCGTGTCAGGAGATCGCTATGACCGATCAGTATTTCAACGCCCCTCTTTCTGAGGTCGACCCCGAGATCGCCGAAGTTCTTGAAAAGGAACTCAACCGCCAGCGCGGATATCTCGAGATGATCGCCTCTGAGAATTTCGTGCCCGTGTCAGTGCTTCAGTCGCAGGGCTCGGTACTGACGAACAAATACGCCGAAGGCTATCCTGGCCGCCGCTACTACGGCGGTTGTGAAGAAGTCGACGTCGCTGAAGAACTCGCCATTGCGCGCGCGAAGTCGCTATTCGGTTCAGAGTTCGCCAACGTGCAACCGCACTCCGGTGCATCGGCCAACGCGGCAGTGCTTCACGCCATTGCCCGCCCCGGCGACACGCTGCTCGGCCTCTCGCTTGACCATGGTGGCCACCTCACCCACGGCATGAAGATCAACTTCTCGGGCCGACTGTTCAACATCGTCGCTTACGGTGTGGACGCTGAGACCAGCGAAATCGACATGGACGAGGTTCGTCGCCTCGCCGTCGAGCACAAGCCCAAGGTCATCATCGCGGGCTGGTCGGCGTACCCGCGCCAGCTCGACTTCGCGAAGTTCCGTGAGATCGCCGACGAGGTCGGCGCATTGCTCTGGGTAGACATGGCGCACTTCGCGGGGCTGGTTGCCGCCGGACTGCACCCCAACCCGGTGCCTCACGCGCACGTCGTTTCGTCGACGGTGCACAAGACCATCGGCGGCCCACGTTCCGGGTTCATCCTCACCAATGACGCCGACATCGCCAAGAAGATCAACTCAGCTGTGTTCCCTGGGCAACAGGGTGGACCGCTTATGCACGTGATTGCGGCTAAGGCGACCGCGTTCAAGCTTGCGGCAACCCCAGAGTTCAAAGAGCGCCAGGAGCGCGTGCTGCGCGGAGCCCACCTGCTCGCGGAGCGACTGTCACAGCAAGACGTGAAAGACGCTGGCATTGCTGTTCGTTCGGGCGGTACCGAGGTGCACCTCGTGCTCGTCGACCTTCGTGACGCCGAAATCGATGGAAAACAGGCCGAAGACCTGTTGCATGAGATCCAGATCACCGTGAACCGCAACGCGGTGCCCAACGACCCACGGCCACCTATGGTGACCTCGGGCCTTCGCATTGGAACGCCCGCGCTCGCAACGCGCGGATTCGGCGACGAGGAGTTCGCCGAGGTTGCCGACGTGATCGCGCTCGCACTGTTGCCGGGTGCCGACGTCGCCGCGCTGCGCGCGCGTGTGGCCGCGCTGACCGAAGCATTTCCGCTCTACCCGGGCCTCGAGCAGTAAGGCATCGCCGGCATGACTGCACTCAAACTCGATGGGCGCGCAGCAGCCGCGGCGATCAACGAAGAGCTTCGCGAGCGCGTTGCGGCGTTGAAAGCACGGAGCGTCATTCCGGGCATCGCGACGGTGCTGGTGGGCGCTGATCCGGCATCTCAGCTGTATGTCGGTATGAAGCACCGCCAGTCCGAAGCGATTGGGATGAACTCGATCCAGCGCGAACTGCCCGCAGACGCTACGCAGGCCGATGTCGAGCGATTGATCGACGAGCTCAACGCCGACCCTGAGTGTCACGGCTACATCGTCCAGTTGCCGTTGCCTCGTCACATCGACACCGATGCGATCTTGGAGCGAATTGATCCGGCGAAGGATGCCGACGGGCTGCATCCCACTAACCTGGGCCGGCTCGTGCTGAACGTGAATTCGCCGATCACCTCGCCGCTGCCGTGCACGCCTCGCGGCGTGATCGAACTGTTGCTGCGCAACGACTATGACCTCAACGGCAAACATGTCGTCGTCGTCGGCCGTGGCGTCACGATCGGTCGCTCGATCGGGCTCTTGCTGACTCGTCGTGAGATCAACGCCACCGTGACGCTGACGCACACGGGAACGACTAATCTGGCGCATCATCTGCAACAGGCTGACGTCATCGTCGCCGCGGCGGGTGTCAAGCACATCGTGCAGGCCGCGCACGTCAAGGATGGCGCGGCAGTGCTCGATGTTGGTGTCACCCGAGAGGCTGACCCCGAAACCGGCAAGTCAAAGGTCTTCGGCGATGTGCACCCCGATGTCGCCGAGGTCGCCGGCTTCCTCTCGCCGAATCCGGGTGGGGTGGGGCCGATGACAGTGGCTCTTTTGATGACCAACGTCGTCGAAGCAGCGGAGCGGTCAATCAACTAGCCCGATGGTTTTGATGGGATGCTGCGCGAGTTGCGGCATCCCATTAGGCGTTTCAGCCCTTTCCGAGATCGTCGAGCATCTTGCGCTGCTCGGGAGTGAGCCCGTCGTGAAGTTCTTGGTGCGCCGCAGCGGTGTCGACAGTCGTGGTTGCCGGAGAAGCCTTGGCGGCGGCTTCTCCCGGCTTTGGGCCCATCGCGCGATCGTAGATGGCACTGGCTTGTGCCTCGAACTTCTTGTTCACTCGCGAGTAGATCCACCAGCCAATGGTGATGAGAAACGGGGGGAGCACCCACGCCCAGAACCAACTGCCGCCCGCGTTCACACGAGACAGCAGCATGACGATCACCCATATGATCGCCGCCACGGCGAGCACGATCAAGCCTTGAACAAAGCTCTCGGCCACACGCGTGCGCTGAGCGGCAGACTTGGCAGCCGACTTGGCGAACATCTTCAGCACGAACGGCTTCACCAGAAGTTCTGCTAACACCATGATGACGGCAGCCCAGAAGACGTGGAAGCCCACGTTCGCGGGCGTCAGCAGATCGATAACCAGCAGCACAGCGACGTTGTAGACATACAGCGCCGCGAAGCGCACGATCCAAGCTTTCATATGCCTAGATTGCCACGGGTGCCGCCCGCATGCACTTTGAGCTACGAGATCGACACGAGCTTGTCGAGGTCGTCGGCGGGCAGCTCGTCTGCGGTGGCCATCACATCGAGACTGACGAGGTTGGTGCGCCCCGACATGATGTTGAGAAATGCGGTGTCTGCCGCGTCGCGGCCGGTCGCAATGCGCACGAGCGATGACCGAGGTGCGAGTGTCGTGGCGTCGACGACGCACCATGCACCGTCTACCCAGGCCTCGGCAACAGCGTGGAAGTCCATCGGGTCGAGGCCCGGCGCATAGACAGCCGCTAGCCGTGTGGGAATTCCCTTCGACCGCAACAGTGCGACAGTCAAATGTGCGAAGTCGCGGCACACGCCCTGACGAGAGAGCAGAGTGCGCACGGCTCCGTCGGTCGGCAAGCTGGAACCACTCACGTACGCCAGATGCGTACCCACCCACGATGACACTGCCTTCAGCAGCTTGGCGGGGTCGTCGATGCCGTCAAATTCAGCGGATGCAGTCGCGGCGAGTGCATCGGACTCTGAGTAGCGGCTGGGGCGTGAATAGATCAGCAGATCAGTATCGGTCGCGGGGTCGGTTGCACCCGCCCCCGAAATCTCGGCGTGGTAGTTCATCTCAAGGCGCCCGACGTTGGGCCGAACCCGCTTCAAGCGAGTGCCCGACACATCAGCGAGTTCTTCGCTCTCGATAGCGGTGCCGTCGAGGGTCACCTCGAACGATTCGGTCGCCGGCTGATAGTGGTCTGAGACGGCGACTGCAAAGACAAGATCGGCGGCTTCGGTGACATCGAGCACAATGCGGCTGGTGACTTCCCTATTCATGCCGCAAGCATCCCACGGACTCACGCTCACCATTGCTCGGTTGCGTATCTGCGTCGAGTGTGATTGGCGAGATTTACCGGGTAGCGCCAGCTAGTACGACGCTCGCTTCTCACCAGACGAGGATGGCGTCCATCGAAGCGCGAGCGACTCTGAAGCGCGAGCCAGCAGCGACACATCGGCGGCGACAGCAATGAAGTTGGCGCCTGCATCGACGTATGCCTGCGCCTGTGCTTCGACGAAAGCATTCACGCCTACGGGTTTGCCCGCGGCCTTGACAGCAGCGAACGCTGCCACGACCGCGGCGACGACATCAGGGTGAGTCTGCTGGCCGAGCAATCCCATCGACGCAGCCAGATCGCTGGGGCCGACGAATACGCCGTCAACGCCATCGACGGCAGCGATCTCGGCCGCAGCATCCACCCCTGCCGAAGTCTCGATCTGCACAAAGAGCGATACATGATCATCGGCATTCTCGAGATAGCCGTCGACACGATTCCATCGCGCCGAGCGCGCCAGCGCTGATCCGACGCCGCGCTTGCCGCGAGGCGGATATCGCACCGCGGCAACCGCCGCTTGTGCTTGTGCTGCGGAAGAAATCATCGGCACGAGCAGGTTCTGCGCGCCGAGGTCAAGCACCTGCTTGATCGTCACCGCATCGAGGCTCGCGACGCGCACCACAGGTGTGATCGGGTAGGCAGCGACCGCGTGGAGGATCGCCAGGGTGGAACCCAGATCGAGGGGGGAGTGCTCGCCATCGATCAGCATCCAGTCGATGCCCGAGCCCGCGCAGATCTCTGCTGCCACCGGCGAGCCTGAGCACACCCAGATGCCTGCGAGCGGATGGTCTGCGTGTGCGAGTGCATCGCGGAACGTGGGAGCTAGTCGAAGCGGCATGTCAGTCCTGTCTTTGGCAGGGGCGAGGGGGGATCAGACGAATCTGCACGTGATGGTGCCCATCGGGCCGTAGTCGCACAGCACGCTGTCGCCGCGCTTCACCCACATCGGGCGCGTGAACGAGCCCGCAAGGATGATCTCTCCGGCCTCGAGCCGAGCGCCGTGCTGGTGAAACTTGTTCGCCAACCACGCGACACCCGTGGCGGGGTGGTTGAGCACGCCCGCGGCAACGCCGGTCTCTTCGATCGTCTCGTTGCGATAGAGAAGCGCCGACACCCAGCGCAGATCGATCTGATCGGGGCGCATGGGGATGCCACCCAGCACCATGCCGCCGTACGCGGCGTTGTCGCTGATGGTGTCGACGATCGTGCGTCCCTCAAGTTCAATGTGTGAGTTGAGCACCTCAAGCGCAGGCGTCACATACTCCGTCGCACGCAACACATCGAAAAGGGTGCAGTGAGGCCCGGCGAGTGGCTCTTTCAGCACAAACGCCAGCTCTACTTCGATTCGCACGTTCGAGAAGCCGTCGTAGGGGATCACCGAACCGTTCGCCCACACGGTGTCGTCGAACATCACGCCGTAATCAGGTTCGCTGATGCCGGTGGCCTGCTGCATAGCCTTCGAGGTGAGACCGATCTTGCGGCCGACGAGGCGGCGCCCTGCGGCGATCTGCTGATCGCGCCACACCCCTTGGATGGCGTATGAGTCGTCGATTGTCGCATCGGGGTATCTGGAGGTGATGCGTGGCATCACGGTGCGCGAGTCGGCGGCGTCGGCAAGCTCGCTCGCGAGCGCGGCGATCTGGTCAGCTGTCAGCATGTGGTCTCCTGGCTTCGACGTTACAGCTGGTGGCCGAGCTTGTACTCGCCCTGCTTGTACTCAGGCATGGAGTCTTCGTCAGGACGCGTGTAGCTGAAGCCATCCGCGCCGATCGTGACGGCCATCTCGCTGCTATCGGTGCGTGTCACGACGGGCTGCGGATTGCCGTCGAGATCGAGCACGAGCGACGCTTCGGTGTACCAGCTGGGAACGACGGGGTTGCCCCACCAGTCGCGACGCTGGTTGTCGTGCACATCCCAGGTGACGACGGGGTTGTCGGGGTCACCGGTGTAGTAGTCCTGGGTGTAGATCTCGACTCGGTGACCGTCAGGGTCGCGCAGGTAGAGGTAGAACGCGTTCGACACACCGTGGCGGCCGGGACCACGCTCGATCGCGTCGGAGCGACGCAGGGCGCCCAACTTGTCGCAGATGGCGAGGATGTTGTGCTTTTCGTGCGTCGCGAAGGCCACATGGTGCATGCGCGGGCCGTCACCGCCGGTCATGGCGGTGTCGTGCACGGTGGGCTTGCGCCGCATCCACGCCGCATAGACCGTTCCCTCGTCGTCCTGAATGTCTTCGGTGACGCGGAAGCCCAGATCCTGCATGAACTTCACCGCGCGAGGCACGTCAGGGGTGACCTGGTTGAAGTGATCAAGACGCACCAGCTCACCGGGGGTGTGCAGGTCATAGCGCCACGAGAGCCGCTCGACGTGGTCGGTGTGGTAGAAGAATTCGTAGGGAAAGCCGAGGGGATCGGTCACGCGTACTGAGTCGCCGATGCCCTTGACGAAACCGTCTGTGCGACGCTCGATGCGGCATCCCAGCTCTGAATAGAACGCGACCGCCTTGTCAAGGTCTTCTGGTGCGCGCACGCGGTATGAGAACGCGGCGACGGCGGCGGTGTCGCCCTTTCTCAGGATGAGATTGTGGTGGATGAACTCCTCCGTGGAGCGCAGGTAGACCGCCGAGTCGTCTTCTTCAGTGACATAGAGACCGAGCACGTCGACGTAGAACTCGCGTGAGGCGGCGAGGTCGGTGACGATGAGCTCCATGTAGGCGCAGCGCAGAATGTCAGGAGGAGATGCCTCGGGTGTCGCGACCGGATTGGCCGAGTGAATCGGTGCCTCTTGCGAGACATAGAAGCCGGAAGAGGTGAGGGTTTTGTCGGTCATGTCAGCGTCCTTGCGTGAGAAAACGAGAAGGGGAGGGATGCCGCGGCGGGATGAGTCAGCGCAGCATCCGGCTTTTGCGGCCTAGCCTTTGCCGAAGGTCGGGTTGTGCACTTTGCCAAGGGTGATGTGCACGGCTTGCTGGTCGGTATAGAAGTCGATTGAGCGGTAGCCGCCTTCGTGGCCTAGGCCCGACGCTTTCACTCCGCCGAACGGGGTGCGCAGATCACGCACATTGTTCGAGTTCAGCCACACCATGCCAGCTTCGACCGATTGCGAGAAGTTGTGAGCCCGCTTCAGATCGTTGGTCCAGATGTAGGCGGCCAGACCGTACTTGGTGTTGTTCGCGAGCGCGAGCGCTTCTGCGTCGGTATCGAACGGCGTGATCGCGACGACGGGCCCGAAAATCTCTTCTTGGAAGATGCGCGCGTCGGGAGAGACGTCGGCGAACACCGTCGGTGACACGAAGTTGCCCTCGTCGAAGCCAGGAGCGCGTCCTCCACCGACGACGAGGCGTGCTTCGCGCTTGCCGATCTCGATGTAGCCCATCACCTTGTCATAGTGCTCGGGGTGAACCAGCGCGCCGACTTCGGTGGCGGGGTCATGCGGATAGCCCACGACGACGCGTTGGGCTTGGGCCGCATAGCGTTCAATGAACTCGTCATAGATCTCCCGCTGCACAATAATGCGGCTGCCAGCAGTGCAGCGCTCGCCGTTCAGCGAGAAAACCCCGAATATCGTCGCATCAATCGCCGCGTCGAGATCAGCGTCGGCGAAGACCACGGCGGGGCTTTTGCCGCCGAGTTCCATCGACAGACCCTTGAGGTATGGCGCCGCATTGCCGAAGATCAGCTGACCTGTGCTGCTCTCGCCGGTAAACGAGATGAGCGGAACATCGGGGTGCTTTACCAGGGCATCGCCAGCATCTTCGCCAAGCCCATTGACCAGGTTGAACACTCCCTTGGGCAGGCCCGCTTCTTCGAAGATGCCCGCCCACAGCGATGCCGAGAGTGGGGTGAACTCGGCTGGCTTCAACACCACGGTGTTGCCGGTGGCGAGAGCGGGGCCGAGCTTCCAAGACTCCAGCATGAAGGGAGTGTTCCAGGGGGTGATGAGGCCGGCGACGCCGATCGGCTTTCGGTTCACATAGTTGATCTGACGGCCCGGCACTTTGTATGTGTCGTCGGCTTGCGCCACGATCAGGTCGGCAAAGAAACGAAAGTTCTCGGCCGCGCGGCGTGCTTGGCCAAGCGCCTGAGTGATTGGCAAACCCGAGTCGAAGCTCTCCAGTTCAGCCAGACGGGCGTCGCGTGACTCGACGAGATCGGCGATGCGGTGCAATACGCGACTGCGCTCGCGGGGCAACATGCGTGGCCAGGGCCCCTCGTCGAACGCACGGCGCGCGGCAGCGACTGCAAGGTCGATATCGGTCTTTTTTCCGGCCGCAGCACGCAGATACGGCTGGTTTGACACCGGGTCGAGTACTTCGAAGGTGTCGCCGTCGACAGAGTCCACAAACTCGCCGTCGATGTAGTGCTGGATGCGGCTGGGAAGGTCCGCGGGCACGTAGCGCGCCACGTTGTGCGCTGTCGTGGTGTCAGTCATGTTTCCTCCGTGGGAGCTGGTTAGAAGGCCGGCAGGCCGAGGGTCTCGTCTGGATGCTCGTGGATCATGTAGGCATCGAGCGTCGCCGAGCGGTGACGACGGGCAGCCTTCTCGATCTCACCGAGCGGTGCGCTGGTCTCGATGAGTTGCAGGATGTTCTCGTGCTCTCGCACCGACTCGGCGGCGCGTCCTGGCACAAAGCTGAAGGTGGAGTCACGCAGGTGCCCTAGTCGGCCCCACTCGGCTTCAACTAGTTCGAGCAGTCGAGGGTTAGCGCAGGTGGCAAAAAGCGTCGCGTGAAATTCTTGGTTCAGTCGGGTGAATGCGCGCGGATCAAAGTGGTCCAGCGTCTCGACCATCAGATCGTTGATGTCTCGCGCTTGACGAATATTGGCCACCGTGAGGCGGCGTGCGGCCAGCGCGGTGGCAGCGCCTTCGAGGATGCTGAGCGATTGCATGCTGAACCGGTATTGAGTGTCATCCACCATCGATACCCGCGCGCCGACGTTGCGCTCGAACGTGACCAGGCCTTCAGCTTCGAGTTGACGGATTGCTTCGCGTACCGGAACAACGCTCATGTCAAGCTCGCCGGCGATGCTGCCCAGCACGAGACGGTAGCCGGGCGTGAACTCCTGGCTTGAGATGCGCTCTTTGACCCAGTGATAGGCCAACTGGGATTTGCTCTTTGTCGAGTCCGTGTTCATCACGGTTCCTCCGTGTGAGCGGCCTCGAAGCGTGCCCGCCACTGGGCGTTCATCGGGAACAGGCCATCGACGGGGTTGCCCTCCGCAACGCGCTCAGCAATCCACGCGTCTTCGTCTTCCTGCTTGATGGCAGCGTCGACGACCTCGTCGGCGAGGCTCGGGGGAATCACGATGACTCCATCGCGGTCGCCCACAATCACGTCGCCCGGCTGCACGGTGGTGCCACCGCAACCGATGGTGACGTCGAGATCCCAGGGCACGTGGCGCCGACCCAACACCGCGGGGTGCGCTCCAGCGGTGTATAACGGGATGCCTACAGCGGTCACCGCATCGGCATCGCGCACCCCGCCGTCGGTGATGATGCCAGCGGCCCCGCGAGTATGCGCGCGGATCGCCAGAATGTCTCCCAGGGTGCCGGAGCCGGTCTCGCCGCGTGCCTCGATGACGATGACTTCGCCCTCGTCCACAGAGTCGAACGCGCGTTTCTGAGCGTTATAGCCACCGCCATGCGACGCAAACAGGTCTTCGCGGTGGGGAATAAAACGAAGCGTCTTCGCGGTGCCAACCAGCTTGGTCTCGGGATGCAGGGGGCGCACACCATCGATGGTGACGTTGTTCAGCCCACGCTTGCGCAGCTGCGCAGACAAGCCGGCGACCGGCACGCGGTGGAGCTTCTCGCGCAACTCGTCTGAGAGGGCTGGAGCCGGCGCAACCTTCGCGATGCCCGCCGCCTCGGCTGAGCCCCAGGCTTCGATACGTTGCCTGTCGTCGACCGAGGGAAGCGAACCGAGGGATTCGTCGAACGCAGCGTCACCCTGCACAACTCGCGTTACGAGTGGCCCTGAGCTCGAGCCCGCAACGTCGACGGCGACCTCGACGATGTCGCCTGGCACGACCACCGAGGACCCTGCCGGGGTACCAGCCAGAATCACATCGCCCGGCTCAAGAGTGAAATGCTGCGAGAGATCGGCAATGATCTGCGTCAGCGGAAAGATAAGGCCCGCCGTCGTATCGTCTTGCGCCAGCTCGCCGTTTACCCACGTCCGCACGCGCACGGCTGTGGGGTCGACATCGCGAGCGTCGATCAGCAACGGTCCGATAGGGGTGTAGCCGTCTCCGCCCTTCGAGCGAACGTTGGAACCTTTGTCGTTTGCGCGCAGGTCGTAGAGCCCAAAGTCGTTGGCCGCAGTGATTGCAGCGACGTAGTTCCATGCCTCGGCGGAGCTGACGTGACGAGCTGCAGTTCCCATGATGACTGCTACCTCACCCTCGAAAGCGAGCAGTTCGGTGCCCGCGGGCCGCTCTATTGTGCTTCCTGACGCAGCGACAGAACTTGATGCCTTGAAGAAGTACGACGGCGAAGCCGGGGTGCGGCCGCGCTGATTTGCTCGTGAGGTGTAGCTGAGGTGGACGGCGATGATCTTGCCGGGCCGCTGGGGGAGTGCCGAGAAACGGGCGTCGTCGGAATCGGCTTCGGACGGTGTGGTTTCGTTCATGAGCTCCCTCGCTCTTGCGTGATATCTGAAATCGTATATGATCGTCGGCAGGCGAGCAAGTACTGTTCTTGACCGCTCACAGAGTTGGTTCGAATGACGAAGGAGTCACCGTACGATGTCCGTTTCCCCCTCCGCGCCACAGGGTTTCACCCCCACAGGCACCATTGCGACGTCAGCCGACAGGCGACGCGTGGTGTTCGCGACAGTCGTAGGCACCACCGTTGAGTGGTACGACTTCTTCATCTATGCCGCAGCCGCGGGCCTGGTCTTCAGCCAGATCTTCTTTGAGCCACTCGGTGCACAGGCAGCTCTCCTGCTCTCATTTGCCACCGTGGGCCTGAGCTTCTTGTTCCGTCCACTCGGCGCTTTCCTCGCCGGCCACTTCGGTGACAAGTACGGCCGTCGTGTCGTCCTGGTCTTCACGCTCGTCTTGATGGGTGGCGCGACGACGCTGGTTGGGCTGCTGCCTACGTACGCCCAGATTGGTGTCGCCGCACCGATCCTGCTCGTGACCCTTCGCATTCTGCAGGGAATCTCGGCCGGTGGTGAGTGGGGTGGCGCCGTCCTGATGGCCGTCGAGCACGCTCCCAAAAAGAAGCGCGGTATGTTCGGCGCTTCGCCGCAGATTGGTGTGCCGATCGGTCTGTTGCTCGCCTCGGGAATTATGGCGTTGATGGCCGTGATCGCCCCGGGCGACGCGTTCATCGAGTGGGGCTGGCGAGTGCCGTTCCTGCTGTCATTCATTCTGATCATCGTCGGGTACTGGGTGCGTCGCCACGTCGAAGAGAGCCCGGTATTCACCGAGCTGGCCGAGCGCAAAGAGAAGACGCGCATGCCCATCGTGCAGCTGTTCAAAAAGCACACCCTTCTCGTGATCATCGCGGCGCTGGTATTCGCAGGCAACAACGCGGTCGGATACATGACCACCGGCGGATACATTCAGAACTACGCCACCAACCCTGATGGACCGGTCGGTCTTGAACGCGGACCTGTGCTCTGGGCGGTCGCTGCGTCAGCAGTCACCTGGCTGGTGTCGACCTTCTTCGCCGGGTGGATCTCTGACAAACTTGGCCGCCGCAATACCTACATCATTGGTTGGATTCTGCAGCTCGGCGGTGTCTTCTTGCTCTTCCCGCTCGTGAATTCGGACAGCATTATGTCGTTGTTCTTCGGCCTCGCGATTCTCACCGTCGGCCTTGGTTTCACCTATGGGCCGCAGGCTGCGTTGTACTCCGAGTTGTTCCCGGCATCGATTCGCTTCTCGGGTGTTTCAATCTCGTACGCCCTTGGTGCAATCCTCGGTGGCGCCTTCGCTCCCACGATTGCGACGGCACTCGTGCAGGCAACCGGATCGACCGACTCCGTTACCTGGTACCTCGCTGGTATGACCTGCATCGGCCTCGCGGCAACCCTGTTGCTGCGCGATCGCTCGGGTGTTCCGCTCGGTCCCGATCACGAAGCCGAGCAGGCCAAGAGCCCGATCTACGGAATGTCGCGGGCGTAGTCCGCGGTACCCGAATCAACGACGACCGAAGAAGGCAGCATGCAGTTTCATCACCATGGCTATGTGTCAAGCGACCCGCGCGTCCAGCCGGCCGCGGCGATCGGTATCGATCGTGCTGACGAACTGCCGACTGCGATCGACGTTCTCATCGTGGGCTCTGGCCCTGCCGGCATGCTGCTCGCGGCTCAGATGTCGCGTTTTCCGTCCGTCTCGACGCGCGTTATCGAGCGTCGAGACGGACGGCTACCACTGGGCCAGGCCGACGGAATCCAGCCGCGTAGCGTGGAGACCTTCCAGGCGTTCGGCTTTGCCGAACGCATCGTTGCCGAGGCGTACAACATCGCCTACATGAACTTCTGGGGCCCCGATCCCGAAAACCCTCAGAACATCATTCGTACGTCGCGAACGCCGGACTACGCCTACTCGATCAGCGAGTTTCCCCATTTGATCGTGAACCAGGCGCGGGTGCTCGACTACTTCGCCGAAGCTGCAGCACAGGGTCCTGGGCGCATTGTGCCCGACTACGGCATCGAGTTTCTGTCACTCACAAGCCATGACGGCGACGACTTCCCGCTTGAGGTGCGTGTGCGCTACACAGCGGGTACGCGAGAAGGCGAAGAGCGCACCATTCGGTCGAAGTACGTCGTCGGCTGCGACGGTGCCCGCAGCGGCGTGCGCGAGGCGATCGGGCGAAAGCACACAGGCAACAGCGCTGCGCATGCTTGGGGCGTGATGGATGTGCTCGTGAACACAGACTTCCCTGATTGGCGCACGAAGTGCGCGATCAACTCTGCCGCGGGGAACATTCTGCACATTCCGCGCGAGGGCGGCTATCTCAGCCGCATGTACATCGACCTCGGTGAGGTCGCAGAAGACGATGACCACCGCGTGCGCCAGACTCCGATTGAAGATGTCATACGCAAAGCAAATGCGATTCTGCACCCATATTCGATTGACGTGAAGCAGGTCGCGTGGCACAGCGTTTACGAGGTCGGCCACCGCGTGACCGACAAGTTCGACGACGTGCCCGTAGGCCATGATCGCTCGCCGCGTGTGTTTCTTGCCGGCGATGCCTGCCACACGCACAGCGCGAAGGCTGGGCAGGGCATGAACGTGTCGATGCAAGATGGATTCAACCTGGGGTGGAAGCTCGGCTCCGTGCTTACCGGGCTCAGCCCCGAGACACTGCTGTCGACTTATTCGGCGGAGCGCCAACCGGTGGCGCAGCAGCTTATCGACTTCGACAAAGAGTGGTCATCGCTCATGGCTCGCAAGCCCGAAGAGATCACCGATCCACAGGACCTCGCCACCCACTATCTCGCGACGGCGGAGTTCCCTTCGGGGTTCATGACCCGATACGGGTCCTCGGCAATTGTGATGGATGCTGCGCACCAGCATCTTGCCGAGGGATTTCCCCTCGGTAAACGCTTCAAGTCCGCTCCGGTGTCGCTCGTGTGTGATGGCAATGCGGTTCATCTCGGCCATCACGCCACCGCAGACGGCCGCTGGCGGATCTATGCGTTCGCCGATGCGGCGACCGCGGGGGAGGCCTCTCACCTCTCGCGCTGGGCGGAGTGGGTTGCGAACGCGCCCGAGTCTCCGCTGAAGAAGTTCACGCCCGCGCAGGGCGATGTCGACGCGATCTTCGACATCAAGGTGATCTATCAGCAGTCGCCCGCTGAGATCGAGTGGACCTTGGTGCCCGAACTGTTTCGCCCCTGCACAGGGCCCCTCGCGCTCACCGACTGGGAGAAGGTCTTTGCCGCCGGAGCAACAGACTGGAACGGCGTAGACATCTTCGCGGAGCGTCAACTGTCGCGCGATGGCGCGGTGGTGGTCGTGCGCCCTGATCAGTACGTCGCGGCGGTTCTTCCACTCGACGAGCCGGCTGCACTCGCGGACTTCTTCGCACCGGTGTTTCGAGGCTGAACCCCCACGTTCAGGCGTTCACCCGGATGATCTCCTGCTGGTAGGGCGCGATCACATCGCCCGAGATTCGGCAGTCGAGTACGAGGAATCGTCGGGACTCCTCGGGCTCTGCGGACCACGTGGCAAGCCTTTCCAGGTCAGCCATGGTGCGGACCACCACACCCTCGGCGCCGACGCCGCTGGCGAGCGCCGCGAAGTCGACCTGAGGGATCATCATGGGTTCGCGGGCGAGCCCTTTCAGACCGTAGAGATTGACCTCGGCGCCATACGCGGCGTCGTTCCACACCACCGCGATTCCACGGCCAGCAGCAACGCGCACGGCAGATTCGAGGTCAGCAAGCGCCATCAGACCGCCACCGTCACCCGTCGTCAAAACGATCGTCGACGCTGGCCTGGCAAGAGCCGCCCCGGGTACAGATGGCCAGCCGAGGCCGATCGACTGAAACGCTGTGCCGATCATCATTAGGCGGTCGGGTGAGGCTACGGGCCAGTACATGTTCGCCCAGCCGATGAAATGTCCACCGTCAGAGACGACGACGCGGTCTTCGGGAAGAAGCTCGCCAATGCGGGTGGCCACAGTGCGCGGGTCGAGACGGCCGTCGGCGGCAACCGAGTCGCCCTCTTCGTATGCCCGCAATGGTGCGATATCGATCGATTCGCGCCAGCCGCTTGGCTCAGACTCTGCCTCGGTGAGCTCGGTGACAAGCGTTTCGGCGACGCTCGCCGCATCCGCCCGAACAAAGCCCGCGACGTGCGGATGGGTCGCAGTCGGCGCCACATCGACTTGGAAGACGCGTGTGCCCGGAGCGAATAGGTCTCCGAAGCGCATGGTGAACTGATTGAGTGACGCGCCAAACACCACGGCGACGTCGGCTTGGCGCACCAGGTCCATGGCACCCTCAGCGCCGAAACCTCCGGTGACTCCAAGATCGAACTCGGGTCGCGGAAAGATGCCACGGCCCAGCGCGGTGGACGCGGTGACGGCTCCGGTCAGGTCGGCGAGGTGCCCGAGAGCATCGCCGGCGCCCGAGATCCACGCGCCTCGGCCCGCGAGCAAGAACGGACGGCTCGCGGTCGCGAGCGCCTCAGCGAGTTCTCGCACCGAGGCTTCAGCAAATGCTCCGCGCGGGGCGAGGGGCGCGGGCAGACGTGGGTCTGGGGCGGTGGGGATGGGGCCGGCATCGAGGGCTGCAACGTCATAGGGGATCGCAAGAACCGTGGGAACGCGGTACGTCAGCGCGTGTTCGATGGCAATCACGGTCGTGGCGGCGGCATCGGCACGCCCGACCGTGTAGGTGCGCGCGCCGACGGCGGATGCCATCGCGATCTGGTCAACATCCCACGCGCGCGGGCCTGAGGTCGGTTCATCGCCGACCACCAGCACCAGCGGAACGTGAGCCTGTACTGCTTCGGCGAGTGCCGTCAGCGTGTTGGTGAAGCCTGCGCCGTAGGTCGCGGTGGCGACAGCGAGGCGCCCCGATGCCCGATAGAACGCATCAGCTGCCACAACGCCACCGGCTTCGTGGCGCACGGCTGTGAACTGCGCTCGGGTCGATCGCTCCAGCGCGTCGAGGAAGTATGCGTTGCCGTTGCCCATCACGCCGAAGACGTGGTCGATGTGACGGCCGAGCGTGAGAGCGACATGCGCAGAGACAGTGGTCATAGGGACAGTGGGCATGGCGGAGCCTTTCGAGACGACGGAGCAGAGTTTCCGTATGTGTCTCGCGTTCGCCTTCAGGCGTCGGCTGCGTGCCCCTTTTCCGAGCACCGGCGGGAAGATGCACCGCTGGACACTTTGAGTATATGCGCGCAGCCCGATGCATGTCGCTGGCATGATCGAAGAATGAAGACGATTCAGTTGCGCCGCTATGCCCTTGTCGACGGAGAGTACGACGCCTTCGTGGCCTGGTGGCAGGGTTGCATGCCCGAAGTTCGCCCGGCCGCAGGTTTCACCATCGAGTTCGCCTACGGTCTGCGCGAGTCGAATGAGTTCGTGTGGGCAGTGAGTGTCGAGGGAACCACAGAAGAGTTTCTTGCGCTCGAAAAGGTGTACGTTGCGTCGGCGGCTCGAGCGGCGGCCTTTGAAGGCGTTCCGCAGCGAATCGCCAACTACGACATTCAGCTGGTTTCCGAGTCCTACTAGCAGCCGCCGCGACGGCGAGAGGCTCTAGGCATCTGTACATCACGTACATCGGATTGCTCACGTAATCCCGGCAGAATGGGATCGTAAGCGACTGCCGTGCGCTGCGGCATCCGATTGATGAAGGGGTCTCGAATGACTGACAACCGTGAAACCGATCTGCTGGCAGCCGTTCCCGATTCTCTGTTCATCGGCGGAGAGTGGCGGCCTGCCGCTAGCGGCAACACGCTTGAGGTGTTTGACCCCGCTACAGGCCTCGTTGTGAAAGAAATCGCCGATGCGGGCGTCGGCGACGGCAAGGCAGCCATGGATGCTGCTGCCGATGCATTTCCCGCGTGGGCGGCGACACCCGCGCGTGAGCGTGGCGAGATTCTCCGTCGTGCTTTCGACCTGCTGCAGGAGCGAAAGGAGGACTTCGCTCTGCTGATGACCATTGAGATGGGCAAGCCTCTCGCCGAAGCGCGAGGCGAAGTGGCCTACGGCGGCGAGTTCTTGCGCTGGTTCAGCGAGGAGTCTGCTCGGGTGCAGGGCCGATATGCCCCTAACCCTGAGGGCACCGGTCGCATGATCGTGACGCAGCATCCGGTTGGACCATGCTTTCTGATCACGCCGTGGAACTTCCCACTAGCGATGGCTACACGCAAGATTGCACCCGCGCTTGCCGCAGGCTGCACGGTCGTGATCAAGCCTGCTGAACTGACGCCGCTGACGACCCTCTACTTCGCAAAGCTGCTCGAAGATGCCGGTCTGCCCAAGGGGGTCGTCAACGTCTTCACGACATCGACCTCGGGTGATGTGTCGGAGCCCATCATTCGCGACCCACGGTTGCGCAAACTGTCGTTCACCGGCTCAACGGGTGTGGGGAAGAAGCTGCTCGAGCAAGCCGCTCAAGGAGTGCTTCGCACCTCGATGGAGCTCGGTGGCAACGCCCCATTCGTGGTGTTCGACGATGCTGATCTCGACAAAGCGGTAGACGGCGCGATGCTCGCCAAGTTCCGCAACATCGGTCAAGCCTGCACGGCAGCAAACCGGTTCATCGTTCACCGTTCTGTTGCCGAGGAGTTTGCGCGACGCGTCACTGAGCGCGTCGAAGGCTTCGGAATTGGCCGAGGCACCGAAGAGGGCGTCACCATTGGTCCGCTCATCGATGACCGCGCTGTCGCAAAGGCAAAGTCTCTCGTCGAAGATGCGGTCTCACGCGGCGCGCAACTGAAGACCGGCGGCAAGGCAGTGGCAGGCCCCGGCACCTTCTATGAGCCGACCGTTGTGACAGACGTGCAGCCCGGCAGTGACATTCTGCGTGAAGAGATCTTTGGACCGGTGCTGGCGGTTGTGCCTTTCGACACGGAAGACGAGGCAGTGAGCATCGCGAACGACACCGAGTACGGCCTGGTGTCATACGTCTTCACCGAAAGCCTGTCGCGCGGCCAGCGCATGATTGACAAGTTGGAGACCGGAATGATGGGCCTCAACGTCGGCGTGGTGTCGAATGCCGCAGCGCCATTTGGCGGGTGGAAGATGTCAGGTCTCGGTCGCGAGGGCGGGGCTGAAGGCATTCACGAGTACTTGCAGACGAAGTACACGCTGACGGCCAACCCCTACTCGTCGTAGATCATCGGGCTGGGCGCTGTCAGCCCAGGACTACGGCGAATCCGAGAATGGCGCTCGCGATCGACAGCACCGTCAACACCAGTGACGTCGCGACTTTCTCGTGACGTCGTGCATAGGACTTGCGACGCGCTCCCATAGCGGCTGCTAGTCACGCGTGACGGTCAAGGAACGAGTAGACCTCGTTGTCATCTACGCCGGGAAAGGTGCCGCGGGGGAGCGGCGAGAACATCTGCATGTGCACGCGCGCGCTCGGCCACGCCTTGCCCGCCCATCGCTCGGTGACTTCGGCCGGCGGCCGACGGCAACAGGTTTCGTCTGGGCAGCGCGAGGTCGCGCGCTTGTGGGTTTCGCGACCGCGAAACCAGCGAGCATCATCGAACGGCACGCCGACGGTGATTGAAAACTCGCCGTCCGACGTTGACCCGGTCTGCGTCGAGCACCAGAACGTGCCGGCAGGGGTGTCGGTGTATTGGTAGTGCTCCGTGGTGCGGTTCTGCTCGGCGAAGGCAGCCCGTGCTGAGAACCTCTTGCACGCGATCTGACCATCGACCGCTCCCGTCACATCGGTGGGGAGGGGCAGGTCGTCGTTCTCGTAGACACGCGAGATCGCACCTGAGCCATCCACCCGCAGAAAATGAAGCCGGATGCCGAGGTGAACCGTGGCGAGGTTGGTAAGCCGCATAGCGGCTGCTTCGTGTGTCACGCCGAACGCATCACGAAAGTCCTCGACGGCGAGGTTGCGATCCTTCTTTGCTTGCGACAGAAATGCTACCGACGGGGTTTCCGGCATCAAACAGCACGCGGCGTAGTAGTTGATCTCGAGACGCTGCTGAAGAAAGTCAGCGTAGTCGCTCGGTCTGGTGTGACCGAGCAGCCGGTGCGCCATCGCCTGCAGCGCCATCGATCGCAGGCCGTGGCCGCCAGGAATGGAGGCTGGAGGTAGATAGATGCGCCCGTTCTCCAAGTCTGTGACGGATCGGGCGGAGTGGGGGAGGTCGCTCGCATAGATGAGTTCGAAGCCGAGCTGCTGCGCCATGACGCTCACGGTGCGGTGCGTCAGCGCACCAGATGCGTGGCCTGCCGCCTTGAGCTGCTTCTCAGCAAGTTTCTCGATATCGGGCAAGTAGTTGTCGACCGCACGCATCTTCAGACGCAGATCGGTATTTGCTCGACGTGCTTCTTCGGGAGTCGCGATCGCTTCGCGCTCGCGTCGCTGCAGTTCGCGATGTAGGCCGAGCACCGACTCAATCGTCTCGTCGCTCGTGCTCTTGGTGATCCTGACCGGCGGAATGCCGAGCTGGCGAAAGACGGTGCTTGACTGCGCCCGCTCCAGTTCGATCTCAAGTGCTGCGCGGCGATTCGGTGGCTCCGTTGAAAGCAGCTCAGTGACGTCGACTCCGGTAGCGCCAGCGATGGATTGCAACAGCGAGAGCTTGGGCTCGCGCTTGCCGTTTTCGATGAGGCTGAGCTGACTGCCCGCCACCCCCACAAGAGCCCCGAGCTCGTCAAGGGTGTACCCCTGCGACACCCGTTGGTGCCGGATCCGATGGCCAAGAGTGGACAACTCGATTGCGCTAGGTGCCATTCCTTCAGGATAGCGAAAGAAGTTGAATTCTTGACACCATATTTCGCAGAAATATCTATCTATTCTGTCGCAACCTTGAGGAACAGAACCGATTTGCTACGCAGAGGAGCGCAACCATGGCAATCGCCGACATCGTCCCGCAGACCACCAGGCCGACCACGAAGACTGTGCCGACGTTCGGTGAGACGCCCGCGGTGTACGGCGAGGGAATGGCAGATCTCGTCGCATGGGTAGACAAGATCGTGGCGTTGACCAAGCCAGACCGCGTGCACTGGATAGACGGCTCGCGCGCCGAGAACGAAGCTCTGCTGCGCGAAATGGTCGACGAGGGCAAGATCATCAAGCTCAACCCCGAATGGCGACCAGGCTCATACCTCGCGCGCTCTCACCCGAGCGATGTTGCCCGCACCGAGGCGCGTACTTTCATCGCCTCGCAACGCGAGACAGACGCTGGTCCCACTAACAACTGGGCTGAGCCTGAAGAAATTCGCGCCACGATCACCCCGCTGTTTGAAGGATCGATGCGTGGGCGCACTATGTACGTTGTGCCGTTTTCGATGGGTGCGGTCGGGGGACCGCTTTCACACATTGGCGTTCAGATCACAGACAGCGCGTACGCCGTCGCCTCAATCGGCATCATGACCCGCGTCGGCACCGAGGTGCTGCGCCAGATCGCTGACGGTGCACCCTGGGTCAAGACGGTTCACTCGGTCGGCGCTCCACTTGCACCGGGTGAGCAAGACGTCGCGTGGCCTTGCAATGACGAGAAGTACATCGTGCACTTTCCCGACACCCTCGAGGTGTGGTCGTTTGGCTCTGGCTACGGTGGAAACGCCATTCTTGCCAAGAAGTGCTTCGCGTTGCGTATCGCATCGGTAATCGGGCGCGACGAAGGCTGGCTCGCCGAGCACATGCTGCTCATTCGCGTCATCTCACCCGAAGGCAAGGCGTACCACGTGGCCGCAGCCTTCCCCTCGGCGTGTGGCAAGACCAACCTTGCGATGCTTCGCCCCACGATTCCCGGCTGGCGAGTGGAAACCATCGGGGACGACATCGCCTGGTTGCGTCCCGGCGACGACGGGCGCCTGTGGGCCATCAACCCGGAGGCGGGCTTTTTCGGTGTGGCTCCCGGAACCGGGGAATCGACCAACGTCGCCGCGGTCGAGACGCTGTGGGGCAACACCATCTTCACGAACGTTGCGTTGCGCCCTGACGGTGATGTCTGGTGGGAAGGCCTCACAGATACGCCACCCGCCAAGCTCACCGACTGGGAAGGCAATCCGTGGACGCCTGACTCTGGTCGACCTGCTGCGCACCCTAACTCGCGCTTCACCGTTCGCGCATCGCAGTGCCCGCAGATTGCCCCCGACTGGGACACTCCTGAGGGCGTGCCACTCGACGTAATCCTCTTCGGCGGTCGCCGAGCGACCAACGTTCCGCTCGTCGTCGAGGCGACCGACTGGACGCACGGCGTCTTCATGGGCTCCAACATCTCGTCGGAGCGCACCGCTGCCGCCGAGGGTACCGTGGGCGAGCTTCGCCGTGACCCGTTCGCAATGCTTCCGTTCTGCGGCTACAACATGGCCGACTACTTCGGGCACTGGCTGCGCATCGGTCAAAAGTTGCGCTTCGATCGCGCCCCGCGCATCTTCCAGGTCAACTGGTTCCGCAAGGGCGACGATGGCCGCTTCCTCTGGCCAGGCTTCGGTGACAACGCGCGCGTGATCGACTGGATCATTCGCCGCGTCGAAGGTTCGGTCGGCGCAGTCGATAGTCCGGTGGGACGGCTTCCCAAGACCGACGAGTTGAACTTGGACGGTGTGGAGATCTCAGACGCTGACCTTGAGGCGCTGTTCTCTATCGACCGCGACTCGTGGATGCAGGAATCAGAGTTGACCGAAGACTTCTACCGCACTTTCGGTGGACGAGTGCCTGCGCCGTTGTGGGCTGAGCTTTCCGCATTGCGTTACCGCCTGCAGCGCGCCTAGTGTGCGGCGGATCGCCCGCCGATCACACCAGCAATTGGTGCTTTGCCAGATCTCGGTACAGCGGAGTCGAGGCAATCAACTCGGAGTGAGTGCCCTGCCCGATGACCTTGCCGTGATCAAGCACCACGATCAGGTCGCTGTCGACGACCGTTGACAGTCGATGCGCGATGACCACGAGCGTGCGCCCCGCAGCGACCGCATCGATGGCTTCACGCATGCGCTGTTCGTTGAGCCCGTCAAGCGAGGAGGTCGATTCGTCGAGCAACAGGATGGGTGGTGCTGCGAGCAGCGCGCGCGCGATCGCGAGTCGCTGGCGCTCGCCGCCTGAAAGTTTGACCCCCGATTCGCCGACCGGCGCTTCGAGGCCGAGGGTGCTTCGGTCGAGCACGTCTCCCAGATTGACGGCGCGCAGCACCTGCTCGCACTCGCTGTCAGAGGCTTCGGGCGAGGCAAGGCGAAGATTGTCGCCGAGTGTGCCAGCGAGTGTGGGAGCATCCTGCTCGACATAGCCCAACTGTGCGCGAAGAGCATCGCGCTCAAGGGTGCGCACATCTTCACCTGCCAGCAGAATCGCGCCGGAAGTGGGGTCATAGAAGCGCTCAATGAGCGAGAGTGTTGTGCTCTTGCCTGCACCGGACGGGCCGACGAGTGCGACGCGCGCCCCTCGGGGTACCGAGAACGAAACGCCTTGAAGCACGCTCTCGGCGGCTTCGACGTGCGCCATCTCGATGTCGGGGTCGAGCGGTGTCGTTTCGACGTGTGCACTCTCAAGCAGCGCACGCGCTTCGGCCTCGGCCTTGCGTCGGGCTTCGACGACCGTTTCGGGGTATGCGAAGTGAACGTCGCGAAACTCGATAGCGGCCTCGCTGGCTTCGACCGCGGGAGTTTGCGCGGGCACGCTCGCGGCCAACTCTGCATCGTGCTGTGTCTCTGTGGGCAGGTCGAGAACCTCTTGGATGCGCCCCAGTGCGCCCAAGGCCTGATTCACCGAGGTGATCGCTCCGAAGAATGTCGCGAGAGGTTGGATCAAGAAGAAGAGGAACATCACGAACGTCACAAGGCTCGCGATGGTGATGGCGCCGGATGCTACGCGAAACCCGCCGACGCCGAGTACGGCGAGAAGCGACAACTGCAGGGCGACGCCAGCGATCGGCACGACGAGGGCAGACGCTTTCGCCACTTTCACACCGGCGTCGTAGGCATCCGTGGCCGTCTCGGTGATCGCCGACTGCTCGCGTTCGGCCGCGCCCGCCGCCCGTATGGTGCGGATCGAACCGACCGCGCGCTCGACGCCCGAGGCAAGCTCACCCACCTTGGCCTGTTGCACCTCGGTCGCGCGACGAATGCCACCGCTGATGCCTGTCACGATGGCTACTGAGACTCCGATGACGACCACGATGAGGAGCAGGAGCAGTGGGTCGATCACCGCCATGGCTACCAGCGCCCCGACGAAGATGAGGCCGTTGCCGACAGCATCGGCGAGGCCTTGAGTCAGCACCGCGTACAGCAGTGTGGTGTCGGTTCCGACGCGCGAGACCAGATCGCCGGTTCGGCGCGAGTCGAACTCACTGATTGGCAGGTGAAGAATCCGCGAAATGAGGCGCCGTCGACTCGAGAGCACCACAGCGGTTCCGGTGCGCTGAAGCAGATAGTGCTGATAGCCCGAGATCAGCGATGCAACGACGACGAGTGCCGCGATAGCCCAGGCGAGCGAGCCGAGCGGGTCACCTGCCTGCACCAGAGAAATGACCTGCCCGACCAGAAGCGGCTGCGCCAGCGTCGCGATCGCGCCAAGCACGCTGAGTACGGCGACCACGATGAGAACACCGCGGTGTTCGAACAGGAATGGCAGCAGCTGCGCGCAGCTGGCGCGAGGCCCTTCTTGCTTGCGGCGTCGACCTCGCGGTGAGCGGACAGTCGTGGCGGGGGTAGCGGGGGAAGACACAGCGGAACCTACTTTGTGAGACGGGACTACATAGAACCGTACTTCTACTGTGCGGCTTGTTTGCTATCCGTGTCGTGTGCGACTGCGCCGGGCTCTGTGATCTGCATCTGTGGCAGTCGCGCGACAGCGAGCCAGCAGGGCAAAACCACCATGCACAGAATGGGTAGCAGGGTGGCGTCTCCGACGACAACGGCAGCGATGAACAGAGATAGCCATCCGTCTCTCACGACGACAAGGCAGATCCCGAGCACGCCAGCGCCGATTGCGACTGTCAGCGAGATGCTGGGGAAAGCGGCGTAGGCGAGCACACCGATGGCCACTCCGATGAACACCGTGGGGAATACTCGGCCACCGCGAAAGCCCGCTGCGCCGGCGATCAGTAGCGCGGCGAGCTTGATCACAACGATCATTGCGACCTGCCATGGTTCGACATCGTCGGCGACCGCTGCGAGCTGCGCCATCTGGTCGACGCCCTTGAACAGGGTGATCTCGCCACCGAGCGCTCCGAGTGCGCCCAGCAGCACTCCGGCCACCGTCAGCGGCAAGACCGGACCGCGCCACCGATGAAACAACCGGTGCACGTGTGGAAACAGCAGGAGCAAGCACAAACCGGCAGCCATCGCAACGGTAGCCACCGCGAGCGCGATACCGAGATCAGCGAAGACCGCGGGGGTGTATTCGGGGAGGGTGAGTGACATGGTGTGGCCGCTCAGGACCATCATGACCAATGAACCGGAAGCCGCGGAGACGAGCGGGAGGAAAAGTCGATCCCACAGCAGCTCTTTTGACGCCGTCGCTGCGGCCACTGAGGTAGCCAGAAGGGCAGCACCTAGCGGCGACCCGAAGAGCGCGCCGAAGGTGCCGGTGACGACCATCAAGATGATCAGCTTGGTAGGAACGGCCGGGATCAACCTCTTGCAGACCCAGACGGCAAGCGCCACGTTCAATGTGATGATCGGCGCTTCTGGGCCCAGACTCACGCCAGTGGCGAGCGTGATGATGGCTGCGAGTGCGAGGCCGGGGAGCGTGATGAGCGGAACGGGAGGGGGAAGAAAGACTCTGTCGCCGGATCAGGGCCTGCGTGCCCCGGTGCGAACCGCACGATCAGACCGGTGGCAAAGCCTGCCAGCGTCAGGACGACGAGAATCCACCATGGTGCGTAATCATCGAATCCACCAAGTGCCGGAAGTTCATCCCACAGCAGGTTCTCCAACGCCCTTGCGACGAGGTCCAGCACAACGAGCCCGAGGGCGCTGCCGATGCCAATGAGTAGCGCCGGCCCCGAGAGTAACAACAGCCGACGCGTGGGTGATGCTTCGGCGGGGATCTCTTGGATGTGGCTGCGCCCGAACTCCGGTGTAGGTCTTGACTGCTCTGGATCGTTCGTTGTCATGAGCGGCCTCTCACCTGATTTGCTTGCCGGATCTTCTTGACCACGATAGAAGAAGCCGCCCAGCGATGTGGTCGAAGCGACCCGCGCTGAAGCGGTTAGCTCCAGATTGTGGCGATTGCGGCGTTGGCCGCAGTCAAGAGCCCAATCGACCAGAAAATGCCCGGCGGCACCGAGCCGGTCTTGCGCTGACGGCCGGAACCGATGCCCAGCAGTGCACCGATGATGATCAGGATGACCAGCTTGGTGCCGATCTTCGCGTAGTTGAGCTCGCCTTCGATTCCCCACGGTGCAGCAAGCGCGAGGCCTGCGACAAGGGCTAGCGCCATGCCCCAGCTCATCAGTCGGGTGATTCCCCGATGGCCGTTGACTGCCTCCACGGCCCACGCTCCGAAGAGCACCGCGAAACCAATCAGGTGAACGAACAAGACGATGTGGCGCAGAGTCTCCATAATCGTCAACTTAGGCGCAAACGAGGGCTCGCGCTAGCAAGGTCGGCCTCACTTCAGAGTGCGGCAGCTGCGTGAGCGCTATCGGTGGCGTCGTAGTCGACATCCTTCGTCTCGGGGGTGAAGATCAGTGCGACGAATGTCAACACACCCATTGCCGAGAGGTACAGACCGACGAGCCAAGGTGCGCCGCCCGCTGCCGCCCAGAGAGCGACGGCAACGATGGGAGCCAACGCTGCGCCGAGGATGGAGGCGAGATTGTATGAGATCGCTGAACCGGAGTACCGCACGTTGGTGGGAAACAGCTCAGGAAGAACCGCACCCATGGGGCCAAAGGTGGCACCCATCAACATGAACCCGAAGATCAGGAACGCCTGCACGAGCGCTCCGGTGAACTGGGGATCGGCGGTGGGGAGCAAGAAGATGTTGAACGTAAAGCCGAAGACGATGATCGCGCCAGTTACCCAGAGCAGAAGCTTGCGTCGGCCAATCGAGTCAGCGAGCGGTCCCGACAGCATTGTGAAGATGCCGAAGAACACGACGCCGAGAATCTGCATGATCACAAAGTCGGTGTAAGCGAAACCCAAGCCCGGGTAGAACTGGGCGGCGAACGACACCGGGTCGAACGGTGTTCCGGCGGCTTCGGCGGCGGCTTCTGCCGCGGCAGAAGCCGCCGAGAGGTCTGCTGATTTTGTGCCGTACGACAGCGTGAAGTTCGTCATCAGGTAGAACAGCACATAGGTGGCGAGCATGATGAATGTGCCGAGGATCAGGTGCCACCAGTGGCGTTTGACCACTGTACCCAGCGGGAACTTGCTGATCGCACCCTTCTCCTCAGCCTTTGTGTAGGACTCCGATTCGACCAGTCGCAGTCGCACCCAAAGACCGATGATGACCATCACGGCTGAGAACAGGAACGGCACCCGCCAGCCCCACGCGAGGAACTCCTCTGAACGCTGGCCGCCGCCCTCGGGATGGGGGAGAAGGAAGTTGATGGCGAGAAAGACCGAGTTGGCGATGATGAACCCCAGCGGGGCGCCCAGCTGTGGAAACGTGCCATACCAGGCGCGCTTCCCCGCGGGGGCATTCTCGGTCGCGACCAGCGCAGCTCCTGACCACTCCCCGCCGAGCGCGAACCCCTGAGCCAGACGAAGAATGAGCAGCATGAATGCGGCCCACCAGCCGATGTCGTTGAACGTGGGCAAAAGACCGATGAGGAACGTCGCGATGCCCATGGTGAGCAACGAGGCGACCAGGGTTGCTTTGCGTCCGAACCGGTCACCGAAGTGACCAAAGATCACGGCTCCCAACGGGCGCGCGATCATCGCTGCCCCGAACACGCCAAACGACGCCAGAAGCGAGGTGGTGTCGTTGCCGGTAGGGAAGAAGAGAATCGGAAAGACGAGCACGGCAGCCGTCGCGTAGACGTAGAAGTCGTAGAACTCGATCGTGGTGCCGATAAGGCTGGCCGCGATAACGCGCGAGCGGGGGTTTGCGGGGGCGGTCGCCGCAGCGGCGGAAGAAGAAGACATACCAATACCTGTCGAAGCGCAAAGCGATTGTTCCTATTGGAACAGGGAGGCGAGCGAGCGCTGACGCAGGGTGACGCGGCAGACGACTCTGCGTTGGGTCACCGTGAGCCCGGGATGGTGACCCAGGCACAAATATCTACTTTACCGCGCGCCGGCGCGAAGCTCGCGCAACAGCACAGCGGTGCGCACCGCAGCATCCGCCGCTTCGAACCCCTTGTCTTCGTTGGAACCAGCGAGACCCGCGCGGTCAATTCCCTGGGCTTCATCATCGAGAGTGAGCACCCCGAAGCCCACCGCCTTGCCAGCGTCAAGGGCAACGCGGGTGAGGCCGTCAGTCGCTGCAGCCGAGACGAACTCGAAGTGGGGAGTTCCGCCTCGGATGATCACGCCGAGGGCGACCACGGCATCGGCGCCAGCATCCAGTGCGGCTTTGGCGGCCACCGGAAGCTCGAATGAGCCCGGAACGCGAATCAGTTGCCACGTGGCGCCGTACTGCGCGAGGGCCCGTTCGGCCCCAGCGATCAGTCCGCCCGTGATGACGTCATGCCACGTGCCAGCGATAACCACGACATTCAGACCTGTCGCGTCGACGTGGCCTCCTGGCGCGGGTGCTCCGGTACCACTCATCGTTGGGCTCCTTCGTGCATTTTCGCGACCGCATCCGCCAGGTCGTCAGAGTTGATGATGTGCCCCATGCGGTCTCGCTTGGTGGCCATGTATTGGTGATTGTTCGGGCCGACTCCGACGAGAAGCGGAACTTGCTCGACGATGTCGAGACCGAAGTCGCGAAGCTGGGTCACCTTGTCAATGTTATTGGTGAGCAGTCGGATGCTGTCGATTCCAAGGTCAGCAAGAATTCCCGCCGCAGCGGCATAGTCGCGGGCGTCCGCCGGCAGTCCCAGCGCGAGGTTTGCGTCGACGGTGTCGAGGCCGCGCTCTTGCAGAGAATAGGCGCGAAGCTTGTTGATCAACCCGATGCCGCGGCCCTCGTGGCCGCGCATGTAGATCACGACGCCGCCCTGCGTGGCGATGGCGTCGAGCGCAGCATCCAGCTGCGGACCGCACTCGCATTTAAGTGAGTCAAACGCCTCACCCGTAAGGCACTCCGAGTGCACGCGCACGAGCGGCGGTTTTTCGCCGATGTCCCCCGACACAACGGCGACGTGGTCGGTGCCAGTCACGCGATCCTTGTACGCCAAGAACCGGAAGTTGCCGTGCGCCGTCGGCACATTTGCCTCGGCGCGAAGGCTGACCCGCCGACGATGGGCGGGCTGGACCGGGGCATCAAGAGGCTCGATCTCGTTCACGTACGCGATCAGCTGCTCGATGGTGATCACGTGAACGCCGTCGCGGGCCCCGAGGTCTAACAGGCCGGGCAAGCGCATCATCGATCCGTCCTCATCGACGACCTCGGCGATCGCGCCAACCGGCTGAAGACCCGCGAGGCGCATGAGCTCAACGGCAGCTTCGGTGTGCCCGCCGCGTTCGCGCACACCGCCGTCGACCGCGCGCAACGGCAGCACGTGACCGGGTCGGATGACGCTCGTCGGCACGGAATCTGGGTTGGCAAGCACATTGAGCGTGTGGGAGCGATCAGAAGCGCTGATGCCGGTCGTGACGCCCTCAGCGGCATCCACACTCACGGTGTAGGCGGTACCGCGGGCGTCTTCGTTTGTTTCAACCATGGGCGGCAGATTGAGGCGGTCCGCCCACTCTGCGGGCATCGGCGCGCAGATGAAGCCACTTGACCAGCGAACCGTCCACGCGATCCACTGGGGAGTCGCGAGCTCGGCCGAGATGATGACGTCTCCTTCGTTTTCACGGTTCTCATCATCGGCAACGATGACGGGGCGCCCGGCGGCGAGAGCTTCAAGTGCCTCGGGGATTGTGGAAAGGCTCATCGTGAGCCTCCTTCCGTGTTCGCGGCCGATGCCGCAGGAGAAAAAGCGAGCAGGCGCTGAACGTGACGCGCCAGAATGTCTGTCTCGAGGTTGACGCTTTCGCCCACCTGGCGACCCCCGAGTGTCGTGGCGGTCAGCGTCTCGGGAATCAATGAGACCTCAAACCACTGGGCGCTATCGGCCGGCTCGCTTACAGCGCTGACGGTCAGCGAGACGCCGTCGACGGCGATAGACCCCTTGTCGACGACCAAAGGGGCGAGTTCGGTGGTGAGCGAAATGCGAACGACTTGCCATTGCGCGCCGGGGCGTACTTCGAGGACTTCGCCGGTGCCGTCGATGTGCCCCTGAACGATGTGCCCGCCCAGACGTCCGTGTGCGGCGGTTGCGCGTTCGATGTTGACCGAGCGCCCCGCGGCGACGCCTGCGAGCGTCGACATATCCAGGGTCTGTTGCATCACGTCGGCGGTGAACCAGTCCTCGCCCTGCGCCACCACGGTGAGGCATACGCCGCTCACGGAGATCGAGTCGCCGTGCCCGGCGTCTGAGACCGCTTTTGGCGCCTGTACGGTCACCCGCACGCCGTCGCCCGAACGGGTGACGGCCGTGACCGACCCGATCTCTTCAACAATTCCGGTGAACATCAGTTCTCGCTTTCGCCGGTGGGGTTGGTGATGACCAGCAGATCATCACCAAGATGGTGAACGGCTGCGACGGTGAGCCGCCGCGCCTGTGAAATGGTGGCGACGCCGATGTCGCCGAGTGCGAGGCGGTCGCCGCCGATGAGCACCGGGGCAACGTAGGTCAGTATTTCGTCGGCGAGGCCGTCGCGCACGAAAGCGCTAGCGAGAGTCGGGCCTCCCTCGACGAATACCCGTTGAACGCCACGACGAGCGAGGTCGTCGAGCGCCTCAGCGAGGCCGCCGTCGTATTGCACGACTGAGCGTGGGTGCCGACGCACTGCTGCCGCGTCAGGAATGGCGCGTGAGCCGATCACCACCGGTAGCGGCTGCTGCGGGAACAGCTCCCCACTTTCGTTGCGTGCGGTGAGGGCGGGATCATCGGCGAGCACGGTACCGGTACCGGCGACGATCGCATCGGCCTGGGCCCGACGGCGGTGCACGTCGGCGCGCGCAGCAGGTCCGGTGATCCACTTGCTCGTGCCGTCGGTAGCCGCGGCACGCCCATCGAGGCTCTGTGCCCACTTGACGGTGACGTGTGGCCGACCCAGTCGCTGCACGGTAAGCCAGGACTCGAGCAGCTGCGCAGCATCCTCTTCCAAAACCCGCGCGTCAACGTCGATGCCGGCGTCGCGAAGGCGTTGCGCACCGCCCGCGGAGTCTTCGCCAGGGTCTGCGACGGCATAGACGACGCGCGCGATGCCTGCGGCGATAAGGGCCTCAGAGCAGGGTCCGGTGCGGCCCGTGTGGTTGCAGGGCTCGAGGGTCACGATCGCCGTCGCGCCGCGTGCGGCATCTGGTGTGAGCTTCGAGAGGGCGTCAACCTCGGCGTGTGGGGTGCCAATGCCACGATGCCAGCCGTCAGCGAGAATCTCACCGCTTGCCGAGAGGATGACAGCGCCGACCTGCGGGTTCACTCCGCGCGGGCCGTTGGGGGCAACAGACAGCGCGTGACGCATTGCGCCTCGCTCGATGTCGGTGACCGCCATCTTGTTCGTCCTCACCCTCGGTTCTCCGGGGTTGCAAACGCAACGGTGCAGGCCACACCGCCATGCTTCCTCTCATCCGGACTAGCGACGATTGCTCGTCACATCACCGTCGGTTCTGGAATTTCACCAGATCAACCTCAGCGGCATCCAAAAGATGCTGGTGCTTTGGTTCGCGGACTGTCACCGCCGGTTCGGATTCTCACCGACCCCGGAGCATGTTAATGCTCACGAGTCTACCTAACGTCACGTCAAAGCTTTCATTCCCGGTCGATGGCTTCGGGTTGCCTGTCGCAATGCGTGCCACTGCAGGTTAGTGCGCAGTGCCACGCACGAGCGTGGCCGCCGTGGGTTCGTCGATGACCAGGTCAGTCACGGCGCCGGTGCGCAGAGCGGCGCGCAGCGGCACGACCTTGGCGTCACCCGAGACGACGCAGACGCGTCGATCAATCGCCTGCAGTTGCCGTGGGGTAGGGCCCGTCGCGCGTTTGTTGATAGCGATGTCTTCCCAAGACCCGTCCTCGCGCAAGAAGACAGTGCAGACGTCGCCGACGACCCCATCGGCGGCGAGCGCGAGTTGGTCGGTTGGCTCGAGGTATCCCGAGATGTAGACCCGAGAGGGCACAGGGGCTGCCAGTGCGCCAACGCCGAAGACGGCGATATCGGCTCGCGCTTGCACGCGCAGCACATGTTGCACGCTTCGTTCGCGCCACATCAAATCTCGGGTCTCAGCCAGATCGAAAAAGGCAGGTACGGGAAAGTGCTGTGGGCTCGCCTCGAATGCTTGCGCGAACTGGGTGACGAGCTCTGATCCGTGCGCAAGCCCCGAGGTCGATGTGTTGGTCGCTCCGTTGAGTTGGACGACCGTCGCTTCGCGAAGGGGGGTGTGGGCGAGGTGGGCCGACACTGCAGCCACTGTCGTGCCCCACGCGAGCCCGAGCGTCATGCCGTGGGTGAACCAGCTTTGCGTCAGCTGGGCGGCGTAGCGGGCGACATTGTCGAGGCGAGTGTCTGCGGTAAGAGCGGTGCGGACCGGTACGACGTGCGCACGTACGCGGAACAGCGATGCCACCTGGCTGGCAACGGCCCCGCCACTGCCTGTCGGACGCACCTGCACCTGCACCACACCGCGGTCTCGTGCGAGCTTGAGCAGCCTGCTCACGCCGGAGCGCGAGATGCCGAGGTGTCGGCCAATCGACTCCATCGTCTCGTCTTGCAGGTAGTACAGCGTCGCTGCCTCGTGCATCATTTCGTCACGATCGTCCACTCGAGCTCCTCGCATGTTGCACGTTTGTGCACCAGTCTTGCGCATACGTGCCGTCGCACGCAAAGTAGAGATCGGGTCACAAATTGAGACCCGGACCCGCCGCCTTGGTAGGGGTCGAGGAATACCCGCAGGAGGAACTGTGACGAACGCGATCACCGATCAGACCCGAGCCGAGGCTCTTGCCGCAATGAGCGACGATGAAGGCCTGGACATCTTGGTCATCGGTGGTGGTGTCACGGGTGCCGGTGTCGCGCTCGATGCTGCGACGCGCGGGTTGCGTACGGGCATCATCGAGGCGCAGGACTGGGCAAGCGGAACGTCTAGCCGCTCGAGCAAGCTCGTACACGGTGGATTGCGCTACCTGCAGATGCTCGATTTCTCCCTTGTTCATGAGGCGCTGACTGAACGCGATCTGCTTATCAAAGAGATCGCACCACACCTCGTCGAGCGTGTTCCGTTCCTTTACCCGGTAGTAAAACACTGGGAGCGACCTGTTGTGGGCGCCGGAATCGCGCTCTACGACGCGCTCGCGACGATCGGCAGTCGCAAGGGGCGCGCCATGCCTTTCCACAAGCACCTGTCCAAAAAGGCGTTGCATCGTGCGTTCCCCGATTTGAGCGCTGACTCCGCCCTCGGGGCGATCCAGTATTGGGATGCCTCGGTTGATGACGCCCGCCTCGTGCTCACTCTCGTGCGCACGGCCGTCGATTACGGCGCACTGGCCGCGCCGCGTACTCAGCTGATCGAATTGACCAAGTCCGACGCGGGCCACGTCAATGGTGCAGTCGTTCTGGATCTCGAGACCGGCACCGAGCACACCATCAAAGCTGCCCGAGTGATCAACGCCACCGGAGTTTGGACGGAGGACACCGAGGCGCTCGCCGGCACCGAGGGGGGACTCAAGGTGCTCGCTTCCAAGGGGATTCATATCGTTGTGCCACGCGAGCGGATCCGCGGCACGGTAGGGCTCATCCTGCAGACGGAGAAGTCGGTGCTGTTCGTCATTCCGTGGTCACGGTACTGGGTGATCGGCACCACAGACACGCCATACGAGCGTGACCCAGTGCACCCCGTCGCTACGGCCTCCGACATCGAATACGTCATCGACCATGCGAACGCCGTGCTGGCAGAACCCATTTCGCGTGACGACGTGATCGGCACGTGGGCGGGGCTTCGTCCGTTGCTGCAGCCGGGCACCAAAGAAGGAACCTCATCGGCGAAGGTGTCGAGGGAGCACACCGTCGCCTCGCCGACACCCGGGCTCGTCGTGATCGCCGGTGGCAAGCTGACAACCTACCGGGTGATGGCGAAAGACGCGGTTGATTTCGCCCTGGGCAACCGCGCGACATCGCTGCCTTCGATTACCGATCGCATTCCCTTGTTAGGAGCTGTCGGGCTGGATGCGATGAGACGTCAGGCACCTCGGCTCAAAGAGCGATTCGGATGGTCTTCGGTGATGATCCACCACCTGCTACACCGCTATGGGTCGGGCATACGCGACCTGATCGACGCGATCGAGTTGAAGCCCGACTTGGCCGCTCCTCTTGAGCATGCGCCCGCATACCTGCGAGCCGAGATCCATTTCGCGGCGACGCACGAGCAAGTGCTCCATTTGGAAGACGTGATGCTCCATCGCACTCGTCTTACCTACGAAGTAGCCGACTCAGGTCGTGCGGCTGTGGACGAGATTGCCGCGATCGTTGGCGAGGTCGCCGGCTGGGACGCGGCGAAGATCGCTGCCGAGAAGGCATCGTACTTCGCTCGCTGCGACGCGACCGATGCCGCTGCGCTGACAACGACCGATGCCGATGCCGAACGCGCGCGCCAAGCTGCCGAAGACATCGCGCCTCTCCAACCGCTGGAGGCTCAGCTGCACAACTGACCCGCATGGTGCGGTGAAGCGGTTGCCCTCAAACAGCGCGATCCGCATTCTTCCCGTGGCGGCGCATCCGCGTCCCCTCACAACGAAGTGAAGAGAGATTCTCTATGAACACAATTTTCTGGTCGGAGTTCGTCGGAACGGCGTTGCTCATCCTGCTCGGTGGAGGCGTCGTCGCCAACGTCGTCCTGAAGAGCACGAAGGGCTTCGGCGGCGGATGGCTGCTGATAAATTTCGGTTGGGGTCTCGGTGTGTTCGTCGGCGTGTATGCGGCGTTCAAATCCGGGGCGCATATTAACCCCGCAGTCACAGTGGGGCTCTGGGCCAGCGGCAATGACTTCTTCGCCGGAAACCCTGAGCTTGGGCTCGCAGCGATTCCTGCCACACCCCTGAACGCGCTCATCTACATCGTGGCGCAGGTGCTCGGCGCGATGGCGGGGGCGATTCTGGTCTATCTCGTTTACAAGCAGCACTTCGATGCCGAAGACGATGCAGGGGCGAAACTCGCGGTATTCTCCACCGGTCCTGCCATCCGATCGTACGGCTGGAACCTCCTCACCGAGATCGTCGCGACCTTCGTGCTCGTGTTCACCGTCATTGCTTTCGGTAGGTACCTCAGACTGGGGCTATTCGTGGGTGCCGATCGTCGGTCCCCTCGTGGGAGGCGTGATCGGCGGCATCGCCGGTGCGGCTCTCGTCGCCTGATCTGTCAATCTGAGCTCACAACTGCTTCATTCGCACACACACTCCACACCACACAACGCAGTGAAAGGAAACATCGTGGCCGACTACGTACTCTCCATCGACCAGGGAACGACCAGCTCCCGCGCGATCATCTTCGACAAGACCGGGAACATCGTCGCTTCCGGGCAGAAAGAGCACGAGCAGATTTTTCCCAGAGCAGGCTGGGTTGAGCACGACCCTGCCGAGATCTGGACCAACGTCCGAGACGTGGTCGGTTCTGCTCTCGGAAAGGCCAGTCTGCAGGCGAACGATATCGCCGCGGTCGGTATTACCAATCAGCGCGAGACTGCGGTGGTGTGGGATAAGAACACCGGCAAGGCGGTCTACAACGCCATCGTCTGGCAAGACACTCGCACGCAGAAGATCTGCGATCGCCTCGGGGGCGATGAGGGCGCCGACAAGTACAAGGCAAAGGTCGGTCTGCCACTGGCGACGTACTTCGCGGGCCCGAAGGTGACCTGGATCCTCGAGAACGTAGACGGGGCGAAGGAGTCAGCCGAAGCCGGCGACCTGCTCATGGGCACGATCGACACGTGGGTGTTGTGGAACATGACGGGCGGCACGGAAGGCGGAGTGCACATCACCGATGTCACGAACGCGTCGCGCACTTTGCTGATGAACCTCGACACGCTCACCTGGAACGAGGATATCGCCGCTGACATGGGAATTCCGCTGTCGATGCTTCCCGAGATCCGGTCGTCGTCCGAGGTCTATGGCGAGGGTCGCCCGAAGGGAATGCTGCCGAAGGTGCCGATCGCGGGCATCCTCGGCGACCAGCAGGCTGCCACGTTCGGGCAGGCTTGTTTCGAAGTTGGCATGGCCAAGAACACGTACGGCACCGGCAACTTCATGTTGCTCAACACCGGCACCGAGATCGTGCCGAGCGAGAACGGTCTGCTCACAACTGTTTGCTACAAGATCGGCGACCAGCCCGCGGTGTACGCACTCGAGGGGTCAATCGCGGTCTCGGGATCTCTCGTGCAGTGGCTGCGTGACAACCTCAAAGTGATCTCTGCCGCGCCCGAAATCGAGAAGCTCGCCGCGACGGTCGAAGACAACGGCGGGGCGTACTTCGTGCCGGCGTTCTCTGGACTGTTCGCACCGCACTGGCGCAGCGATGCTCGCGGCGCGCTTGTCGGCCTCACCCGCTTCGTCAACATCGGTCACATCGCTCGTGCCGCCCTCGAAGCCACAGCCTTTCAATCAGCCGAAGTGCTTGAGGCAATGAATGCCGACTCCGGGGTGAACCTCACCGAACTCAAGGTAGACGGTGGCATGGTCGCAAATGACGTGCTCATGCAGTTTCAGGCAGACCTTCTCGGCGTCGATGTTGTGCGCCCGAAGGTCGCCGAGACCACGGCGCTGGGCGCCGCCTACGCCGCCGGTATCGCGGTCGGCTTCTGGCAGGGCGAGCAGGATGTCATCGACAACTGGGTCGAAGACAAGCGCTGGACTCCGTCGATGGACGACGCCGAGCGGGGACGACTGCTTCGCAACTGGAAGAAGGCCGTCACCAAGACGCTCGACTGGGTTGACGACGATGTCGAGTAGCCCGACTCGTGCGCGGCGCTCCGCTACTTGAGCAGACGCGAAAGCCGGCGGTCAGCGAGCAGCTTGCCGCCGGTCTGGCACGTGGCGCAGTACTCCAACGAGTTGTCGGCAAAGAAGACGCTCCGCACGGTGTCACCACACTCGGGACAGGGTTGGCCACGCCGCCCGTGAACGCGCATTCCCCGCCGCTTCGCGTCTTTGAGGTCGGCGGGAGGCTTGGTGGATGCTGCCGTGACGGCCTCGGCGAGGGTGGCCGTCATCGCGGCGAACAAACGGTCAATCTCGTCGTCGCTGAGGTTGGCGGCAAGCGCGTACGGTGACATCTTCGCCATGTGCAGAACCTCGTCTGAATAGGCGTTGCCGATCCCCGCGATGATCGATTGATCGCGCAGCACGCCTTTGATCTGCGTGCGGCGGCCCGCCACGATCCCCGCGAGCGTGGCGCGGGTGAAACGCGCATCGAGCGGGTCGGGGCCCAACCGCTCGATGCCGGCAACATCAGCGGGACTGCGCGCGACATAGAACGCCAGGGATTTCTTGGTGCCGGCTTCTGTGAGGTCAAAGCCTGAGCCGTCAGAGAGTGCGATGCGCACCGCAATCGGCGTTTTTCCGGGACGGATGACCGTTTGGGGGAGCGTGTCGTACCAGCGCAACCAGCCGGCCTTGGCGAGGTGGAAGATGAAGTGCGGCGCAGCATCCGGAGTCTGCGTGTGCACGTCGACGAACTTGCCGTGACGCTCAACGCCCGAAACGGTGGAATCGACGAGAGTCTCGATCGGTGGATCAAAAGTCTTGAGCGCGGCGATGTTCGCCACCGATACCTTTGCTACGGTCTCACCGACAATGCGGCTCTGCAGAAAAGTAACGAGCCCCTGAACTTCCGGCATCTCCGGCATGTGCCCAGTTTGGCACGCTGATGCAGCGGATGGGCGGTTAGTCCGTGAGGATCGGCCATGCTTTCGGCGTGCGATCATCGCTCGACAACAATCCCGCGATCCAGCCATCATCGCGACCCCGCGGGCTCGCGAGGGCTTGGCGCAGCATCCCCTCGAACTGAAAACCCAGTCCTCGTGCCGTTTTCGCCGAGGCGACGTTGCCGACCACCGCGCGCCATTCGATGCGCTTGAGGCTGACGGTTTCTGAGAAGCCGAAGTCGATGACTGCGCGCGCGGCCTCGGTGAGAATACCCTTGCCCCGCGACGACTCCGTCATCCAGAACCCGATCTCGCCAGACCCCGCTCGCACCATGCGATACATGCCGATCACACCCGCCAGAGCGCCCTCATGGTGGATAGCCCAGGTGTATTCAGTGTCGGCGAGCCACCACTCCGCGGACTTGGCGACGAAATCTTCCGCGTCGGTGCGAGCGTACGGATTGGGCACAGGCGTCCAGCGCGGAATCTCAGGGTCTTGGCAGGCCTCGTAGATCGCCTCGATATCGGCGTCGGTTGGTGCGGCAAGTGTGAGGCGCGGGGTGCGCAGCACGACGGGTGTCATCCGAACACTTTACGCGAGCAGGGGAGTGACGCCGCTACTTGCGGCGGAGCAGGCCGACTTTGTCGTAGACGTCGCCAAGCGTCTTGTTTGCGACGGTCTCGGCCTTAGTGGCGTTGTGCGCAAGCACGCGGTCAAGTTCTGCTGGGTCATCGAGCAACTCGAGGGCCCTCTCGCGTACGGGGCCGAACTCGTTCACCACGACCTCAGCGAGGCCCTTCTTGAAATCGCCGTAGCCGCGACCGGCGTATTCGTCTTCGATCGCAGGGATTTGGCGACCTGAAAGCGCTGCATAGATGACGAGCAGGTTCGACACACCGGGCTTGTTCTCTCGGTCGTAGCGCACCGAACCCTCACTGTCGGTGACGGCGCGCATGACCTTCTTCGCGCTCTTCGCCGGGTCATCGAGCAACCAGAGCACACCGGCGTCGGACTCAGCAGACTTCGACATTTTGGCCGTGGGGTTCTGCAGGTCGTAAATTCGTGCGGTGTCTTGCTGGATCACGGGCGTCGGCACGCGGAACGTCTGGCCATAGCGGCTGTTGAAGCGCTCGGCGATGTCGCGCGTGAGCTCAACGTGCTGCTTCTGATCGTCACCGACCGGCACCAGGTCCGTTTGGTAGAGCAAGATGTCGGCCGCCATCAGCACGGGGTAGGTGAATAGACCCACTGACGTGACATCGCTGCCGTAGCGCGACGACTTGTCTTTGAACTGTGTCATGCGACCGGCTTCGCCGAACCCCGTCACGGTGGAGAGCACCCACGCAAGCTCTGCGTGCGCGGAAACGTGCGACTGCACGTAGAGGGTCGATTTCGACGGCTCGATGCCGGCAGCAATGTACTGGGCAGCCGTGCGACGCGTCTTCTCGCGAAGCTCGGCCGGATCGTTGGGCGTGGTGAGGGCGTGCAGATCAACGACCGAGAAGAACGCGTCGTATGACTGCTGCATATCGCGCCACTGCATGAGCGCCCCGATGTAGTTGCCAACCTGCAAAGAGTCGGCCGAGGGCTGCATTCCGGAATAGAGGCGCGGTTTGTTCACCCGTCAATCTTACGGGCGCTGGATGCTGCGCCCGCACGAGCCGAAGGGCGCGAGAGAGCCGCTGGGCTGGCTGTCAGCCAGCGGATGTGCCGAGTGCGTAGTCGACGATCACTGGCGAGTGGTCGCTCCAGCGGGTGTCCCAGGAATCAGCCCGGACGACGGTGTAGTTCGAGGCGCGCTCTGCTAGCGGCGCTGTCGCGAACTGGTAGTCGATGCGCCAGCCGGTGTCGTTGTCGAACGCTCGACCGCGCATCGACCAGAACGTGTACGGGCCATCAGTCTCGCCGTGGTGGCGTCGGCCGATGTCGACCCAGCCCATACCCATGCCGTCTGACCCATCGGCGCCGGTGACCGGTGCACCAGACTCGCCTAACAGTCGATCGAGGTAGGCGCGCTCACGCGGGAGAAAGCCGGCCTTTTTGCTGTTCGCTTTCCAATTTCGAATGTCGAGTTCGCGATGTCCGACGTTGATATCACCGGTGACGACCGTGAGGGGTGTTTCGGTTGCAAGCTGTAGCATTCGCTCTTGCATAGCGTCGAGGAAGCCCCACTTGGCGTCTTGCTTGGCTGTGCCCACCTCGCCGCTGTGCACGTAGGCGCTGACGACGGTGAGCGTCTCGCCGTCGATGTTGAACGAGGCCTCAATCCAACGGCCTGTCGCGTCGACGGGGTCGGGAGCCAGTATCTTTCTCACGCTGGCGGCAGGCAGACGCGATGCAATTGCGACGCCCGCGCGACCCTTGGCGAGCGCTTCGTCGTTCACGATTTCCCAACCAGGCAGCGCCAGTCGCAACTCAGACTCTGGTGCTCGAACCTCCTGCAGGGTGAGAATGTGGACGTCAGCGGTTTCAAGCCATTCGAGCATGCCCTTTCGCACGGCGGCGCGAACACCATTGACGTTGACTGAGGCAATACGAACACGGCGAGACACGACCGCTAGCCTAACCGCCGGCACCGACACCCGACGATGTGTCGCTACTCGAACAGGCTGCCGGGCTTTCCCGCGGGAGGAGGAGCGGAAGCTTCGACTTCGGCGAGCTCTCTGCGCGCAGCGCGGATCGCGCGCTCGGCAGACGACCTGCGGTACCACGGTGCCGAATCACGGGCACTCGCCGCGGTGCGCACGCGCACATGAGCGGCGAGCAGGAGCGCTTCGTGCTCGGCACGCGCGCGGTCTTCAGCGGTCTGTGGAATGAGCTCGACGTTTCGATCAGCCGTGGCCACAGCGACCCACGATGCTGCCACGAGAATGACGATGCCGTTGAGTCGGAACCACAGCAGCAGTCCGATGAAGATCGCGAAGGTTGCCAGCAGCGGATTTGACGGCGTGTAGCCGAGGAGCAGACCGGCACCGAGCAGAAGCACCGTCAGGGCCGCACCGCCGACCAGCGCGCCCGGCCAGGCTCTGCGCCAGCGCAGGCTAGTGCCCGTGAGGTACTTGAACATGGCAGCGAGAGCGGTCGAGTTGATAGCGAAGGAGACCAGCGCCGCGGCGACGCGTGCGATGCCGTTGTACAGCGGCGAGTTCGTACTCCAATCAGCCATCGAGAATACGAGGCCGAGCCCCCAGGTCGCAGCCTGGCTGGCGATCGCGCCAGCGACGAGCGCAGCTCCGAAGACCACTGCGCCCACGAGGTCGCGAGCCTTGAGAACGAAGTAGTTTCGGCGATCTGGAACAAGGCCGAAGATGTCACGCACTGCTCGCCGTGAGAAAGTGACCCAGCCGATCGCGGTCCAGATCACAGTGCCCAGAGCGATCAAACCGGTGATGCCGAGCACACCCGCGGTTTGTGCTGCAATCTCTTGCACTTGATCGGGGGTCACGATGCCGCCCGTGGGAGCGATGAGCCCCGGAATGTAGCCGTTGATCAAGTCGATCATGGCTTGCACCGACTCGGGGCTGCCGCCAAGCCAGATTCCAGCAATGGCGAACGCGACGTAGATCGCTGCGAAGATTGCGAACAGTGCCTGGTAACTCACGCCAGCGGCGAGAAGAAAGCCGTTTCGCTGCAGAAAATGGCGCCACACGCGCACCGGGAACCATCCGAGCGTCTGTTGCGTCAGCCGGGTGGCTCGCGAGATCGGCTCGTCGAACCTGACTCGCAGCGAGGCTTGAGTTGCCTCCCACCTTGCGCGCAGGGTCTCTTCTTCGCGTGCGGCCTCTTCAGCGATCGACTGTTTGGCGACATGGTCGTCGGCAGTCACGTTTTCTCTCACCACGTCAGAGTACCGAGCGATCGACGTCGGCGCGGTACAAGTACCGCGCAGCCACAGGCGATAGTGCTCAGGCCTTGCCGCGGAGCACGGCTTGCTTGACCTCAGCGATGGCCTTCGTAACCTCGATGCCACGCGGGCATGCCTCGGTGCAGTTGAAGGTCGTGCGACAGCGCCACACGCCCTCTTTGTCGTTGAGGATGTCAAGACGCACGTCGCCAGCATCGTCGCGCGAGTCGAAGATGAAACGGTGCGCGTTCACGATTGCCGCGGGGCCGAAGTACTGACCGTCAGTCCAGAACACCGGGCACGACGAGGTGCATGCGGCGCAGAGGATGCACTTGGTGGTGTCGTCGAAGATCTCTCGATCAGCGATCGTCTGCACGCGCTCCTTGCCCTTTTCAGGCGTGGAGTTTGCGATCAAGAACGGCTGCACCTCACGGAATGACGCAAAGAACGGCTCCATGTCGACGACGAGGTCCTTCTCCAGCGGCAGGCCTTTGATGGCCTCCACATAGATCGGCTTCGAGATGTCGAGGTCTTTGATCAGTGTCTTGCAGGCGAGGCGGTTGCGACCGTTGATCCGCATGGCGTCAGAGCCGCAGATGCCGTGCGCGCACGAGCGACGGAACGTGAGCGAGCCGTCAACTTCCCACTTGATCTTGTGTAAGGCGTCAAGCACGCGGTCGGTGGCGTAAAGCTCGACGTCGTAGTCAACCCAGCGCGGCTCTTCGTCAATCTCGGGGTCGAAGCGACGAATGATGAAGGTGATCAGAAACGATTGGATGCCGGTATCTGCCGGAGTCTCAGACTCCTGCGCCGAAGATTCGGGCGCATCGACTGCCACGAGCGACGCCATCAGTACTTCCTCTCCATCGGCTGGTAGCGGGTCACCACGACGGGTTTCCAGTCCAAGCGAATGTGGTCTTCGGGGTGCGATGACTGCGCATCGCCCGACAGGTACGCCATCGTGTGCTGCATGTAATTCTCGTCGTCACGCTTGGGGTAGTCATCGCGCATGTGTCCGCCGCGGCTTTCCTTGCGGTTTCGGGCGGTCACACAGACAACCTCGGCGATGTCGAGCAGGAACCCGAGCTCAACCGCTTCGAGCAGGTCGGTGTTGAATCGCTTGCCCTTGTCATCGACATGGATGTTCTTGAAGCGCTCGCGCAATTCTTGAATCACCGTCATCACTTCGCCGAGCGACTCGTCGGTGCGGAAAACCTGAGCTTTGCGATCCATCTCGTCTTGCAACGTCTTGCGAAGCACGGCGATGCGCTCGGTGCCTTGGTTGTTGCGCAATCCCTCGATAAGAGTGCGCACCTCTTTCGCGGGGTCTTCGGGCAGATCGACGAACTCTGCCGTTTGGACGTACTCCACAGCGTTCTTGCCCGCGCGCTTGCCGAACACGTTGATGTCGAGCAGCGAGTTGGTGCCGAGACGGTTGGAGCCGTGCACTGAGACGCACGCGCACTCGCCCGCGGCGTAGAGGCCCGGAACGATGGTGGTGTTGTTGCTGAGCACCTGGGCGTCGTTGTTCGTCGGGATGCCGCCCATCGCGTAGTGCGCGGTGGGCATAACAGGCACCGGCTCGACGACAGGGTCAACGCCAAGATAGGTGCGCGCAAACTCGGTGATGTCGGGCAGCTTCGTTTCAAGCACCTCGGCACCAAGGTGGGTGCAGTCGAGGAAGACGTAGTCCTTGTGCGGACCGCCGCCACGGCCCTCAGCGACCTCTTGAACCATGCAGCGGCTGACGATGTCGCGAGGTGCGAGGTCTTTGATCGTGGGGGCGTAGCGCTCCATGAAGCGCTCACCTGAGGCGTTGCGCAAAATAGCACCTTCGCCTCGGGCGCCTTCGGTCAACAGGATGCCGAGACCGGCGAGACCGGTTGGGTGGAACTGGAAGAACTCCATGTCTTCCAGCGGCAAACCCTTGCGCCAGAGAATGCCGACGCCGTCGCCCGTCAGGGTGTGGGCGTTGGAGGTGGTCTTGAAGATCTTGCCGAAACCGCCCGTAGCGAAGATGATCGCCTTCGACTGGAAGACGTGCAGTTCGCCGGTGGCAAGCTCGTAGGCGACGACTCCCGCGACCTCTTTCGAGCCATCTTCTTTTTCCACGGTAAGCACGTCGAGCACGTAGAACTCGTTGAAGAAGTTGATACCGAGCTTCACGCAGTTCTGGAACAGCGTCTGCAAAATCATGTGGCCCGTGCGGTCGGCGGCGTAGCATGCGCGACGAACCGGGGTCTTGCCATGATCTGCGGTGTGACCGCCGAAGCGGCGCTGGTCGATCTTTCCCTCGGGCGTGCGGTTGAATGGCAGGCCCATGTTCTCGAGGTCGATGACCGCGTCGATCGCCTCTTTCGCGAGGATTTCAGCAGCATCCTGGTCGACGAGGTAATCGCCGCCCTTGACGGTGTCGAACGTGTGCCACTCCCACGAGTCTTCTTCAACGTTGGCAAGCGCCGCGGCCATGCCGCCCTGCGCCGCGCCCGTGTGCGAGCGAGTGGGGTACAGCTTGCTGATGACAGCAGTCTTCGCGCCGGGGCCAGCTTCGATGGCTGCGCGCATGCCAGCACCGCCGGCACCCACGATCACGATGTCGAACTGGTGGTAGTGGACGCCGTCTTTGACGTAGCTGTCGATAGTTTCGGTAGTCACTCTTGGCGCTCTCGGTTTCTTATATCTCGTCGGGGGAGCCGGCGCTTACGCGCACTGCTCCAACAGCCAGTCGGCGCTCGTGTCACTGAGGCCGAGGCACGGGTCGAAGGTGAAGACGACCAGCGTGCCAAGCACGATAAGGAATCCGGCGGAAAGCCAGAGTGCCCAAATCAGCACGCGTCGCGTGGTCTCGGTCGCGACGTAGTCGTTGACGATAGTGCGCATGCCATTGGCGCCATGGATGAGCGCCAACCAAAGCATGAGAACGTCCCACCACTGCCAGAACGGCGAAGCGAGCTTTCCCGCAACGAACGCGAAGTCGATGCCGTGGATGCCTTCGCCGAGCATCAGGTTGACGAAGAGGTGGCCGAAGATCAGCACGACGAGCACGACGCCTGAGACGCGCATGTAGATCCAGCCCGCCTTCTCGAGGTTCGGGCCCTTGCGGCGCACTGCGGTTCTCGGTGCGCGTGGGTCAGCGATTGCTGTACTCATCAGTGGCCCCCCGCCAGCTCAGAGAACACGTTGATCAAGTGGCGCGGCGTGAAACCAGCCATCGTGACGACCCAGAGACCAAGCACGCCCCACCACAGCTGACGCTGGTGCCGGGTTGCCCAGGTCCACGAGTCGACCGCGATGATGCGCAGCCCGTTATAGGCGTGGTAGGCGATCGCGCCCACAAGTGCGACCTCGCCGACACCCATCAGCGGGTTCTTGTAGGTGCCGATGACCGCGTTGTAGGCCTCAGGCGAAACGCGAATCAGTGCCGTGTCCAACACGTGGACAAGCAAGAAGAAGAAGATAGCGATGCCGGTGATGCGGTGAAGCACCCATGACCACATTCCTTCGTTCCCGCGGTACAGAGTGCCGCGGGGCGTCTTGGAAGTGGTTTCGGATACCGACGGTATGACGCGTGCTGGTGCAGACACGGTCGTCCTCCCTGGATCGAAACATGGTCGAGGCGAAGTTCGGTGCCCCGAAGGGTGGTCCCTACTGGGACCTGGCGTCACACGGGCGCTTCGTCAATACTATTGCCCGCTTCGCGTACTGGGCGACGAAGGGCGGCCTAACTTCACTTGTCTTGACGTCGAGATAAATGTCCACCTTCTTTTGCAGTGTGCGCAAGCACGTAACATGCCCCCGTTACTCTGGGGCCATGGCCACGGTGATTGATGACTTCTATGCAGTGATTCCAGCGGGCGGTATCGGCAGTCGGCTGTGGCCACTGTCGCGGGCGGATGCACCGAAGTTCTTGCACGATCTGACCGGCTCCGGCCAGACACTGCTGCGTGACACGTGGACGCGTCTTGAACCGCTCGCTGGCGAATCGCGCATCGCCGTCGTGACTGGTCGCGCACATCGCGCGGCTGTCGAGAACGAGCTTCCCGGGATTCCCGACATGAACGTGATCCTCGAGTCGGAGCCCCGCGACTCCACTGCGGCGATCGGGCTCGCGGCTGCGATTCTTGTGCGCCGTGAACCGAATGTCATCATCGGCTCGTTTGCCGCAGACCACGTCATCCGGGTTCCGCACCTTTTCGAATGGGCAGTGCGCCAAGCCGTGGAGACCGCACGCAAGGGCTATATCTGCACCATCGGCATCCAGCCCTCTGAACCGTCTGTGGGATTCGGATACATAAGAAAGAGCGATGAGCTCGTCATCGACGGTGCCCCGGAGGCGGCGCTGGTGGGCAGTTTTGTGGAGAAGCCTGACCTCGACACGGCAAAGGCCTACTTTGCAGACCGCTCCTACCTGTGGAACGCGGGCATGTTCATTTCAAGAGCGGATGTACTGCTTGCCGAGATCGCCGAGCAAGAACCGGAACTGCACGCGAGCCTGTTGGAACTTGCCGCTGCGTGGGACGACCGCGATACTCGCGGACCTGCGGTGGATCGAATCTGGCCCACCATCAAGAAGATAGCGATTGACTATTCGGTGGCGGAGCCCGCGGCAGCCAAAGGTCGCCTCGCGGTGATTCCGGGTCACTTCGACTGGGACGACGTGGGTGATTTTGCGAGCCTGGCGAAGCTCAACTCCCATGGCCGCAAGAACGATCTTGCAATTCTCGGCGAAAACGCCCGCGTGCTCTCTGACGCTGCCAGCGGGATCGTGGTGAGCCAGACCAACCGCGTGATCAGCTTGGTAGGCGTGCGGGACATCGTTGTGGTCGATACCCCCGATGCGCTGCTAGTCACGACGAGCGAGCATGCGCAACGCGTCAAAGGCGTGGTCGACGCTCTGAAACTCACCGGGCGTGGAGACGTGCTCTGACCCTCGTCGAAGGCATGACATTGCGTCCGAGGCCCTGAGACATTGCGTCTTTGTAACCATTCGCCCGTTCGCGGCCTTCGCGTCACATAGCCCGCGTCATACGGGGTAACTTTTCTCCAGCACCCGCGAGGTACGCGGGTCATTGCACGTGGAGGCTGAGTTGACCACCATTTCGACCCGTAAGCGTTTGCTCGGCGGCCTGATCGGCGCCGGCATGATCGTCGCACTCGCAGGCTGCTCTGAAGCACCGCCCGAGGAGACCGCCGCACCCGAAGAAAGCGGCATCACCGCGATCGACGGCTTCAAGCCCTGCATGGTTTCTGACGCAGGTGGATTCGACGACAAGTCGTTCAACCAGCTCGGCTTCGAGGGCCTGACGGCTGCCTCTGACGCATTGAGCGTAGAGCCCGTCACCGTTCAGTCCGACTCTGAGTCCGACTTTGCACCCAACCTGACCGCCCTGATCGACCAGAACTGCACGGTCATCATCACGGTCGGCTTCGCCCTGGCGTCGGCCGCTGGCGAGTCCGCGTTGGCAAACCCCGACGTTGAGTACGTCTCGATCGATGACGTTGTCGACAACGACTTCGACGGCGAAACCGACGCTCCGAACATCAAGCCCATCGTGTTCGACACCTCGCAGGCTGCGTTCCTCGCTGGCTACGCATCGGCGTCGTACTCGACCGCTGAGAAGGTCGGCACCTTCGGTGGAATGAACTTCCCCACCGTCTCGATCTTCATGGACGGCTTTAAGCAGGGCGTGGAGTACTACAACGAGGCAAATGACGCCTCGGTTGAGGTCCTCGGCTGGGACGGCACCGATGGTGTCTTCACCGGTGGCTTCGCTGCCAACCAGGACGCCATCAACGCAGCCCAGGGTCTTGTCGACCAGGGTGTTGACGTGCTGCTGCCCGTCGGCGGTCCCATCTACCAGAGCGCCGCTTCGGTGATCCGCGACTCGGGTCGCGAAATCGCGCTCGTGGGTGTCGACGCTGACCTGTACGAGACCGACCCGACCGTGGCCGACCTGCTGCTGACCTCGATCCTCAAGGGCATCGACGTAGGTGTTGAGGACGCAGTTCTGGCCGCAGGCCAGGGCGAGTTCGACGCGTCGCCGTTCGTCGGCACGCTCGAGAACGACGGTGTCGGTCTCGCGCCCTTCCACGATTTCGAAGACAAGGTCTCGCCTGAACTGCAGGCAGAGCTCGACGAAATCGCCGCAGGAATCATCGACGGATCGATTCCGGTCGCGTCGTACCTGGCTAGCTGACCTATTCAGTGACGCGTGTGGGGAGGCCGGGTTGCCGGTCTCCCCACACGCGTGTTCATTTGGCGCTGCATCGGCAAACCTCGGGCTCGGCTCGTGTGTTGACGCAGTCTCCTCAGTAGGATCTGGAACATGAAGCTCGAACTCCGCGGCATCACCAAGCGGTTCGGCAGTCTCGTCGCCAACGACCACATCGATCTTGTGGTTGCTCCCGGCGAGATTCACTGCCTGCTCGGTGAGAATGGTGCCGGCAAGTCGACCCTGATGAACGTGCTCTACGGCCTCTATCGTGCCGACGAGGGTGTGATTCTGCTCGAAGACAAGGTGCAGAACTTTCAAGGCCCCGGTGATGCCATGCGCGCTGGCATCGGCATGGTGCACCAGCACTTCATGCTGATTCCTGTTTTCACGGTGGCCGAGAACGTGATGCTGGGGCACGAATCGACGAAGGCCGGTGGCATTCTCGATTTGGATGCCGCACGCACCCGGGTGCGAGAGATCTCGGCACGCTTCGGATTCGACGTCGATCCTGATGCGTTGGTCGAAGATCTTCCCGTCGGCGTGCAACAGCGGGTCGAGATCATCAAGGCACTGTCGCGCGACGCCAAGGTGCTCGTGTTCGATGAGCCCACAGCCGTTCTCACGCCGCAGGAAACTGATGAGTTGATGGAGATCATGCGTCAGCTGAAAGACGCGGGCACATCGATCGTGTTCATCACCCACAAACTGCGAGAAGTGCGCGAAGTTGCGGACCGCATCACTGTCATCCGTCTCGGAAAGGTAGTGGGCGAAGCATCGCCCACTGCCACCAACGCCGAGCTAGCCGAACTCATGGTGGGGCGCGCTGTTGAGCTGACCGTGCACAAAGGCGATCCATCGCTCGGAGAGCGGGCGCTCGTGGTCAATAACCTTCGTGTCGTCGATGCGAAGGACCAGATCGTCGTCGACAACGTCAGCTTCGACGTGCGTGCCGGTGAGATCGTCGCCATTGCGGGAGTGCAGGGAAACGGCCAAACCGAACTGACAGAAGCGCTCGTGGGTTTGCAGGAGCGCGTCAGCGGATCGATCACCCTCAATGGTGAAGAACTCGTCGGCGCATCGGTGAGAAGCATCCTTGATGAAGGCGTCGGGTTCGTCCCCGAAGACCGCAAGGAAGACGGGCTCGTCGGCAAGATGACGATTGCCGAGAACCTGGTGCTTGATCGCACCACCGGCCCACCGTTCGTAAAGCGTGCCGGACTCCGGCTTGGATATATCGCCGAGTTTGCTGCAGAGAAGTTCACCGAGTTCGATGTGCGCGCGCCGGGCATCGATGCGGCTGTCGGCACGCTCTCGGGTGGAAATCAGCAGAAAGTTGTGCTGGCTCGTGAGCTCAGTCGCGACCTGTCGCTCTTTGTGGCCGCGCAGCCCACTCGAGGTGTGGACGTCGGCTCTATCGAGTTCATTCACAAGCGCATTGTTGAGACGCGCGACTCTGGCATTCCGGTCATCGTCGTGTCGACCGAGCTCGACGAAGTCACCGCCCTCGCCGACCGAATCATCGTGATGTATCGAGGCAGGATCATCGGCATTGTGCCAGGAGACACCGCCCGAGGAACGCTTGGCCTGATGATGGCTGGCGAAGCCCCGAACGGGGAGGAAGCGGCATGAGCGTTGATCTGACAGCCGGGGGAACACAACCAGATCCCCCCATCGAACCGACCAAGTCCACCGCACCCGAAACAGCCGAACCCTCGAAGTGGCATCAGACGTTTCTGAAGATCACGCAGGGCAATGCACTCATCTCTGTGCTCGCCGTGTTCCTCGCGCTCTTGGTCGGCGGAATCATGATCGCTTTCACCGACCCGGCTGTGCAGGCGGCGTCGAGGTACTTCTTCGCTCGGCCCGGCGACCTGATTGTCGCCGTGTGGGAGTCGGTCACCGGCGCGTACATCGCGCTCTTCCAAGGCTCGATCTACAACTTCGGCGCGCCGACATTTGCGCGTGCGATTCGACCACTGACAGAGACGCTCACCTTCGCCACCCCGCTGATCGCCGCCGGGCTCGGTGTGGCTCTCGCCTTCCGTGTCGGAATGTTCAACATCGGTGGCCGCGGTCAGATGCTCATGGCGTCGGCAGCTGCCGGCTGGGTGGCGTTCTCGCTTGATCTGCCGTGGGGCATCCACATGATCGTGGCGCTGGTGGCTGGATTGGCTGCTGGTGCGCTCTGGGCAGGTATCGCCGGTTTGCTGAAAGCACGCACCGGGGCCCACGAAGTCATCGTGACGATCATGCTCAACTACATCGCGTTCTATTTCGTCTCGTGGATGCTGCGCACACCGGGTCTGCTGCAGGCGCCCGGTTCCAACAACCCGAAGACACCAGCGATGGCTGACACGGCGGTGTTCCCGCTGCTGTTGGGTGACCAGTACAACCTGCACTTCGGCTTCGTCTTGACGATTCTCGCCACGATTCTGGTGTGGTGGATCATCTCGCGCTCCAGTCTTGGCTTCAAGTTCCGGGCGGTGGGTGAGAACCCGCACGCGGCACGCGTCGCGGGCATCAACGTGAAGAGCATGTACGTCTACGCCATGCTGATCGCCGGTGCACTCGTTGGTCTCGCGGGTGTCAGTCAGGTGCTCGGCACCATCACGACGGGATTCTCAGCCGACATAGACGCGGGTATCGGCTTCGACGCGATCACCGTCGCCCTGCTCGGCCGCTCGACTCCCTGGGGAACTTTCGCCGCTGGCATTCTGTTCGGCGCATTCAAAGCCGGTGGCTTCGCAATGCAGGCTGGCGAGGGCGTGCCGATTGAGATCGTCACTGTCGTGCAAGCACTGATCGTTCTGTTCATCGCCGCACCGCCGCTGGTGCGCACGATCTTCTTCTTGCCCTCGCCCGAGCGTGACCAGCGCAAGCGCGACAAGGCACGTGCCAAAGAACTGAAGGCCGAGATGATGGGTGTGACGAAGTGAGCGCGGTGACAGACGGCGCAATGACTACCCAGGCGCTGGAAAAGGCAGAGCTTCGTAGCTGGAAGGCGCCGATCGCTCTCGCGGTGTTCTCCGCGCTGTATACGCTGATGATCGCGCTTGCGCCGCGCGAGGGCAGCACTACCTTCCGGCTGTCGACGGCCGCGGATCCGGTGCAGCTGGGCGAGATCACCGTGCCCGTGACGCTCACGGTCTGGGTCGTATGCGTGCTTTTGGTGGTGCTCACTGCCCTGGCGGCGCTCGTGGTTCAGCGCTCTGGAAAGACGCCGCTGTGGATTCTCGCCGCGTACATCATCATCATGATCTATGGCTTCTTGGCTTGGGCGGCAGCAGGGGCGACGATTCCCGTCACCGGCTTGCTCGCTGGCGCGGTTGCGCTCGCGATTCCGCTGATCTACGGCGCGTTGACAGGGGTTATCGGTGAGCGCGTCGGCGTGGTGAACATCGCCATCGAAGGTCAATTGCTTGCTGGTGCCTTCACCGCAGCGGTGGTCGCTTCTCTCACGCGCAGCCCCGTGCTCGGCCTCGTGGCCGCCATGGTGGCAGGCATGCTGGTCGCCTTCGTGCTCGCGGCTTTCGCAATCAAGTACCTTGTCGAGCAGGTAATCGTCGGTGTCGTGCTGAATGTTCTTGTCGTCGGCCTCACGAGCTTCTTCTACTCGCAGGTGCTGCAACCGAACGCCGCTCTGCTCAATTCGCCGCCGCGCTTTGACCGAATCAACATTCCGCTGCTGAGCGACATTCCCGTGATCGGACCGGTGTTCTTCCGCCAGACGATCATCGTCTACTTGATGTACATCGCTGTGGCAGTGGTGTGGTTCGGAATGACACGCACTCGCTGGGGCTTGCGACTGCGGGCGGTGGGGGAGCATCCTCAGGCCGCAGACACCGTGGGAATCCGCGTAAACCCCACCCGCTTCTGGAACGTGCTGCTAGCCGGTGCGATCGCAGGTCTCGGTGGCACGGTTTTCACCATCGGAAACGGGATCGCGTTCAACAAGGAGATGACTGCCGGAGCGGGCTTCATCGCGCTTGCAGCCGTCATTTTCGGTCAATGGGATCCGATCAAGGCGACCCTCGCGGCGCTACTGTTCGGATTCGCGTCAAGTTTGCAGAACACGCTTAGCGTGATTGGCTCACCAGTACCCAGCGAATTCATGTTGATGTTGCCCTACGTGGTGACCATCTTCGTTGTGGCCGGAGTGGTGGGTCGTTCTCGAGGGCCAGCTGCTGCTGGCCAGCCATATGTGAAGGGTTGACCGATGGACGGTATCGACTGGGACGAGCTGCGCGCCGCAGCAACGGAAGCCATGGAGCACGCCTACGCGCCGTACTCGCACTACAAGGTCGGCGCGGCAGCACTCGTCTCTGATGGGCGAGTAGTCACTGGCTGCAACGTCGAAAACGCCTCGTATGGAGTCGGGCTGTGCGCCGAGTGTGCGCTCGTGGGCGACCTGCACATGTCGGGCGGCGGCGAACTCGTTGCCTTCGTCTGTGTCAACGGCAACGGTGAAACGATTATGCCGTGCGGACGCTGCCGTCAGCTGCTTTATGAATTCGCGCTACCGGGAATGCTGCTTGAGACTGTCTCAGGCATCCGCACCATCGATGAGGTGCTGCCGGACGCGTTTGGCCCGCGCGACCTCGAGCAGGCTGCACGATGACGGCGGTAGAGGCATTTGATGCCGTTGACGTCATTCGCATGAAGCGTGACGGGGGAGTGGTCAGCGAACCAGCATTGCGATGGATGGTCGACGCTTACACCCGTGGCTACGTCGCCGACTCCCAGATGGCATCATTTGCGATGGCCGTGCTACTCAACGGCATGGAGCGAGACGAGATTCGCGTGATGACTGACGCGATGATCGCGTCAGGCGAGCGAATGAGCTTCGCAGGTCTCGGCAAGGTGACCGTCGACAAGCATTCCACCGGTGGGGTGGGAGACAAGATCACATTGCCCTTGGCGCCGCTGGTGGCATCGTTCGGTGTGGCCGTCCCGCAGCTCTCAGGCCGGGGTCTCGGGCACACCGGCGGCACGCTCGACAAGCTTGAGGCCATTCCGGGATGGCGTGCGGCCCTGTCGAACGACGAGATGTTCGCACAACTGCGTGACGTGGGCGCGGTGATCTGCGCCGCAGGCTCGGGGCTCGCACCCGCCGATAAGAAGCTCTACGCGCTACGCGACGTCACCGGAACCGTCGAAGCTATTCCGCTGATTGCCTCCAGCATCATGTCGAAAAAGATCGCCGAGGGCACCGACTCGCTCGTCCTCGACGTGAAGTTCGGCTCTGGCGCATTCATGCGCGACGTCGACAAAGCACGCGAGCTGGCTCGAACGATGGTCGCACTTGGCACCGATTCCGGAGTGTCAACCACTGCTCTGCTCACCGATATGAACACTCCGCTCGGGCTCGCGATCGGCAATGCCAACGAGGTGCGCGAATCGGTGGAGGTTCTTGCCGGAGGCGGTCCCGCCGATGTCGTAGAGCTGACCGTCGCGTTGGCGCGTGAAATGCTCGCGCTTGCCGGTCACCCCGACGCTGACGTTGAAGCGGCGCTCGCCGATGGGCGGGCCATGGATTCTTGGCGGCAGATGATTCGTGCCCAAGACGGCGACCCTGATGCACCGCTGCCTGCCCCCAACGAGACCCACACAGTCACGGCCACCAAGGCGGGATACATCACACGCCTTGAGGCGTTGCCGTTTGGCATCGCAGCCTGGCGACTGGGCGCGGGCCGTGCCCGTGCGGAAGATCCTGTTCTGCACGCCGCCGGTATCGATCTGCACGTAAAGCCGGGCGATCACATTGAAATCGGACAACCTATGTTCACCTTGCTCGGGCAAGATGGAACACGCTTCGAACGTGCTCTTGATGCAGTTGAGGGTGCGTGGGAGATTGGTGCTGAGGCACCAGCATCCACCCCGCTCGTTCTCGAGCGCATCACGGCCTGATTGCTTCACCCACCTCCACCCTTTTATCTCTCGAGGAGATCCCCATGGCCATTGATCAGCACGGCGACGCCGTACTCGAGGGGCTTTCGATTCGTTCGCTACCGAAGGTGTCACTTCATGACCATCTCGATGGTGGAGTGCGCCCCGCCACGATCATCGAGTTGGCAGATGAGATCGGCCTTGAGGTGCCTGAAGACGATGCCGATGAACTCGCTGATTGGTTCGCTGACAAGAGTGACTCGGGTTCGCTCGTCGAGTACCTGAAGACGTTTGATCTCACCACCGCTGTGATGCAGACCCGCGAGGGGCTGACGCGCGTCGCCCGCGAGTTCGTCGAGGATCTTGCCGCCGACGGCGTAATCTACGGCGAAGTGCGCTGGGCGCCCGAACAGCACCTTGGTCGTGGGCTCTCGCTTGATGAAGCTGTTGAAGCCGTCCAAGAGGGCATCGAAGAGGGTGAAGATGCTGCCGAGCAGGCAGGCCAAGACATTCGTGTCGGTCAGCTCATCACGGCCATGCGCCACACCGATCGGTCGCTTGAGATTGCTCGCCTAGCGGTCGATTGGCGGGAGCGCGGAGCGGTGGGCTTCGATATCGCTGGCCCCGAAGACGGTTTTCCGCCCTCGAAGCACAGAGCAGCATTCGACTATCTCGCGTCGCAGTTCTTCCCCACGACCGTTCACGCGGGCGAGGCTGCCGGACTCGACTCGATCCGTTCTGCCCTGATCGACGGCCGTGCACTGCGGCTGGGGCACGGTGTGCGCATCGCAGAAGATCTCGATGTGGTCTCACGCGCTGGCGAAGACGTGCTGGTGCAGTTTGGTGACCTTGCTCGGTGGGTGCGTGACCGTGAAATTCCCCTCGAGCTTTCGCCATCGTCGAACCTGCAGACCGGCGCGGTTGCCGCGTGGGGTGACACACTCGAAGATCACCCGTTCGACCTGCTCTACCAGCTGGGCTTCTCAGTGACGGTGAACGTCGACAACCGCACGATGAGCCGCACCTCGCTCACTCGTGAGTTGGCGCTTCTCGCTGAGACCTTCGAGTACAGCCTCGACGACCTCGAGGCTTTCCAACTCAATGCTGCTGCCGCCGCCTTCTTGCCAACGGAAGAGCGCGAAGAGCTCATCGAGCTGATCGCCGACGGATTCGAGCGCTGAGTTAACGCATCGCTACGCCGGGGTGAGCTTCGAGGTACGCCTCGAACGCCTCGGCGCTGGTCATCGACGGGGTGAAGCCGAAATCACGTTTGAGCGACGCGTTATCGAGCACCGGGCGATACTGCAGAAAAACCACCTTCTCCGGACCGTGCGGGGTGAGGCGAAGTGTCTGGCCCACGCGCAGGGCAAGGGCAAGTGACCAGGCGGGAATACTCAGCAACGGTTTGCCGAGACGGTCGGCAATCTGCTGCACGGTCATTTTTCCATCGCCAGCGACGTTGTAGATTCCGGCGGGTCCGCCGGTAGCCGCACGCGCCATCGCGGCGGCGACGTCGTCGACCCAGATGAACACAAACGGTGACTCTGACCCCTTGATGGCGAGCACTCGCGTAGAGTCCCACAGCTGAGTGATCTGATTCTGCACGGTCGGTCCGAGGATCGTTCCGATCCGGAAGACCACCTGCTCGAGTTCGGGATGTGTCTCGCGATACGCGCCCAGTAGTTGCTCCACCAAGCGCTTGTGCTTTGAGTATGGAAAGGAATCGTTGCCGCGCAGGCGGTCCGTTTCGGTGAGCCACTGGGGGTTGTCGCTGTGGTACCCATAGGCTGCGCCCGAAGACGACACGACGATGCGCTTCACTCCTGTTGTTACACAGGCTTCGAGAACGTTACGAGAACCGTCGACGTCGACGCGGTACTCCATGTCGTGGTCACGACCGGGGCTAACGATCGCCGCAAGATGTACGACAACGTCAATATCGTGGCGTTGCAGCAGGGGGGCTACCGAGCCCTCGCGCGTTACGTCGCAATCGTCGTAGATGACAGAGTCGATGGGATGCTCCGGACGGCGTACATCGCCGGCAACGACCAACGCAACGCCGGGGTGCGCGACCAGCGCTGCCGCCACGTGCGAGCCGAGAAACCCTGCACCGCCAGTGATGAGAACGCGCGCGCCGCTCATACGGTGTCCTCAGCGTTGGAGCTTGTACCGGTCGTGCGCAGAGCATGGCGGCTCGCGTCGCCCTTGGCTGAGCCGGTGCGCCGCTTCGTATTGACCGCCCACAGGCTCGCGACGATGAGGCCGGCAATGATGTCCCAAATGCCCCACCACCCTGCGACGATTGCCATGCCGCCGAGACCTCCGAAGAAGGCGAAAATCAGACCAAGCCCCAGCCCTGCGTTCCTAATACCGACCTCGAATGTCATCGCCTTGCGCTCTCTCGTGCCGAGCCCGCCGGCCACCGCGGTGCCGTAGCCGATGGCGAGGGCAACCGCGTCGTGAATTGCGACGACGACAAGAATGATGCCAAGGAAGGCGACGAAGTAGGTCCAGTTACCCACCAGCGCGGCGACGATGAAGCCGACCAGCGCGAGCAGTGAGAACCACTTCACAAATGGCTGCACCGTGCGAGCGAACTTGGGGAACCTGTTGCGGATCACCAGGCCGAGCACGAAGGGCAACCCAATGATCAAGAAGATGTCGAGCAGCATCTGCCACGGGTCGATCGCCACGGTCTCAAGCAGTGTGCTCGCCGTGGGGTGCAGCGACCCCCAGAAGGCGATCGACAGGGGCAGCATGAAGATGTAGATCACGTTGCCTACTGCGGTCATCGACACCGAGAGGGCCACATTGCCCCCGGAACGGTGAGTCAGCACCTGCGAGACGTTACCCGGAGGGCAACATGCGACCAGCAGCATCCCGAGCGCCATTGACGGCGTGACAGGAAGAATAAGAGTCAGGCCGAAAGTGACCGCAGGCAGAATGACAAGTTGAGCAAGGATCGCGACCACAAAGGTCTTGGGCTTTTTGAGCACGATCTTGAAGTCGTCAACCGTGGTGTCGAGTGCAATGCCGAACATCACGAGACCCAACACCACGTTTAGAAGCAGGAGCGAGCTCGGATTGAAGTTCAGCAGAACATCATCGGGGTTCATGCTTTGACTCGCTTGGGCTGCACCTTGACGAGCGGCGTGCGGCTGCCATGGTCGTCTGGTCCGCGAAGCGCCGAAACTGCAGAACGCACCGCGCCACGGTACGCGTCTTTATTGACGTAGAACGACATGCGCTCAAGACCTAGATAGTTGTAGCCACCGGTGAGATCTGGCCAAGGCTCGGTCGTCACGCGCTCGCGGAACTTCTCGGCGCGCTCGGGGGCGTCTTCGCAGGCGCGCAGATACTCGGCGATGAGCTCAGCCTGTTCGTAACGACCCTGCCAGCCGATGCCGGAAGCTTCGATCATGCCCATGACGTAAAGCCCGTTGAACGACGGGGGAAAGACGTTGAGGAACAGCTTTGGCGACCATCCCGTCCAGTTCAAGGCCTCGCGCGCGACGAACGGGTAGTCGAGGGTGTAACCGGTGGCGAGCAGAATCAGGTCGTACTCTCCGCTGGACCCGTCGCGAAAGTGCACGGTGCTGCCATCGAAGTGGTCAATATCCGCGCGGATTTGAAGATCGCCCTGACCTAGATGGTTCAGGATCAATGTGTTGACGATCGGGTGAGACTCGTAGATCTTGTAGTCGGGCTTGGGGAAACCGAAGTTCACAGGATCACCGGTGAACGCGCGGAGCACTCGCTTGTCAACGAATTGCTTGATGCGTGCAGGGAGCGGCTTGCCTTGGTTCAGGGTGTCGGCCGGTTTTCCGAAGAGATAGCGGGGCACGAAGTAGTAGCCGCGCCTGACGCTCATATCGACGGATGCCGCGTGGTGCACGCCATCGACGGCGATATCGCAGCCGGAGTTACCAGCGCCGATGATCAGCACCCGCTTTCCAGCGAGCTGCTTCGCGCTCTTGTAGGCACTCGTGTGCATGATCTCGCCAGAAAACTCCCCCTCGAACTCGGGGACATGAGGCTCCGCAAGCGTGCCATTCGCGAGGATCACGCCGGTGTAGCGCTCGGCTATTGCACCGCTGGGCCCATCAGCGCGTAGCATCCACTGACCGTCGTCTTCTTCTTCGACCGCAGTGACCTTTGTGTCAAAGCGGAAGTGCTCGGTGAGCTTGAAGTGGTCGGCGAAGTCGCGAAAGTACTGCACCAGGGTGCGGTGACTGGGATAGTCAGCCGTTGAGTTCATCGGAAACTCTCTGAACTCGGTGGTGGTTCGCGACGAGATCAGGTGAGCCGATTCATACATCGTGGAGCGCGGGTTCTCAATATCCCAGAGCCCTCCGACGCTTTTGGAAGCCTCGTAGGCATCGAAAGCGATACCCGCTTTCTGTAGCGCACGGGCGGCAGAAAGACCCGAGGGTCCTGCGCCGATAATGGCGTAGCGGTGCTCCATATGTCCTCTTTCGCACGACAGTGTGACGGTGGCGGTGTCCGCCAGCGAACAATGCTACGGGTTAGTTGGCATTAACTGAAATTCGCCAAGCGTTCACACCGGTGCAGCTAGGAAACCAGTGCGAGGATGCCGCGCGCCAGTACCACCGTCGCCCCGACCCAGGCGATGCCGAGCATTCCGAGTCGCGCGATGCGCGGCGACACGAAGCGGGAGAGCAAGGTGCCGATGACGATTCCAAAGACTGTTGCTGCGATGAGCATCCAGACATCAACGACGGGCGACGTCGGCAGACCGCGTAGTAGCACCGAGACCAGGCTGAATACGGCGAAGATCACTTGCACGCTGGCGGCGAAGTTACGCTGCTCCCACTTGTTTCCCACCGCGTAGGCGGCCAGTGGGGGGCCCGAAAGGCCGCTCGCGACATGCATGAAACCTGCCGCCGAGCCAGCCACGACGGCGCCCGTCTTGCCCTGCAGTGATGCGGCGAGAACGGGAATCCATCCCGCGACAAGCGCGAAATATGCCATTGCAGAAATGAGCAACAACAGTGCGGCTTCTGGCAGCGCAGTTACGAGCATCGCACCGAACGGCGCGGCAATGAGTCCCGGCCAGATGAGCCACCAGGCGCGCTTCCATTCCACCTGGCGCCACACCAGGGGAACAGCGGCGAGCGAGGCGATCAGCGCCAGCAGCACCCCGATGGTGATGCCCTCGAGTGGTCCGTACAGCAATACGATCGGACCGACCAGCACGAGCACGAAGCCGAGCCCAGTGATGCGCTGGATGACGGCTGCAGTGAAGGCCGCAATAAGGGCGAATACCAAAGTCACGGGGGGAGAGTCTACGTGTCGGTGTGGCGGCCCCCGAATCTGACGAAGCGGCGCGAGGGACTAGTTCATCGATTGATCAGCGAATGCGGCGAGCCACTCGGTGATCTCGTCGCGCATGTCATCGTCGGAGATCGTCGCGATGCCGTCGCCCGCTTGCGGACCGTAGTCCCCGAAGGACGCGTGATTCGCTCCCGCGATTTCGTACATCGTCGCACTCGGCGGCAACAGCGATCGAGCGTCGTTGACTTTCTCGGGGGTCGAGAGGCCATCGTCACTCCCACTGAGGCTTATCGCGCTCAACTCGGAGTCTGCGAGATCTGTTGCGCAGTATGAGCCGAACAGAGCCAGCGCGTCGGCATCGGCTGCGAGCATGCAGGCCCGTACGCCGCCAAGCGAGTGTCCACCTACCGCCCAGCTGTCGACCTCGGGTGCGAGTTCAGTGAATGCAGAGATGGGCCGCAGATCGAAGAAAGCAAGATTGAGCCACGGTTTGGTGATGACGACCGTGATGCCTTCGTCTTCCACAATTCCCGACATCTTGAAGGCGTAGGCGGCGGCTTCGACCTTTGCCCCGGGAATGTAGACAAGCCCTCGCTCTGAGTCGCCCTCGGCAGGCGCCATGATGATGGCCGATCCAGTGTCAGTGAATGTGACCGCAGGGTTCGACTGCACCGCAGCCAGTGGCTCAGGCTCGGCTTGGTAGACGCCGACCTGGCTCCAGATAACGAGGCCGATGATGCCCGCCACCAATAGCGCACCGATCGATGCGAGCACCCACCAGAAGACTCGCCACCCTCGGGGGCGGCGAGTCTTGGCGACATTCTCGTTTGGGTCTGGCTCGCTCACACACTGAGCGTATCTCGGCTGTCAGCTAGCGAGGGCAGCCTGGCGCGCCGCGACCACAGCCTCGATCTTCGAGAACAGTGGATGCTGCGGGTCAAGACCGGTAGTCGCGGCGGTGAAGCCCGCGGCATCGTGTTGTCTGATCAGCTGTTGCAGCTCTACGGACTGTGGATCTTCGGTGTCGTCGAACTCGATTGCCGCGCCGATGGCAGAGACAAGCGCGTCGACGCTCAATCCGCGTTCAGCGGCTTCAGCCGCAGGCCCGATGAAGCGCTCGTGGCGCGAGATCTTGCGCAACGGCTGCCGACCCACACGCCACACTGTGTCGGGGAGTTCGGCATTGCGAAAGCGCCGAAGAATCTTGGTGCGGTACTCGGCCTGAACCTCGGGGTCGAGACCATGTTTAGCAACGAGCAGGGCGGACGTCTCTTCGAGCACAGCCGCAACGTGCGCAGCGATGGACGGTTCCGCGAGTGCGGCGGCGATGGTGTCGATGCCCGCTTGCGCGCCGAAGTAGGCCGTCGTCGCGTGACCGGTGTTTACCGTGAAGAGCTTGCGCTCGATGTACGGTCCCAGCTCGTCGACGAAATGTGCGCCGGGAATATCAGGCAGGTTTCCGTCGAAGGGCGGGCTTTCGATCGCCCATTCGAAGAACGGCTCCACGGTGACGTCGACGCCCGCTCCCTCCGGTTGCCCTGGAACGATGCGGTCGACCGCAGTGTTCGCGAACACCGCCCGAGGCTCTAGCGATGCCCAGTCCTCGCCCGCAAGTTCGCGGATCTGTTCGCGGAGCAGATCCGTTGCATTGATCGCGTTCTCGCAGGCCATGATCTGCAACGCGGGCAGCGCCGGGTCTCGCTGTGCCAGGCCCTGCACGATGTGGGGCGCGACAAACTTCAGAATTGTCGGGCCGACAGCGGTCGTGACGATCTCGGCCGTGGCGATCTCAGCGACCACCTGTTCAGGATGCTCGGCGCTGTTGATTGCGTGAAATCCGGTCACAACGGTATCGATACCGCCTTCGCCCACTTCGTGGACGGTGTAGGAATCGGCCGCGTTGATCGCGTCGACCAGGGGAGCGGCCACGTCAGAGAACACAACGTCGTAGCCGCCCTGGTGAAGCAACAACCCGACGAAGCCACGCCCGATGTTGCCGGCGCCGAAGTGGACGGCTTTCATCAGACTCCCGCCTCCGAGACGAGGGTAAACAGCTCTTCTGCAGTCGTGGCAGCCTTGAGCTTCGCAACTTCGTCTTCGTCCGAGAACAGAATGGCGATCTTCGAGAGAATCTCAAGGTGCTCGTCACCCTTGCCCGCGATACCCACGACGAATACCACCGGATCTCCGCCCCAGTCGACACCACCGTCGTAGCGCACAACCGACAGTGCAGACTCGAGAATGGCTTCTTTGGTTTCGTTGGTGCCGTGCGGAATCGCCAGTTCCATACCCATGTAGGTCGAGACGGTCTGCTCGCGCTGCTGCATCGCGTCAAAATAGGCGCTCGTCACCGAGCCAACTGCTTCAAGAATGTCGGCGGCTTCTTTCATCGCCTCTTCGCGGGTCGCTCCACCCGAGTGAATGCGAACCTGACCGCTGCTAAGTACTTCACGTGTCATTATTTGCCTTTCGATGTGAAAAAGCGCCGCAGGACCGGAGGCGTCGTGCCGTCCAGCCCTGCGGCGGTCTCATGTTCCGCTGTTAGGCGGTGGGGTGCTGGTCACGGACGATCGCCACGACCTCGTCATACTTCGGCGAGTTCATGAAGTTATCCACTGACACGTGAACTGCGTTCGGTGCTTGCTTCTTCGCCCGGTCGGTCAGCTGGTTCTGCGTGATGATCAGATCCGCCGAGCTGTCGAGGTTCGCAATCGCCTTGTTGACGACCGTGACATCTTCTACGCCGAGCTTCTTGATCTTGTTGCGCAGCACGCTCGCACCCATCGCCGACGAGCCCATGCCCGCGTCGCAGGCGAACACAATGTTCTTGATCTGCGTGGTGGTGAGTGCTCCGCCGCTGGCAAGACCAGCCGTTTCTGCCTCGGTCTCGAGCATGTCGACGGCCTCTTCCGCATCGCGTAGCGCGGTGCGGTCCTTGCCGTCGGACGCGCGCAGCGCATCCATAGCAGCCGACGACTTTCCCTTGTTGGCTTCGGTCTGGGCGATAGCGGCGCCGAAGGCGTCGGCCTCCGCGAGCAGGTCGCGTTTGCGCGATGCGCGCAGGATGATTCCGGCGACGAGGAAGGTGACCAGTGCAGCCAGCGCGACCGACAAGTACACCACTAGCAGGTTGCCGAAACCAGGTCCGATTGCTGCTGCCGTAACGGCGATGATGCTGCCGGGTGCCGCGGGGAAGGCGAGTCCGCCACCGAGGAGCATGTTGGTTGCAACACCGGTAGCGCCACCAGCGATCAGAGCGAGAATCGTGAGCGGCTTGCTGAGCGCGTACGGGAAGTAGATCTCGTGAATACCACCGAAGAACTGGATGATGATCGCGCCCGGAGCCGAAGCTTTTGCTGCGCCGACGCCGAAGAACGTGAATGCCAGCAGCAGACCAAGGCCGGGGCCGGGGTTCGCTTCGATGAGGAACAGGATCGACTTGCCAGTCTCGGCGGCCTGCTCGATGCCGAGCGGGGTGAACACGCCGTGGTTGATGGCGTTGTTCAAGAAGAGCACCTTGGCAGGCTCAACGATGATCGACAGCAGTGGCAGCAGGTTCAGCGACACCAGCCATGCGACAGCAGCGCCCAGAACGGTGCTGATGCCGAGCATCAGCGGACCGAAGACGAAGAAGCCGACGATGGCGAGAATCATGCCCAAGATTCCGGCTGAGAAGTTGTTGATCAGCATCTCGAAGCCGGGCTTGATCTTGCCGTCCCACAGCTTGTCCATCTGCTTGGTGATCCAACCGGCGATCGGGCCCATGATCATCGCGCCGAGGAACATCGGGATGTCGGTACCCACGATGACACCCATGACGGCGATGGTGGCGACCACACCACCGCGTTCGCCGTAGACCATGCGGCCAGCGGTGTTCGCGATCAGCAGCGGAAGCAGGTAAATCACCATGGGGCCGACCAAGCCGACGTAGGTGAAGATGTTGCCGCCGTCACTCTCGGAGAGTGAGAGCATCGCGCCTTCCCAGCCGATCGTGCCAGCGTCGCCGCCGCCGCCGATCATTTCGGAGACGGGATACCAGTGCCAGCCGAACGGGCTATCGGCACCGAAGAAACCCGCGGGAATGAAGAGCATCGTAATGAAGCCCCACGCGATGAAGGCTGCAATATTGGGCATGATCATGCCCGAGAGGAACGTGCCGAAGCGCTGAACTCCGACTCGTGCCTTGTTCATCCCGCTTGAAGCGGGAGCTGACGTCGTCGTCATGACTGTGTCTCCTTTGTAAGTGCCGCGGCTTGCTGTGCCGCGATTCGGGCGCCGTCCGCACTGTCGGCGGTCAGCGCGGCTTCGGCGATAGCTCGGGCATCGTCGAAGTTGTACTGAAGCAGGGTGGCGCGCACATCAGCGAGCGCCGTGGGTGCCATGGACAGGCTGGTCGCGCCGAGTCCGACGAGCACTACTGCGAGCAGCGGATCTGCTGCTGCTTCGCCGCAGATACCAACGGGCTTGCCGGTGGTCTGACCAGCGCTGCCCACCTCACGGATGAGTCTCAGAACCGCGGGGTGCCACGGATCTTGAAAACCAGCTGTCGACCCCAAGAGGCGATCGGCGGCCATCGTGTACTGCGTGAGGTCGTTGGTGCCGATTGATGCGAAGTCGCTGACAGCAAGTACGCGATCGGCGAGCAGCGCGGTCGAGGGAACCTCGACCATGACGCCTGCGGTTTTGACGCCATAGTCGCGCGCAATTTCAGTGAAGTATGACGCCTCTTCGACGGTGGCCACCATAGGGGCCATCACCCAGAGATCGGCATCTGTCGCCGCGTCAGCCTGTGCAAGTGCGGTCAGCTGCTCGCGCAGAATGTCTTCGCTGGCGCGAAGCGCGCGGATGCCACGTAGCCCGAGCGCCGGATTCTCTTCGTGACTGTCGTTGAGGAACGCGAGCGGCTTGTCGGCACCGGCGTCGAGCACTCGAACGACAACCTTCTTGCCCGGAAAAGCCTCGAGCAACTCGATGTATGAGGCGCGCTGCTGTTCGATAGTGGGCGCCTGCGAGGAACTGAGAAACAGGAACTCGGTGCGGAAGAGGCCGACGCCTTCGGCGCCGAGAGCGACGGCGTCTGCTGCACCGCCCGGGTTTCCAAGGTTCGCGAGCAACGGCACCGCGGTGCCATCGCTCAGAGCGCCGTCAGTGATCGGAGCCGATGCTGCCTCGGCGCGATCGGCCGCGCGATTGGCGGCGCGCTTCAGGTCCTCATCTGTCGGTTGCGTCGTTACGACGCTAGCGGCCGCATCGACAATGACCGTCTCGCCCTCTTTGAGCGATACCGCTTGCACGGCACCGACCACGGCAACGATCGACTTCTCTCGAGCCAGGATGGCGGTGTGAGAGGTCGGGCCGCCCTCGGTCGTGATGAGCGCGAGCACCTTATCGAGATCGAGCAGAGCGGTATCGGCTGGGGCGAGATCTTTGGCCACGAGCACAAACGGGTGGCCGGGGTCGGGTACGCCGGGGGCGGGCACGCCACGCAGATGTGCGATCACGCGCTGCGCGACATCATCGAGGTCAGCGGCGCGCTCGCCGAGATAGCCGCCAACGGCTGTGAGCTGATCGCGAAAAGCCGCGAAGGCGTCAAAAACTGCCCATTCGCCCGTCTTGCCTTCAGCCAGCCGCGACGTAATCTCATCGGCCAGCATGGGGTCTTCAGCCATCATCGCCTGCGCTTCAAGCACGTCTTGCGCTGCACCGCCCGCTTGGGCGCCGCGCTGCTCAAGTTCGCGTGCAACCACCGCTACGGCCTCGGCAACCCGCGAAGCTTCTTCAGGCTGCGATGTCGTGCTCGGCGCATCGCTGGGCGCCGGCAAAGGCTCAGCCATGCGAGCGACTGGGCCCTGCGCAACGCCCAGGCCGATTCCTACGCCACGGATCTCTGTCATGGCGCTCATGCCTCGTCGTGATCGGTCGTGAGCAGTTCGCTCAGCGTGTCGAGCGTTGCTTCAGCGCTGGCGCCTTCGGTTGACAGCGTCACATAGTCGCCGTACTCGACCCCGAGTGCAATCACGCTGAGAATGCTCGCAGCGTTGACCGGCTGACCGGAACCTTTCGAAATGGTCACGGGTGAGTCTGCGGCCTTTGCTGCCTGGGTGAACAGCTTGGCGGGTCGTGCATGCAACCCGTGGGATGAGCCAATCCGTACCGTTCGAGATATGGCGGACATTGGAGTGACCTCTCTGTCGTGTCGTGCGGCGTGTATGTCAGTCGAGTGAGCTGATGGGCTCGGGCGCGGCGGCGCTGGCGGTCGGCATGATTCCCCCCGGATCTCCGACCGCCTCGCGAACGAGCTGGAGCGTTCGCGTGCCGTCGCGATCCGTGTAGATATCCGTCGGCAACAACACCACCGTCGTTCCACGGGATTCTGCCGCGCGCCGGATGTGCTCGAGCACTGGCGCGAGGTGGTTTCCCACGAGAACGACATCTGCGGCATCGAGGTCGATGGGGAGCGACTGCTCGGTGCCGGCGGAGGCTGTCCATGCGAATCCGTGGTCTTGCGCAGCGTGCCGCAGACGCTGCGCCACAAACGTGCTTGACGCCCCTGCTCCACAAACCACGAGAATCTTCATCGACTCGCCTCCTGATACTTATTCTGGTGAGCCCAGCACCCCGCGACAACCAATCATTTTTCCGCAGGGGCGGAAACGCGTTGTAGGGCGCTGTGCATGGTTGACTGGAGGTGGCCAGGCGTCCACCCATGCGTGGGCGCAGTCGAAGGAGAATCGAATGACCCGAGCGCGACAGGATCGGGTGCTTAGCCTGCTCGTCCGCGAGGGCGACTGGGTCACTGCCGCGAACTTGGCCGACGTTCTCGGCGTCACTCCGCGCAGCGTTCGCTCGTATGTGACGGCAATCAACGCGCGCGTTGAAGGCATCGCGGTCGAATCTGGTCCACTCGGCTATCGGCCAGGGCCTCACGTGGCTGATGCCCTGCAAGCTGGCGGGGATACCGGCACCCCTCGTGATCGGCTGCACACCGTCATTCGCGAGCTTCTGGACTCGGCCGACGGATTTGACGTGTATGAGATGTCAGATGAGCTTCACGTGAGCTCTGCGACTGTCGATGCAGATCTGGCGCGGGTGCGGGGACTGCTCGGCGGAACTGAGCTCACGCTTGAACGCTCTGCATCGCGCGCTCGGCTGGTCGGAAGCGAATCCGCGCAGCGACGTCTGCTGAGCAAGCTTGTGCACGATGAGATGGATGCGGGTTCGTTCGACCTCGCGGCACTGCGCCGTACCCTGGGCGACAACGCCGCCGGGGCCGACACCCTCGCTCTGTTCAAGACCGACCTGGTCGCAAGACTCGGGGCGGCGGGATGGTTCGTCAACGAGTTCGGCATCGCAGATGTGGTCACTCACTTCGCCATTGCGGCAGATCGCGTCTCGCGTGGCCGATCATTGGACGCCGTGGCCGCCGCGCCGACCGCGGACCAGCAAGAGGTTGCCGCGGTTATCTCTGATCTGGCCGAGAAACATCTCGGGGTGCGTCTGGGCGACGGTGACTTGCAACATCTCGCCAGGCTCGTTCTGACGAGGGTTGTCGCTCCGGGCTCACGCCCACCAGGCGGCGAACCGGCAGCATCCATCGATCCGACGGTTGAACACGCGGTGCGCGAAGTGGTGCAGCAAGCAGCATCAGAGTTCCTCGTCGACATCGCGCACGACGACTTCATCGAACGCCTCGCGTTGCACACTGAAAACCTGCTGCATCGATCTAAAGAGCAGGCGTGGTCTCGCAACCCGCTCACTCGCTCGCTCAAGTCCACATTTCCGATGATTTTCGAAGTCGCGGTGTACATCGCCAACGGTGTGCACGAACGTCTGGGCATTCCGCTGTTCGACGACGAGGTGGCGTACATCGCCATGCACATTGGCGGTCGCCTGGAACGGATGCGACGCGCTGATCAGCACCTCACAGCCACGATCGTCTGCCCGGGGTTCTTCGAACTGCACGAGCTATTGCGCTCAAGCGTCGATCGCTCACTCGGACAGACCATCGAGGTTATCGGCGTCGAGACGCGCGTCGACCCTGATTGGAGCGCCATGGGCACCGACCTGGTGCTGACAACGATCGACCCGCCGATATCGGCCGATCGCATCGTGCGCATTCAGCCCTTCCTGACGGAGTCTGACGTCGAACACGTTCAGGGAGCGGTCGCCCGAATTCGCCGAACGAAACGCCTTGCTCGGTTGCGCTCCGAGATCGAAGGCTACTTCGTCCCTTCCGCATTCGTGAGGGGGGTGGATGCGTCCCCTGGCGCCGAGGGAGTCATTCGCGAACTCGGCGACAAGCTCGTCAGCGAAGGCGTGATCGACAAAGACTATGTTGACCGCGCGATCGATCGCGAGCGGCTTTCTTCCACCGCGTTCACGGATGCGCTTGCCGTGCCGCACGCACTAGGGATGACAGCGACGCGAACGGCGATCGCGATCGGCATCGCCGAGCCTTCCATGAAATGGGGTGACACGCGCGTTCAGGTGGTGGCGCTCGTGGCCTTCTCAGAATCTGACCGTGAAGCATTCCAAACTGTTTTCGAGCAGCTCGTAGAAGTATTCAGCGAGCGAGAAAGCGTTCAGCGGATTCTTCGGCGAGCTTCCGACTTCAGCGGGTTTCTCGACGAACTTGTCGCCGTCATCGACGGATAGCGCTCAGCCGCGAAGAAGTCGCTGTCGAAGTCCCGCGCGCACAGTGGTCCACTCGCCCGGCAGAATTGAGAAAACGACGGTGTCACGAAGCGTGCCGTCTGGGCCGAGGCGATGATTGCGCAGCACGCCGTCTTGCTTCGCCCCGAGGCGGGCGATGGCTGCACGTGACTGAAAGTTATGCCAATGAGTGCGAAACTCGACCGCGATCGCGTCGCACGCTTCGAAGGCGTGGGTGAGCAACAACAGCTTGCACGCAGTGTTCACCGCGGTGCGCTGGGCATCAATGCCGATCCAGGTATGGCCGATTTCGACGTGCCGGTTCGCGGTGTCGATGTTGCAGAACGTTGTCATGCCGACCACCGCGTTCGTATCAAGTCGTCTCACAGCCCATGCGTTCATGTTCCCGTTGGCCTGCCACTGCAGCCGTTGGGCGATGTCAGCCGTCATTGATTCGGCGGTAGGAACCGTGGTGTACCAGGCGTGCTCTAGACCGGCCGCTGCTCGCGCCAGGTCGTCGGCGTGAGCGTGATCGAGCGGCTCGAGCCGCACGTACTCGTTCTCCAACACGGTGGGAGTGGTGAGCAACATGAGATGAGCCTACGACCGCGCGCCGGTCAATCGCGCGCTAAAGCTCTTCGTCATTCATCACGGCCTCGACTGTCTGGGCCGCGACGACGGGGTCGGCTGAATCGACTTGCGACGCAGCCCGGGCGGCGGCGATTGCGCGTTTGCCGGCAGGGAGCCATACCGCCGCGCCGACCACGATGAAGGTGATGATCCCCGAAGCGACCAACAACGTCTCGATCGACACAACGTCTGCGAGCGGGCCGAACACGACCATTCCGAGCGGCATGGCAACGGCCATGACGATGCCCAAGAATCCGAAGACGCGACCCTGGCGCTCGGGCTCGACGGTTTCTTGCAGCAGCGTCATCGACGGAGTTGCGAAGAACGGAACGGTGAGTCCTACGAAGAACATGAATGCGAAGAACACCCAGATATTGGGGGAGAAACCCAAACCGATGGCAAGGATGCCGAAGAGCAGCGAAGAACCAACGATGAGTCCGATGCGACTGCGTTTCGCGAAAAAGGAAGCCACCAGAATTCCGCCGAGCATCATGCCCACGCTGAAAGCCACCTCGAGCACAGTGAGGTTGACGATGTCCTGCTCCTCGCCCGCGGGGAACGACCGCACCAGCATGAGGGGAGTGAGGTTGGAAGGAGCAACGGTGAGGAGAAAGATGATGGCAAACAGCACCAGCACCCAGCGTACAAAGGCGTGATGAGCGATGTAGCGGACTCCGTCGACGAGATCTGCGAAGTACCCGGTCGGGGCGTCGACGGCTCGACGAATCGTGGGCACCGGAATGAACGCCAGAATTCCCACACCGATCATTGCGGTGATGACATCGACAAAGAAGATCGGTATAAGCGACGCTGCCGAGCCGCCCGCCGCAGCTGAAGCCCAGGCATAGATAGCGCCCGCAGCGGCTGGCGCCAACAGCGCCATGGCACTCTGAATCGAGCCGTTAATGCCGTTCACGCGAATGAGGTTACGTTTGGGCGTGATCTGGGGGATCAACGCAGACACGGCCGGCATCTGGATACCGGCGCCGGCTGACCTGAGCGTAAGCGCCGCGTAGATGAGCCACACTTCGGCGTAGCCCGTCATCATGATGAGAGCGAGAGCAAGGGTCGTGAGCGCGATGGCTGTGTCAGCACCCATGATGAGAAACTTGCGATTGTGTCGGTCTGCCCACACGCCGCCGAAGATTGACACGACAGCCTGCGGCAGGAAGCCGAACACCGCGGCGAGCATCATGACCCAGCCCGACTGATAGGTGATCGTCAGATACCAAAAGACCGCAAACTGCACCACCATCGAACCGAACAGACTCACCGTTTGCCCGGTGAGAAATAGAACGACTTTGTTGAGCCAGTGCGGCGGATCGGTGCCGACGAAATCGCTGGACGCGGCGGCAGCAGAGCCGGGTTCGGCTTCGTCGCTCGGGCCGTCGACCATGGCTTCTCCTTTGTCAGAGATCAGAGCGCACAACTGTCTGTCAGCGACGCGCGAGAGATCGCGTCGCTGACATTATCACGGCGTTCAGACACCGCGTCGACGGCGAATCAGCTCAGCTTGGCGAACAGCTTCCGCACACTTTTCGCCACCGTTGCGACGCGCTCGTCGGCGGCCTCCCGCGAGTCGCTGCGAACATCGAGATAGGCCTTGAGCTTGGGCTCAGTCCCGCTCGGCCGCACGATCACTCTCGACCCGTCATCGAGCCAGAAGCGCAATACGTCGCCGCTCGGAAACGAGTCGACTCCGGCCAGCAGATCATCGACTCGAACCACCGCGGTTCCGGCGATTTTGGTTGGATGCTCCGCGCGCAGTGCCGACATGATGTGAGCGATAGTCGACACGTCGTCAACGCGAATTGACACTTGGTCGCTGGCGAACCACCCGAAGGTCTCGCCGAACTCAGCGAGCAGATCAGAAATAGTCTTACCATCACCGCGAGCCTCAGCGGCCATGCTCAACATCGCCACCGCCGCAGAGATGCCGTCCTTGTCGCGTACCGTGCCTGGATTCACGAGGTATCCGAGCGCCTCTTCGTAGCCGTAGATCATGCCCGGCGCGCGCGAGATCCACTTGAAGCCGGTCAGTGTGGTGTGAAAGTCGAGGTGGTAGTGCTCGGCCACAGCGCCGAGGGCAGGTGAAGAGACGAGTGAACATGCCAGCGACTCGCCGTCGATGCCGCTCGCATTCTTCGCCGCGCGCCAGCCGAGCAACAGCCCGATCTCGTTGCCGCTGAGACGTCGCCAATAGCCCTGGGCTGTGGGGTCAGGGATGGCCACCGCGAGTCGGTCGGCGTCGGGGTCGTTGGCGATGACAAGTTCGGCATCTGAGGCGCGCGCCGCTTCGAACGCAAGATCCATCGCGCCAGGCTCTTCGGGGTTCGGGAAAGCGACGGTGGGAAACGTGCCGTCTGGCTCGAGCTGCGCGTTAACCGGGGTGGGTGCCGGGTAGCCTGCGGCATCGAGAACGCGGGAGAGTGTTTCCCAGCCGACTCCGTGCATGGCGGTATATACCCAGCGCATCCCCTCGGCGCCTCGAGGGGCGGTCGCGACCGTCGCCGTCGCAGCGACGTAGGCGTCGATGAGCGACTCTGGGGCAGTCTCGACCGCAAGGGAGCGGGGAAGCGCCCCAACGGCAGTAGTGTCGGCAACCCGCTGGATATGGGCGGCGATCTCCGCGTCTGCCGGCGCCACGATCTGAGACCCGTCGCTTTCGCCGCCCAGATACACCTTGTAACCGTTGTCATTCGGCGGGTTGTGACTTGCGGTCACCATTACTCCCGCAGCAGCGCCGAGAGCGCGCACTGCGAAGGCGAGCACCGGCGTGGGAAGCATGCGCGGCAACAGCATCGCGCGCAGACCCGCACCCGCGAAGAGCTCAGCAGAATCTCGAGCAAACACGTCGGAGTTTCGGCGGCCGTCGTAGCCGATCACAACCATGGGCGCCAGGTCTGCATCAGCATCCGGTGCCGCCTTTTCAAGGATGTATGCCGCCAGCCCCGCGGCCGCTTGACTGACGAGCACACGATTCATGCGGTTGCTACCGGCGCCGAGCTCTCCGCGCAGACCCGCCGTGCCAAAGGCCAACCGCCCGTTGAAACGATCCGCGAGATCGACGGTTGCGGCCGCATCACCGGACTCAACGGCTGTGATGATGCCCCGCAGTTCTGCGCGAGTTTCGCCGTCTGGGTCTTGGGTGAGCCACGCTGCTGCGTGCTCAAGAAGTGCCGTGGCGTCGGCGCCTCTCGGTGCGGTAGCCGTCGAGTCGTTCACAGCGCACCTATGACGCGCGCGAGCAACGACGAGATGACGGGTTCGGCTTCACGGCCGGCGTCGATGACTTCTTGATGGCTGAGTGGAGTCGTTTGAATGCCTGCGGCCATATTCGTGATCAGTGAGAATCCGAGAATCTCCATCCCCGCCTGTCGGGCGGCAATCGCTTCGAGTGCGGTTGACATGCCGACAATGTGGCCGCCGATTGTCTTCGCCATGCGCACCTCGGCCGGCGTCTCGTATTGCGGCCCTCGGAACTGGCAGTACACGCCTTCATCGAGGCTCGCATCGACGGTGCGTGCAAGGTCACGCAGCCGAGTCGAATAAAGGTCGGTCAAATCGATGAAGGTGGCGCCTTCAAGAGGGGAGTCGCCCGTGAGGTTGATGTGGTCGCTGATGAGAACGGGCTGACCGGGGTTCCACGCGGGTTTGATTCCGCCTGCGCCGTTGGTCAGAACCATGGTTCGTGCGCCCGTTGCAGCCGCTGTGCGCACGCTGTGCACGACGCGGCGGACACCGTGACCTTCGTAATAGTGCGTGCGAGCGCCGATGACGAGCACATGCTTGCCCTTGGGTGTCGTGACGCTGCGAAGCGTGCCGGCGTGGCCGGCGAGTGCTGGGGCACTGAAACCTGTCACCTCGGTGGCAGGGAACATCGCGTTGGTGTCACCGATCAGGTCGGCAGCTTTCCCCCATCCGCTGCCGAGGGTGAGTGCGATGTCATGGCGCTCAATGCCGGTAAGGCGCGCGATGTCACTCGCGGCGGTCGCAGCGACCTCAAAAGGGTCGGTGCGAGGGTCGTCGAGCGGGTGGTTGAAGGTGTCGGACATGACCCCACTTTAGGAACTGCAAGCGGCCGAGGCCAGTACGACTCGCAATTGCGGAGCATGCTGGTTCACGAGGCTCCCCAGCCGGGGGAGAATAGGGGGCATGTCTTTGAGCTTCGAGCGCACACAGAGCGTCGCGATCATCGGTGGCGGCCCCGGCGGCTACGAAGCAGCACTCGGTGCTGCCCAGCTGGGAGCCGAGGTGACGGTCGTGGAACGGGCCGGAATCGGCGGGTCTGCGGTGATCACCGACGTCGTGCCCTCGAAGACGTTGATCGCGACAGCCGATGCGGTGGCATCGATTATGGGTGCTGGTGACCTCGGAGTGCAGCTGTTCGCAAAGGGGAGCGACGGCAGGCCGCTCAAGCCTGAGATCGCGATAAACCTCTCGGCCGTCAACAAGCGACTGCTCTCGCTTGCTCGCCAACAGTCCGACGATATGCGCGCATCGCTCGCCGAGGCGGGGGTGCGGATTGTTTCGGGCTATGGCCGCATCGAAGACGATAATGCGGTAGTCGTATCGACGGAGCCCGGCGGAACCGATTTCGACCGCATCGAAGCTGACACGCTCGTTGTTTCTGTCGGCGCATCGCCGCGGGAACTCGAAAGTGCCATGCCTGACGGTGAGCGCATTCTCACCTGGACTCAGCTGTATGACATGAAATCCGTGCCTGAGCACCTCATCGTCGTCGGCTCCGGCGTCACCGGCGCCGAGTTCGCGGGTGCCTACATGAACCTCGGTTCCAAGGTGACGTTGATATCGAGTCGCGACCAGGTTCTGCCCGGAGAAGACAAGGATGCGGCGGCCGTGATCGAGCGTGTGTTCAAGCGAGGCGGCATGACATTGCTGTCGAAGTCAAGGGCAGACAAAGTGGAACGGCAAGGCGATGGTGTACTGGTTACCCTCAGCGACGGCCGTCAGATCGAAGGCAGTCACTGCCTGATGGCAGTCGGCTCGATTCCCAACACCGCGGGTATCGGGCTCGAAGAAGCGGGTGTTCAGATGACTGCTTCGGGCCACATCCAGGTCAACCGTGTCGCACGCACCTCGGTGCCCAACATCTATGCTGCCGGCGACTGCACCACTTTCGTGCCCCTCGCTTCGGTCGCCTCGATGCAGGGTCGCACAGCGGTGTTTCACGCCCTCGGCGACGTGGTCATCCCCTTGGAACGACGGCGGATCAGTTCGAACATCTTCACCGCGCCAGAGATCGCCACTGTCGGCTGGCAGGAGAAAGACATCGAAGACGGTTTGATCAATGCCGTCGTGCACAAGCTTCCGCTCGCGGCAAACCCGCGCGCCAAGATGATGGGTATCAAAGATGGCTTCGTCAAACTGATTGCTCGCCAGGGCAGTGGCAGCGTGGTGGGTGGGGTCATCGTTGGCCCCCGTGCATCAGAGATGATTTATCCGGTCGCTATCGCTGTTGAACGGCGCCTTACGGTCGATCAGTTGTCGAGAGTCTTCGCCGTCTACCCGTCGCTCTCGGGCAGCATCACTGACGCAGCCCGCGCAATGCACGTGGTGGATCACGCGATCTACGGACCGTGAGTGCGGCGGCGCAGCGCCGCAAAGCGCAAGCAGTCAGCTGATAGTGAGCAGCTGGTGTCCTGCTGCCACCGTGGTGCCGGCAGCGGCATTGATGGCGCCGATGACGCCGTCTTTGTGCGCTTGAATCGGCTGTTCCATCTTCATCGCCTCAAGGACGACAACGAGATCTCCCTTGACGACCTGCTGTCCGTCTTGCACTGCGATTTTGACGATAGTCGCCTGCATCGGCGATTTCACGGCGTCGCCGGACGCTCCCGCGGTGGCCGACTTCTCGTGTGATCGCCGCGACGGCGGCACTGCAACGGGGCGCCCGGGCGCTGCGCTCGCCGTCACGACACGGTCAGGCAGGCTCACTTCCAACCGCTTGCCAGACACCTCAACCACGACGGTGTGCCGTGCTTCGGCCGGCTGCGGAGCCTCGAGCTCGCCGTCCCATGCCGGGATATCATTCGCGAACTCTGTCTCGATCCAACGGGTGAAGACGCCGAACTCGCCATCTTCTGCCGTGAATGCGGGATCGCGGACGACCTTGCGGTGAAAGGGCAAGACGGTCGGCATCCCGGCCACTTCAAACTCGTCCAATGCGCGCCGTGAGCGCTCAAGCGCTTCAGCGCGGGTGCGCCCGGTGACGATGATTTTGCCGAGCAACGAGTCGAAAGCGCCGCTGACAGAGTCGCCTGCTGTCACCCCCGAGTCGAGCCGAATGCCGGGCCCGCCGAATGTCTTGAAAACGTGGATGGGGCCGGGCTGGGGAAGAAACCCTCGGCCGGCGTCTTCGCCGTTGATACGGAACTCGATCGAGTGCCCCTCGGCGACCGGATCGCCGTAGCCGATCTCTTCGCCCTCGGCAATACGGAACTGTTCGCGCACGAGGTCGATGCCGGTGACCTCTTCAGAGACCGGGTGTTCCACCTGAAGCCGAGTGTTGACTTCGAGGAACGAAACGGTGCCGTCGGCGCCGATGAGGAATTCGCAGGTGCCAGCGCCCACATAGTCGACCTCGCGCAATATGGCCTTCGACGATTCGTAGAGAAGAGTGTTCTGTTCGTCGGTGAGGAAAGGGGCGGGCGCCTCTTCAACCAGCTTCTGGTGGCGCCGCTGCAGCGAGCAGTCGCGTGTCGAGATCACGACAACGTTGCCGGCTGCATCTGCGAGGCACTGGGTTTCGACATGCCGGGGCTTGTCGAGGTATTTCTCAACGAAGCACTCGCCGCGTCCGAAGGCAGCGATCGCCTCGCGGGTGGCGGACTCAAACAGTTCGGGCACTTCTTCGATCGTGCGGGCGACCTTGAGCCCGCGACCGCCGCCGCCGTATGCGGCCTTGATCGCGATCGGAAGCCCATGTTCGGCGACGAAATCCAATACCTCGGATGCGTCGGCTACCGGCCCAGGAGTGCCGGGCGCGAGCGGAGCGCCCACCTTCTCGGCCACGTGACGCGCGGTCACCTTGTCGCCCAGGGATTCGATCGCGTCGGGAGAGGGCCCGATCCACACGAGCCCAGCGGCGATCACCGCGCGGGCGAAGTCTGCGTTCTCAGCGAGAAAGCCGTATCCAGGGTGAATGGCGCCCGCGCCAGAGCGCCGAGCCACCGACAGGATTTTCTCTACCGATAGATAGGTCTCGCCGCTGGTGTTGCCATCAAGGGAATATGCCTCGTCCGCGAGGCGGGCGTGCATGGCGTCGCGATCCTGATCGGCGTAGACGGCGACCGAGGACTTTCCCGCGTCGCGGGCGGCGCGGATGACACGGACGGCGATCTCGCCGCGGTTTGCGATGAGCACCTTGGCGATCTGAGGCATGATTGCCAGCCTACCGAGGGTGTGCCCCTCGTTTTTCACTGGTTCATACAAGAACGGGTCGATAACCTTTGCGGGTAGCTACAACTGCGTGTGTCCGGCGCTGACCGATGGATCGACGGTGTCCCAGAGGTCAGTCCACGACACGCCGAGCTTTCGCACCAGGGCTCGCAGTGTCGAGACGGACATTCCGACGACCGTCGAGGGGTCGCCCTCGATACGGGTGATAAACGCCCCGCCCAGACTGTCTATGGTGAACGCGCCAGCGACCTGCAGTGGCTCTCCGGTCGCGACGTAGGCGTCTATCTCGTCATCGCCAACGTCGGAGGCGAACGTGACCGAGGCTTCGGCAACCGCGTGCACTTCGTTCGGCGCCAAGCCTGGTGTGATGCGCACGACGGCGTGGCCGGAGTGCAACACGCCGGTCTGCCCGCGCATGGTCAGCCAGCGTTCGCGTGCGCGCGCCGGGAGGTGGGGTTTTCCGAGCACCTCGCCGTTCAGTTCGAACATCGAATCCCCCCCGATCACAATGCCGTCGAAGTCGGGGATGTCATCGGCCAGACGAGCGGCAACATCGGCCGCTTTGCGTCGAGCGAGAAGCAGGACATGCTCATCGGGCGCAAGAATACGGCCTTCGCTCGCTTCGACGGCGGCAATCACGGCTTCTTCGTCGACGTGGGGAGCGACCGTCAGCGGTCGAATGCCGAACTGCTGCAACAGCATGAGGCGGGCAGGCGAGGTAGAAGCAAGGCATACACGCATGTCACCCACCGTAGGCTCTAGTAGTGACTGAATCGACAAAGAACGCTGGCGACCTTATCGACCTTGATGTGTCGGGCGTTGCCCACGGTGGCGTTTTCGTCGCCCGCCACGAGGGGCGAGTCATTTTCGTTCCCGACGCTCTTCCGGGTGAAAGGATTCGTGCTCGACTTGTCGACACCCGCAAGAAGTCGTTCTGGCGGGCAGAAGCACTTGAAGTATTGGATGCTTCGCCTCACCGCCAGGCGCACGTGTGGCGCCAGGCAGACATCGAGTTTGCGCCCGAGCAGCGCCCAGGTGGGGCTGATTTTGGTCACATCGACCTTGCTTATCAGCGCGATTTGAAGCTTGAGGTTCTCACCGACTCGCTCAAGCGATTCGGTGGGCTCGACGTGCCCGCATCGATCGATCGCGCCACACCAGTTCTCGATGGTGACGGTGTAGTGCGCGACGAGGAGACCCCCGATGGCACGCGCTGGCGCACTCGCGTGAGCCTGCATGTCGACGCTGACGGGCGAGTAGGCCCGTACGCGGCACGCACCCACAGTGTCGTGCACGTCGATTCTTACCCCCTCGCCACGGAAGCGATCGAGCAGGCGGCCAAAGAACTGTCGGATGGCGCACCGGGTCGCATCGATCTCGTTCAAGCGGCCGACGGTCGGGTGCGCGTTGTCGCGCGCCCCGATGAGCGGGCTCCCCGCCCGCGGTCCGGAGCCAACGCACGCGCCGTGCGCGAGGTTGTCGTCGAGAGCGTCAACGGCAAGGACTTCAAGGTCGACGCTGTCGGGTTCTGGCAGGTTCATCGTTTGGCAGCTCACTCGCTGACAGCGGCGCTGCAGAACGCTCTGCGCAGCATCCAGCCCGAAGGCCCCGCCATCGACCCGGACGCGCATCACCTGGACCTGTACGGCGGCGTGGGACTTTTCGCAGCGACCCTCGCCACTCTGGGCGGAAAATCGACCCGCGTGACCACTGTTGAATCCAGCGCGCGAGCCACCGAACATGCGGCAGCAAACCTCTCGGGTCTCTCTCGTGCCCGCGCCGAAACCGGTCGTGTGGATCGTTGGCTCAAAGCACTTCAGGCCTCAGCCACTGCCGCGGACCGAGAGCAGCTATCGCGCGGCGTTGTGGTGCTTGACCCGCCGCGTGCGGGTGCTGGCCGCGAGGTGGTGCAGCGTGTCGCTGACCTGTCGCCAGCAACGATCGTCTATGTCGCGTGCGACCCGGTGGCACTTTCTCGGGATCTCGCGACCTTCCGCGACGCAGGTTACGAGGCTCCGCGCGTGGACGCTCTCGACCTCTTTCCGAATTCGCACCACATCGAGGCGATCGCTACGCTCACGCGCACGACCGCGCCTCGGTAGAGTGACCGCATGACACGCGTTGCACTCATCGATGATCACGAGTCCGTGCGACTCGGGCTCGAAGCCGCCTGCGCGCGCGGCGGTGCGGAGCACGTTGTGTTTTCGGGCAGCTCTGTGACCGAGTACGTGCGCTGGCGCGCGAGCCAAACGGCGCTACCCGCCGATGTGGTGGTACTAGATCTCACTCTTGGTGACGGCACGACCGTCACCGAGAACGTGCGCCGACTTGTCGGTGACGGATCTCACGTGATCATCCACAGTGTGGCGGATCGCCCGGCCGCAGTTCGTGAGGCGCTCTCGGCTGGCGCCGCCGGGATTGTTAGCAAGTCAGCGCCCATTGATGACGTCACTGCCGCACTACGCACAGTCGCTTCGGGTGAGCTTCTTCACAATGTGGAGTGGGCAAGTGCTATCGAAGGTGACATCGATTTTGCTGACGCTCAACTCTCGGCACGCGAGCGTGATGTGCTGCGTCTTTACGCCGCCGGGCTTCCGCTGAAAGCAGTGGCTGACCGCTTGGGAATCGCATACTCTACCGCCAAAGAGAACATCACGAGGGTGCGAGTCAAGTACGTTGAGGTGGGCCGTCCCGCACCAACCAAAGTTGACCTGCTGCGTCGTGCCATGGAAGACGGAATCTTGATGGATAGCGAGGCCGCGAGTGGCCGCTGATAATTCATCATCGATGCTGGATGGCGCGTGGGAGCAGATTCCCTCGACACGCGAAGCGACACAGGGCATCGGATCTTTCACGCGTACCCGTGTGGAGCGAATCCTTACGTTCGCCGCTGGGCTCGGGTCGCTGGCATTGGGCTTGCAGTCGTTCCTGTTCGCCATCGATTCGACTGATCAGCTTCCCCAGTGGCATGTGCCCCTCATGCTGCTGGCATTTGTTCCGCTCGCGGTATTGATTCTCACCTGCTTGGTTGGCCGAGGTATGCGTATCGGTGGTGCCGTCTTCGCGGTGGCGTACGTCGTGCTGCTGGCTGTGTGGCCGGTCGCCACCGAAGGCATTGTTCCGCCGCCTACGGACCAGCCGTGGATCTGGTTTCTCGTGAACGTTGCGACGTTGGCCGCAGTGATCGCTTTCCCGCTGCCACTTCAAATCGTGTGGACGATTCTGGTGCCGCTGATGTTCGGCGTTGTGCGCGTGATTGAAGGCGAGTTCTCACGCGAGAACTTTTTCGCTACGAGTCTCGATGTATCGTTCGCACTCATTCTTGGTGGGGTGCTCTTGGCACTCGGATGGCTGTTCCGATCGATGGCGGCGAATGTCGATGAGACCAGGGCACGTGCGGTGTCGTCGTACGCCGATGCCGCGGCGACTGAGGCCGTGGAGCAAGAACGAGCCGAGCTCGCCGCTCTGATGCACGACAGCGTGCTCGCCGCTCTGATCGCCGCCGAGCGTGCGCGCACGCCTCGCGAGCAGACTCTGTCAGCGGGTATGGCGCGGGACGCCCTCACCCGCTTGGCGAATACCGAGCAGGATCCCCGCGAAGGAAGCGACGCTCCAGGCGACGCCGCGACGATTGCACATGATCTCGAAGCTGCCGTGAGCGATCTCGGCGCCAGCGTGCCGGTGACCCTGATCGCCGCAGAGAACCCCGAGCCGGTGCCAGGGCGCATCTGTCGAGCGCTTACCCTCGCCGCCACTCAGGGCATTGCCAACGCGTTGCAGCATGCTGACGGAGAAGGCCTTGAGGTGAGCGTGCAGGATCGCAAGGGTGAGATGCAGATATCTGTGCATGACAGTGGCGGCGGTTTCGATCTGGACAACGTGGCCAACGATCGCTTGGGCATTAAGGCTTCAATCATTGCGAGGGTGGCGGCGGTCGGCGGTCGCGCTGACATTCGTTCGACCGAGGCGGGCACCTCGGTTGTCATCACCTGGCGGAGGGGTGTCGCATGATCAGCGTTCGCAACGTTCTCACGACGCTCGCTGTGGCGTTTACCGTATATCTGTCGGTGCGTGGAATGTGGTGGACGTCCACACCCGCGGAGCCACTACTCGCGATTGCCGTATTGGGGTTTTACCTTGCTACAGCGTTGCTTTGCATCTTGTGGATGCCGCGCTCGTCGGTGAAGCTCTCGCGCTCCGGTCGTGCGGTTCCCACCAATCAACTTCCGGTACTGGCACGGGTGCTTGCGCTGACCTGCGCGGCCGTGGTGCCGACCGCGGTGGCCATCGCCGCAGGCCCCGACCTTGTGACCGCGTCATTCGCCACGTGGTACCTCGGCGGAATTGGCGCGCTGATGACAGTTGTCATGTCTCGGCACAGTCCGTGGGTTGCCTGGGCAGGGATCACCTTGCTTGCCGCGGGATCTATTGCCTGGATGGGCGCCCCGGCGGCGCTAGGCCTTGGCCTGGTCGGCTCAATCGTGTGGGTCGCCGTCGCACAGTTGCTCGTGCGGTCGCTTGACCGAGCCGCGCGAGACACCGATCGGCTCGCGCAGTTGCAACGTGCAGCATCGGCCTGGCAGACCTCTCACCTCGTGCGGCAACGAGAGCGACGCGTGCAGGTGCAGCGGGCTCTGGCCGTTGCGGGTCCGGTGCTGGGTCGCACCGTGAAGACCGGTGGCGATCTCAGCGAAGACGAGCGCGTAGAAGCTCGTGTCGCAGAGGGTCGGCTACGAGACGAAATGCGCGGTCCGCGGCTGATCGACGACGATGTGCAGCAAGAGCTTGAGCGCGCACGGCGCCGGGGCGCGACGGTGACCGTCCTTGACGAGGGTGGGCTCGACGCACTTGACGATGTCGCGCTACAAGCGATTCGCGCTCAGCTCGCCACCATCTTGCACAGGTCAACATCTGATCGCCTTTATGTGCGCACCTCGCGAAACGCAACGGTCGCAGTGACGGTGGTGGGTCGTTCCGCGTCTGTTCAAGGGCCTAGCGATGAGGATGCCGTCGATCTTTGGCATGAGATTCTGCACGACGGCGCAACGCGCTAGAACAGCAGCCAGGCAAAGAGAAAGATGAGGGGCGGCGAAGCCGCCCGCCCCTCATCTTGTGTGCAGACAGTTACCCGAAAACCGTCCGCAAGGGCCAAACCTGGGCTTCACTCAATTCGGTGAAGCAGGTCGGCCGAACGCAGAAGCGTTCCAGCAATACAAGTATCACCCGGCGACTGGACGGTTGTATGTAGGTACTTTGGGGGACAAATTGGTCCAATTTCGCCCGAATCGGCGGTTTCAGCCCCTCGTCCAACCCCAGTCGCGCCGCAACGGCTCTCGCAGACCGCGCTGAGACAGCGACCAGGCGGAGCGAGTGGGCTCATCCTCGACGACGGCTGCAGCGGCTTCTGAGGTGTAAGCCTCGCTCACCACCGCCATCAGTGCTGCCAGTTCATCGTCATTCGGCATGCCTCGAAGAATGTCGATCGTGAGCGGGGTCTCGGATGCGGCGCCTTGCTCGGTCACAGCGGAATGTTTCCGTGCTTCTTAGGGGGAAGGCTCGCACGCTTGCCGCGCAGCGAGCGCAGCGCCTTGGCGATTGACACGCGAGTCTGTGCCGGCTCGATGATCCCGTCGAGCTCGCCACGCTCGGCTGCCAAGAACGGGGATGCCACGTTGTATGTGTACTCGTTCGCGAGGCGGGTGCGCACTGCCGCGACGTCTTCGCCGGCTTCTTCGGCTTTCTTGATTTCGCCACGGTAGAGAATGTTCACCGCACCTTGTCCGCCCATCACGGCGATTTCGGCTGTCGGCCATGCCAAGTTGATGTCTGCACCCAACTGCTTTGAGCCCATGACGATGTAGGCGCCGCCGTAGGCTTTGCGCAGAATGACCGTGACGAGGGGCACCGTCGCCTCCGCATACGCGTAGAGCAGCTTTGCGCCGCGGCGGATCACGCCGGTCCATTCCTGGTCGGTGCCCGGAAGGTAACCCGGCACATCGACAAGCGTGACGATGGGAATAGAGAACGCGTCACAGAACCTCACGAAACGGCTTGCTTTCTCGCCCGCCTCGATATTGAGCGTTCCTGCCATCTGGGACGGCTGGTTGGCGATGATGCCCACTGAGCGCCCCTCGACCCGGCCGAAGCCGATCACGATGTTCGGCGCGAACAGCGGCTGCACTTCAAGGAACTCTTCGGCGTCGACGATGCCGCGGATGACCGTATGAATGTCGTAGGGCTGATTCGCAGAGTCGGGAATGATCGAGTTCAGTGCGCGATCAGCATCCGTCGTTTCGAATTCGAAACCGCTTTCGTAGACCGGGAGCTCCGCCATGTTGTTGTCGGGGAGGAACCCGAGCATGGTTCGCACGTAGTCAATCGCATCGTCTTCGTCGTCGGCTAGGTAGTGCGCAACGCCCGAGCGAGTGTTGTGAGTGTAGGCGCCGCCGAGCTCTTCCATCCCGACGTCTTCGCCGGTGACAGTCTTGATGACGTCGGGCCCAGTCACGAACATCTGGCTGGTCTTGTCGACCATGATGACGAAGTCAGTGAGGGCGGGGGAGTACACGGCGCCGCCCGCGGCGGGGCCCATGATGATTGAGATCTGCGGGATCACACCCGAGGCACGCGTGTTGAGCCGGAAGATCTCGCCGTACTTGCCGAGCGCAACAACGCCCTCTTGAATACGTGCGCCGCCGGAATCGAGGATTCCGATGATCGGGATGCCGCTGCGCAGCGCGTATTCCATGACCTTGATGATCTTCTCGCCAGCGACCTCGCCCAGCGAACCGCCAAAGGTAGAGAAATCTTGGGAATACACCGCGACGGTGCGCCCGTGGATTGTGCCGATTCCGGTGACGACGGAGTCACCGTAAGGACGGGAGCGGTCCATGCCGAACGCTGTTGTGCGGTGCCGCACGTATTCGTCGAGTTCGACAAAACTTCCCGGATCGACGAGCAGTTCTACCCGCTCGCGCGCGGTGAGCTTGCCTTTCGCGTGCTGTTTGTCGTGTGCCAGCTTCTCGGCGTCTACGACCGCTTCTTGGTAGCGAGCGCGGAGGTCGGCGATCTTGCCGGCGGTGGTAAAGAGGTCGGGCTGATCGGTCACGCGTTCCACACTATCGGCGGTGAGGCCGGATGACTTGGAGAGATTCAACAAGGGCTGATCCATTCGGCTGTGGGATGACCCAATCCGCGGGTAGCGTGAGCGCTATGTCAGATGTCGTTGCGTCCTATCCTCGCACTGCCGCTATCAGTCCACGCGTAGAGGTGAGGGCCTTCAGCGCGTCGACCAATGCAGAGTTGGTTTCCGATGTGATCGCGGCCTCTGGTGAGTGGCCGCACCTCGCTGTGCTGCTGACGACAGATCAGCGGGCGGGTCGCGGCCGGCGGGATCGGCAATGGACCGCTCCCGCGGGAACTGCGTTGGCGATCTCTACGTTGGTGCGCGTTGCCGACATTCCTGCGGCGGCGCGAGGGTGGGTGCCGTTGCTTGCCGGTGCCGCGATGGCAAGAGCCGTCACAGCGCAGCTGCAGGGCAGCACTCACAGTGCAGGACTCAAATGGCCGAACGACGTTCTTGTCGATGGCGCAAAGATCAGTGGCGTTCTCGCTGAAGTCGTTCTTGGCGATCCCGATGCGATTGTGGTGGGTATCGGCGTAAACACGAGCATGTCGCGCGACGAGCTACCCGTCGCGGGTGCGACCTCTTTTGCCGTCCTCGGCGTCGACTGCGACGACGATGCTTTGATTGCCGACTATCTGGCTGCGTTGGATGAGACTATTCATGCACTGGCAGCGTCTGCTGGCGACGCGGGTGCAGCGGGCATCGTGGGGCAGATTGAGTCGCTGTGCACGACGCTCTCACGTCAGGTCGCAGTATCACTGCCAGACGAGTCAGTGTTGCGCGGACGAGCACAACGGATTGCCCCAGACGGGTGTCTGGTGGTCGTGACGAGCGACGGTGGGGAGACCGCCGTGGCAGCGGGCGATGTCGTGCACGTGCGCTGATGACAAGGTGCCGCTCACACGCGTTCGGGCGTGGCATCCGGCAGTGTCGCGGTGGGCGGCCACAATGGGAGCATGACGCAACCGGTGAGCTATGGCGGAAGGCCCTACCTTCCCGCCCCCGGCGTGCCAGCGACCGCTGAGATGCGCATCGCGAAAATGCGTTCGCACGCCCGGCGACTCGTCTGGTCTGCGCTCGTGCTCATCGCAGTGGCCGGTGCCTGCGGCTACTTCTATTCGAATCTTCCGGCGGGACTGGAAGATTGGATGCTGTTCAGCGCGGCGGGCGCGGTGGTTTTCCTGTTCGTGCTGGTGCCATTTCTTCGCTGGCGCTCGCGGGTATACACCGTCACCACTCAACGTGTTCTTGAGCGTTCCGGGATGCTGCGTCGTCGTCGCCGCGAGCTGTCTCACGTGCGCGGCTATACGATCCAGTTGAAGCGGGGACTCATCCAACGGATGTGGGGCACGGGCACCTTGACGCTGTCCAACGGCGCCGAGGCGCCCATGCGGCTGGTCAATGTGCCCAACGTGCTCCTCGTGCACGAGACACTGGTTGATCAGGTGGAAGTCAGCCAGATTCTGGCACACCGTGACGCACAGTCCGCGCCCAGTGTGCCGCCGATTCCGCCCGTTCCGCCTCTTCCACCGCAGGGCTGAAACGACTGCTCGGCGGTGGCGTCAGCAGCTGTGAGAGAAGATGGAGTCATGTCGTTGAAAGTCGGAGTCGTCGGTGGCGGCCAACTCGCCCGAATGATGATCGCCCCCGCCGCTGAACTCGGTATCAAGATCGAGGTGCTCGCCGAGCAGGAGGGCATGTCTGCCTCCCTCGCAGCGTCCCAGATTGGCGACTACCACGATGTCGAAACCGTGCTGAGCTTTGCTCGCGGCGTCGACGTCATCACGTTCGATCACGAGCACGTTCCCCAAGACGTGCTTGCGGCGCTTGTCGATGCGGGGATTGCGGTGCATCCAGGGCCGGCTGCTCTCGGCATCGCCCAGGACAAGCTTGTGATGCGCGCACGTCTTGCCGAGCTTGGTATGCCGCAACCCGATTGGGCGGCCGTTTCAGGCACCGCTGAACTGCAAGAGTTTCTTGACGCTCACGGCGGTCGAGCCGTGGTCAAAACACCCCGCGGTGGCTACGACGGCAAGGGTGTGCGTGTAATCACCGCGGCAACCGAAGCAGAGGACTGGTTCACTGCGCTCGCCGAAGACGCGCGTGGTGGGGCCTTGCTGGTCGAGGAGCTCGTCGACTTCTCGCGCGAACTCGCGCAACAGGTGGCACGTCGTCCCTCCGGTGACGTCGCGGTGTATCCCGTGGTCGAGACTGTGCAGCGCGATGGAGTGTGCGCCGAGGTAATCGCACCGGCGCCGCACGCCAGCGAGCGGCTGGCGTCGGTGGCGGCCGAAATCGGTCGCGCGATCGCTGAGGGGCTCGGCGTGACAGGCATGCTCGCGGTCGAGCTATTCGAAACCACGGATGAACGGCTGCTCATCAACGAACTCGCGATGCGACCGCACAACAGCGGACATTGGTCACAAGACGGCGCGGTGACTGGTCAGTTCGAGCAGCATCTTCGGGCCGTGCTCGACTTGCCGCTCGGGGAAACCTCGGCTCGTGCGAACTGGTCAATGATGGTGAACATCCTCGGCGGTCCGCAGCATGACTCGCTCGAGAGCAAGTTCACTGCGGTGATGGCGGAACACCCCGGGGCAAAGATTCACACCTACGGCAAAGCGCCGCGACCCGGTCGCAAGGTCGGGCATGTGACGGTGAGCGGTGACGACCTCGATGACGTGGCGTATCAGGCGCGAGCCGCTGCAGCCCACTTCGAAGACTGACTTGTCACGCTGTCAAGCGCGCCGTTGCGGTGTTCTTACAGTCTTGCGACCTACCCTGGACGGGTGACTCTGCCACTGCATGCTTCCGACGCCCCGCTGGTGGGCGTAGTGATGGGTTCTGACTCTGACTGGCGCGTCATGAGCGATGCTAGTCAGGCACTGACGGACTTTGGAATACCTCACGAAGTCGAGGTTGTTTCGGCGCACCGCACCCCAGACAAGCTGCTCAGCTATGGGCGTGAGGCTCGTGGGCGCGGTCTCAAAGCGATTATCGCGGGCGCGGGTGGCGCAGCTCATCTGCCAGGCATGCTTGCATCGCTGACATCGCTCCCAGTGATCGGCGTGCCCGTGCAACTGTCGACGCTAGACGGGCTGGACTCGCTGTTGAGTATCGTGCAGATGCCAGCAGGCATTCCCGTTGCGACGGTGTCGATCAACGGTGCAAAGAACGCAGGGCTGCTAGCAGCACGAATTCTCGGCGCCTCTGACACGTCAATCGGTGACGCTGTCGAGGCATACGCTCGCTCCCTCGAGGGGCAGGTCGAAGAGAAGAACCGGCGGCTCAAGGAGTCGCTGTGAGCGTCGCAAGCCCATCACGTGCGAGCGTGGGGGGTTCATCTCGACAGGGCCTCATCCAAGAACAGGGGCTGATTCAAGAACAGCCGATGCGGTACCCCGACTCGTCGGCACCCGCAGTGATGTCGCGCCGCGGATGGTGGCTCGTGCTGCTCAACTTTCTGATTCCTGGGTCGGCTCAGGCGCTCGCTGGCAACCGTCGCCTTGGTCGCATAGGTCTCGGCGCGACGCTCGGCATGTGGGTTGCAGTCGTGCTGGTCGCACTGAGCGCATTGCTGTGGCAGCAAGTGTTTCTGACCCTGGCAACGAACTGGTTTGTGCTGCTGCTGGCGCAGATTATCTGCGTTGCCTATGCGGTTCTGTGGCTGGTGCTCACGATCGACACTCTCCGGCTCGTCCGTCTCGTGAAGACGAAAGCTGTTGCGCGTGTGGGTATCGCGGCGCTGGCCGCCGCGCTGCTGGTGTTGTCCAGCGGAGGAGCGGTCTACGCGGCGTCGGCAGCGGGTACGGCCCGCGAGACGCTCGGCGCGATTTTCGGCGCGAGTGCCCCTTCCGTGCCCCCTTCAGACGGCTACTACAACATCTTGTTGTTGGGCGCCGACAGCGGCGAAGGACGTGACTCGATGAGGTTCGACAGCATTTCGGTGGTGTCGGTCAACGCCGAAACCGGGGCAACGACAATCACCGGCATCCCAAGAGACATGCCCGGCTTCCCGTTTTCTGCGGGACCGATGCAGGATCTGTACCCTGACGGACATACCGGCTACGCCGATTCGAGCTGTGGCTGGGGCAGCGGCATCAACCAGTTGCAGACTGAGGTCGAGGTATGCCGTGATGGTGACGCGCTCTATCCCGAGGCAGAAGCGAGCGGCTCGGCCCCAGGAATCGAGGCGACGAAGGATGCTGCTGAGGGCATTCTTGGTATCGAGATTCCGTACTACGTGTTCATCGACATGCACGGTTTTGCCTCCCTTGTCGATGCGCTCGGTGGAGTGACGATCACTGTTGATGAGCGACTCCCCGAGGGCGGGGGCCCGGCCTATGAAGGGCAGCCCGTAGATGACTGGGCGACTGGCTGGATTGAGGTCGGTGAACAGCACATGGACGGCGAGACAGCGCAGTGGTACGCGCGCTCTCGCTACACGACGAGTGACTTCGATCGCATGGAACGTCAGCGCGAACTGCAGGCGGCGATGCTTGCTCAGTTCACCCCGCGGACCGTGCTGACTCGTTTCCAAGAGGTTGCTGAAGCAGGCGCCGATATCGTCGAGACCGACCTGCCGCAGTCACTTATCCCGACGCTGGCTGATCTTGCTCTCAAAGCGAAGGAACAGCCGATCAACACGATCGAGTTGACGCCCGAGGGCGGCGTCGACGAGTACGACCCGGACTTCGACTACATCCATGAGTTGGTGCGAACCGCCCTGCATCCGCCCTCCTCTACGCCAACACCGGAGGGCTGAGCAGATGGTTGCCACATTGCGGGTCATGCTCGATCAAGTCGTCGCGCCCACTGATCCGATTCTTGCCGAGGCATCTCGCGAGCTGGCAGCCGCGCTGGTTCGCCGCGCCCCTGAAGGCTGTGCCGTGGAGGCGATCGCCCCAGCGGGGGGTAGCGGTGACCTCGACGAGATCCCAGGCATCGCCGGCGCACAGCGCACCGCACTGGCCCGGCGCGAGCTTGTGACGGCGCTGCAGCTGGGCGTCGGAACCGGAATCGGCGGCGGCATGATTCACTCGCCGACCATGCTGGCTCCTCTCGTGCGGCATAGTCGCACTCACGACCACGACCAGACGGTCGTCACACTCTGGGATCTGGGGCCATGGGAGTCACCCGACGAGTACTCACGCAATACGGTTTCCTGGCACAAAGCCATGCTGAAGCGGGCAGTGAAGCACGCCGACGCCGTCGTTGTGCCTACCCATGCGATTGCAGATCGGCTGGGAGAGATCTCGAAGCTCGGCAAACGCATTCGGGTGATCTCCGGTGCCGCGCCGCACACGTTTCGGGTGCCGTCCGATGAGGTCGGCCGTCGGAGAGTTCTGAACTTGCCCGAAGGGTACATCTTGCTTTCGGGCGGACCAGGAGCGTCGCTCGCGCTCGATATCGGCTTCGGCGGCGTCGCCGCATCGGGAATCGACCTGCCCGTGGTGATTCTCGATGTGCCAGAGGGATCCGAACCTGCTGTCGCAGATCTCGCCTCGGCCGCTGGAGTGCCTGAGCACCGTCTGCACATGCGCGGTTCACTGGATGCTGCCGACCGCGCTGCTGTTTATGGGGGAGCACTGGCATTCGTCGCACCGTCGCGCAGATCGGCATTTCCCTGGCGGGTCGTCGACGCGCTCGCCTTGGGGGTTCCGCTCGTTGCCGTCGAGTCGCCCGTGCACACCGAGATCATCGCTGATGGCGGCACAATCGTGCCCGGTGCCGATGCGCCAACGCTTCGCGACGGCCTTGCCGACGCGCTTTCGACAGCATTGGAGTCGACGGAGAGTGCGGATCGGTTGGCCGTGATGGCGGCCGATCGAGGGCGTTCATTCTCTTGGAATGAGTCGGCCGAAAGGGTTTGGCAACTGCACGCCGAGCTCTAGGTTTTCGATTCGGACTGGTGCACAGCTTTCACATCGGCCACAATGGCCACATGTCTACTCCGCCCGAGAGCTTTCCGGCGCGCGCGAAAGCTCTCGCTGCGCTTCTTGCAAGCGTGCTGATCGCAGCACTTTTCGTTGTTCTGCCGACATCGGATGCTGAGGCTGCTGATCTGCCCGGGTCGATCCTCGAGGGCGGCTACATCATCAGTGATGCTGCTTTCTTCGACGGTGATGCGATGACCGCATCCCAAATTCAGACGTTCTTGAACGGCAAGGTCAGCAATTGCACGTCGGGGTACACGTGCTTGAAGTCCTATAAAGCCGACATCGCGGCGAAATCGGCAGATCAGTACTGCTCTGCGTTGAGCGCGCAGACCGGAGTCAGCGCGGCGACCATCATCAACAAAGTCGCAGTGGCCTGCGGCATCAGCCCCAAGGTGTTGCTGGTGATGCTTCAAAAGGAGCAAGGTCTTGTCACCTCGACCGCTCCGTCGTCGACTCGGTATGGCGCGGCGATGGGGCAGTCTTGCCCCGATACCGCGGCCTGTGATCCGCGCTTTGCCGGCTTCTTCAACCAGATGTATGGTGCTGCACGCCAGATGCAGGTCTACACCCAGAATCCTTCCTGGTACAACTACAGGGCAGGGCAGATCAACACCATTCAGTGGCACCCCGACAGCTCGTGTGGCACATCGAAGGTGTACATCCAGAACCAGGCCACTGCCAATCTGTACATTTACACGCCGTACCGCGCGAACGTAGCGGCCTTGGCCGCGGGATACGGAACAGGCGACACTTGCTCGACTTACGGAAACCGCAACTTCTACAACTACTACGTCGACTGGTTTGCGCCGGACGCCTCGTCTTCTACAGGAGCGCCCGCGCAGACGGATGCGTGCCAGCTGCCGCTGACCGCGGATATCGCTAGCCGTGCTGGCACCGCGACTGTGAAGATCGACAACTTGAATGTGCGCAGCGCGCCGACCTTGAAGTGCACGACGGGGATCACCCAGCTCGACAAGGGGGCGACTGTGTCGATTACTGGTCAGTACGGTGCGTGGACGCGAGCTACGCTCTCCGGCAAGACGATGTGGCTGGCCTCGCAGTACCTCACCCTGCCGAGCTCTAGCGCACCTTCCGGCGGCACAGATGCGTGTGCCCAACCAGCAGCTTCCAGCATCACAGCAGCAACTGGAACTGTGAGTATCACCACCTCTGTACTGAACGTGCGTACCGCCCCGTCTACAGCTTGCGACACCGGACTCATCCAGCTGAGTCAAGGTGCTACAGCCACGCGCACCGGCGAGTACGGCGTCTGGTGGCGTGTAGCAGTGTCAGGCAAGACCTACTGGTTGCACAGCGACTACGCCGCAGTAGTTGGTGGGGCGCCGGTTGCGGATGTGTGTGCGGTGCCGTCGGATATCAAGTCGGCGAAGTTGACGTATGTGGTGACGTTGCCGCAGGTGAAGGGTCGGACGG
>NZ_JBFBMP010000002.1:0-270030 GCF_040687125.1 Microbacterium sp. NPDC076911 | reverse complement strand
GCGAACGCGGTGTCTGCTGATGGTGAGTGGTTGCGCGTGCGTGTGGGTTCTGACGATGTGTGGATCGCTCGTCGTGCCGTGGAGAAGACCGTCGTTGCGGCCTAAGCGGCATCTCTACGCTTTCTTGAACCTGGGGCTCTCGCGCGTGACCAATATCGGGCGCTAGTGCAACCCGGAGTTGCAGATCAACCTGCGTATTTCGCCCATGCGCTGCGGCCTCGTCACCCCTGACGCGCGGGATCGAGGGGGACTTTAGGCTGAGAGCACCTGCTGCACATAGCGTGCGAGCTGTGTGGTTTGTTCGGCGGGGGTGAAGCCGGTTGCGGTTAGTTTGTCGATCGTGAGTGTGCTGTTGGTCGGGCGAGGCGCGACCGGAGCGGTCGCGTTCGCGAAGTACTCAGCGGTGGTGGTTCCGGACACTCTTTCGGGGTCGTGGCCGGCTGCAGTGAAAGTCATGCGTGCGATGTCTGCCCATGATGCGGGTTCACCGGATGCGGTGAGGTTGTACGTTCCGTATGGGGCGTCGGTGGTGGTGAGGTGTTGGATGCCGGTGGCGAGGTCGGTGGTGAAGGTGAGTCGACCGGTTTGGTCGTTCACGACGGCGGGGTTGATGCCGCGTTCGGCGAGTCGCATCATGGTGCGCACGAAGTTGTTGCCTTCGCCGATGACCCATGAGGTGCGCAGGATGTAGTGGCGGGGCACGGTGGTGACGATCGCGTCGCCGGCGGCTTTTGTTTGCCCGTAGACGCCTAGGGGGCTGATCGGGTCGGTTTCGAGGTATCCGTTGGTGTTGGTGCCATCGAAGACGTAGTCGCTGGATACATGCACGAGGGTGATGTCGTGTGCGGTTGCGATGCGGGCCAGCGCTGCAACAGCGGTCACGTTGACAGCCCACGCGGCGGTGCGTCCTTCGGGGGTTTCGGCGGTATCAACGGCGGTGTATGCGGCAGCGTTGATGATGGTGCCGTAATCGCGCCAGTGCTTCGCGGTGGCCAGGTCAGGATCGGTGAGATCCAGGGTGGTGCGAGTGGCGTATTCCACGTTGCTGTCACCGAGAACATCACGCAACGCACGGCCGAGTTGGCCGTCTGCGCCAAGAACGAGGGTTTTACGTGGCGGCATCGGTACCACGGCGTCCAGGCGCGGGTGGGCGAGGTCTTTCGCCGAGATCTCTACCTCGCTGAGCGGGATGGGCCAATCGATCGCGGCGGTCTCGTCAGCAAGATTCAAGAAGGTGTAGCTCGCGGCGGGTGACCAGTGATCGTTGACCAAGTACACGTACGCGGTGTCTGCGGCGAGGGTTTGGTAGGCGTTGCCGACACCGCGGGGCACGAAAATTGCTCGGGACGGGTCGATCTCAGCGGTATACACCGCACCGAACGAGGGGCCCTCGCGCAGATCTACCCACGCGCCGAAGATCCGGCCGGTCGCGACCGACACCCATTTGTCCCACGGTTCGGCATGGATACCGCGAGTGGTGCCGACGGCATCGTTGAACGAAATGTTGTTTTGCACGGGGCCGAAATCAGGCAACCCGGCAGCGACCATCTTTTCGCGTTGCCAGTTCTCTTTGAACCACCCGCGCGCATCACCGTGCACGGGCAGATCCCACACCACCAACCCAGGGATCGCCGTCGTGGTCGCCGCGAGCGGCTTGCCGAACGCGATAGCGGAATCGTCGGCCATGGTTACTGCCCCTTCGATGCGTAAAACGCTTCGGTCGCGTCTTTCGCGGGAGCCCACCAGGCCTCGTTATCGCGATACCACTGGATGGTCGCGGCGATACCCGACTCAAAATCGCTGTACTGCGGCATCCACCCCAACTCGTCACGCAACCGTGCTGAATCGATCGCGTAACGCATGTCGTGACCGGGACGGTCAGTGACGTGATCGTACGCATCCGCAGGCTGACCCATCGTCGACAAGATCAGTTCGACAACATCCTTGTTGTTCTTCTCACCATCCGCACCGATCAGATACGTTTCACCCATCACACCGCGATCCAAAATCGTCAACACCGCGCTGGAGTGATCATCCGCGTGAATCCAATCACGCACGTTCTCACCCGCACCGTACAGCTTCGGGCGAATTCCGCGGATCACGTTCGTGATCTGACGCGGAATGAACTTCTCCACATGCTGATACGGGCCGTAGTTATTGGAACAGTTCGAAATCGTCGCCTTCACACCGAAAGAACGCACCCACGCCCGCACCAACAGATCCGAACCGGCCTTCGTCGACGAATACGGCGACGAAGGGTTATACGGAGTCTGCTCGGTGAAACGCTCCGGATCGTCTAACTCCAAATCCCCGTACACCTCATCGGTCGAGATGTGGTGAAAACGCCGGTCATGCTTACGCGCAGCCTCAAGCAACGTGTACGTGCCGATGATGTTCGTATCCAGAAACGGACGAGGGTTATCCAAAGAATTGTCATTATGCGACTCCGCCGCGTAATGCACCACCGCATCCACCTCAGCAAACAACCCGTCTACCAACGCCGCATCCGTGATGTCACCCTTCACGAACCGCACCCGGTCCTCAGGCAACCCCGCCAGGGACTGCACATTGCCCGCATACGTCAACTTATCCAGCACCGTGACATGGTCATCCGTGTGCTCAACCAAGTGATGGACGAAGTTCGAACCAATGAACCCGGCACCGCCGGTAACGAGCAACTTACGCATAGCACCTAGCGTATCTGCCAAAGGCCTGCCCGCCGAGCGTGGCCTCAAGCTACTTGTATCGTGGACGCATGACGCGCCCAGCCCTCGAGACCGTGACTGCGCGTGCCCGCCGTATGCTTCGCGCCGCCGCCGTGAAGTTTGGCGGCCTACCTCATTCGGTCGGAACCGTGGACAGTCCACCCCCCGAGGTTGCCCGAGATATCACGACGCTCTGGAAGCGCAATAGCGACCCTCGCCAGAGTGAAAGGATTGTCGACGAATCCAGCTTGGTGACCGTCACGATGACCACGCACGGACGGCGCATTGAAGACGTGTGGCTGGCGCTCGAATCGATTGGGCGCGGAACCGTGCTTCCGGGGCGGTTGATTCTATGGCTGGATTCAGCACCGAAACGGCAGAATTGGCGTCTCCGTCGGCTTGAGAAGCGTGGACTCGAGATACGTTACTGCGAGCCTGGGTTCGGCGTTCACACCAAGTATTGGCCGTATCTGCTGGAGTCAGCGGCCGAGGTTCCGCTCGTGCTGAGTGACGACGACATCGTGTACCCCGCGACCTGGCTCGAACACCTCATGCGGGTGCACCTTGAGCACCCCGAACTCGTCGTCGCCTACCGGGCACATGTCATTGGAATGAGCGACGATGGTTTTCTCCCGTACGCCACCTGGCGCTCGTGCGACGACGATGAGCCGAGCTTCGCGCACTTCGCCACGTCGGTTTCTGGCCAGATTCTTCCCGTTCCGCTTCAGCGCGCCCTCCTCGACGAGGGCGACATCTTTCGCACCCTCGCACCGTCTGCAGATGATGTCTGGTTGCACCGGACTGCCGTCATCAGCGGATTCCGTACTCGGCAGGTTGCCCAGGGCCAGCAGCACTGGTGGTTCATACCTGGCTCGCAGGTATCAGGTTTGAACGCGCTCAACGTGGCTGGAGGCGCCAACGACGTGCAGATGGCGGCAGCTCATACGCCACTTTCGCGTGAGCGAATTCGGGCTGACCTGTTTGGCGGCTGACGCGCGGTAGGGGAAACTGGTTCTATGCGCGGAATCATTCTCGCGGGCGGGACAGGATCCCGGCTGCATCCCATCACCCTCGGCTCATCGAAGCAGCTGGTGCCCGTCTACGACAAGCCGATGATCTACTATCCGCTTGCCACGCTTATCTTGGCGGGAATTCGCGATGTTCTGGTCATCACGACGCCTCACGATGCAGATCAGTTTCAGCGCCTGCTGGGCGATGGAAGCCAGTTCGGCATCAATATCACCTACAAGATGCAGCCCTCACCGGACGGACTTGCGCAAGCATTCATCCTCGGTGAAGACCACATCGGTTCAGAGAGCGTCGCGCTCGTGCTCGGTGACAACATCTTCTACGGTCCAGGCCTCGGAACAAGGCTAAGGCAGTACAACGAGCTCACCGGTGGCGTGGTCTTTGGCTATTGGGTAGACGACGCGACTGCGTACGGCGTCGTCGAGTTCGATCGTGCCGGCAAAGTCGTTTCGCTCGAAGAAAAGCCTGCGAAGCCGAAGAGCCACTATGCGGTCCCGGGCCTCTACTTCTATGACAATGACGTAGTGGAGATCGCGAAACAGTTGAAGCCGTCACCACGCGGTGAGCTTGAGATCACTGACGTCAACAAGGCTTACCTTGATCGGGGTGATCTCAAGGTTGAGATCCTTCCCCGCGGCACCGCATGGCTCGACACTGGCACATTCGACTCCCTGAGTGAGGCAACCGAGTTCATCCGTACGGTGCAGAAGCGTCAGGGATTGTCGATCGGCTGCCCCGAAGAGGTCGCATGGCGAATGGGCTTCCTGTCGGACGACGAGTTGCGCGCACGCGCTGAACCGCTTCTGAAGAGTGGTTACGGCCGCTACCTGCTCACAGCACTTGAGCAGGGAAAACACTGACTTCTGTCTCTAAGATCAGTGACGACGCGGTACTCCGTGTCACGGTCGATGTGGACTATTGGTCGTCGGTTGTGGTGTCGGGGGAGGTGTCGGGGTTGTGAGTGTGGTTTCGGGGGTTTTGGCTCCGTCGGTGTTTCCTGATGGTGGTCGTCGGCTGGTTGTGTATGTGGTGTATGACCGCCGTGGTGAGGTAGAGGATTTCGTTGTTCATGCTTTGGCTGCGTTGCGTGAGCATGCGGCGCATGTGTTGGTGGTGGCGAATGGTTCGCTGAGTGCGGCGGGGCGTGAGAAGTTGGCGCCGGTGTCGGATTCGGTGTTGGTGCGTGAGAACGTCGGGTACGACATTTGGGCGCATAAAGAGGCGTTGGAGTTCGCGGGGGATCTTTCGTCGTACGACGAGATCGTGTTGGCGAATGACACTTGGTACGGTCCGGTGCGTCCGTTTGGTCCGTTGTTTGAGCGGATGGATGCACGTGAGGTGCATTTCTGGGGCATGACGGATCATGCTGAGGAGGTGCCTAACCCGTTTACGGGTGAGGGGCGTCTGGCGTATCACTTGCAGTCGTTTTGGATTGCTGTGCGGCGGGATATGTTCTTGTCGGATTCGTGGGCATCGTATTGGCGTGATCTTCCGCCGATGCCGGTCTACTTTGATGCTGTGTTGAAGCAGGAGGCGGTGTTTACGGAACATTTCACGGATCGTGGTTTCACTGCGGGTGTGGCTTTCGGGTTTGAGAAGTATCCGACGACGCATCCGGCGTTGTTCAACGCGGATTTGTTGATTGAGGATGGTTGTCCGCTGCTGAAGCGTCGGCCGTTGTTTCACTATCCGCCGTTCCTGGATCGTCACGCGGTGATTGGCCGGTGGACGTTGGAGACGGTGGAGAAGCACGGCTATCCGATGCCGTTGATTTGGGACAATCTCGCGCGCAATGTTCCACCGCGGGTGATGAACGCTGATGCGGCGATGCTTGAGGTTCTGCCGGATGTTGATATCTCCTACGACCCCACACAACCCTTCCGCATTGCGGCGGTTGTGCACGTTCGCGATATCGCGCTGATTGACGAATTGCTTGACCGGTTCGCGATGCTTCCCGCCGATGCAGACCTTTTCATCACCGCGGTTGGCACTGAAGACACCGAATATGTGCGTAGTCGCATCGAACGTCGAGACGATATTGACGATGCTCGTTGCGAGGTGCGTCCGCTGGCTTCTGCGCACGGTCGTGACATGGCAGCTTTCTTCGTCGCATGTCGCGACGTGTGGGAGAGCGACCGCTATGACCTTGTCGTCAAACTTCACACGATGAAACGGACGACACGAAGATTCAACTCGCAGCGCTACTTTCGTCGACACCAGATCGAAAATATTGTCAGTTCGCCCGGGTACTTTTCGAACGTGCTGTCTCTGTTTCAGCGAGAGCCGGGCCTTGGCGTTGTGTTTCCACCGATGACACACATCGGCCTGTCGACGATGGGTCGCGGCTGGGCCGGACTGAAGCATCCAGTCTCGGAACTCTGCAAGCAGCTTGGTATCCGAGTGCCGCTCGATGACCCTTCGCCGCTGGCTCCTATCGGGGGTATGTGGGTAGCGCGCCCCGATGCGCTGCGCATCCTTGCTGGGCAACGTTGGAGCGTCTCGGACTATCCAAGCGCTCAGGCGCGAGGTGCACGCGACCTTGCGCGAATGCAGGAACGGCTGATTCCGTATGCCGTCGGCGAACGCGGGTACCACTGCCGCACTGTGCTCAACCTCGAACATGCGTCGATCAGTCATACCGCGCTCGAAGAGAAGGTTGATCAGATGTTCTCGACAACGCCGGGCTACCCAGTCGAGCAGATTCAGTTTCTGCATCGCGCTGGATGGGTGGGTCATGGAGGACCGATCAGCTTGGGGCGCATGTACTTGCGGATGAATCACCCCCGTGCGAGCAAGATGCTGGAGCCACTTCTCGCTTTGGCGTGGCGGGCGCTTGAGCGGTATCGACGTGTACGCGCTCGGCTTCGTCGTGGGCGCTCGTCGGTTGTGGTGTCGGGGGAGGTGTCGGGGTTGTGAGTGTGGTTTCGGGGGTTTTGGCTCCGTCGGTGTTTCCTGATGGTGGTCGTCGGCTGGTTGTGTATGTGGTGTATGACCGCCGTGGTGAGGTAGAGGATTTCGTTGTTCATGCTTTGGCTGCGTTGCGTGAGCATGCGGCGCATGTGTTGGTGGTGGCGAATGGTTCGCTGAGTGCGGCGGGGCGTGAGAAGTTGGCGCCGGTGTCGGATTCGGTGTTGGTGCGTGAGAACGTCGGGTACGACATTTGGGCGCATAAAGAGGCGTTGGAGTTCGCGGGGGATCTTTCGTCGTACGACGAGATCGTGTTGGCGAATGACACTTGGTACGGTCCGGTGCGTCCGTTTGGTCCGTTGTTTGAGCGGATGGATGCACGTGAGGTGCATTTCTGGGGCATGACGGATCATGCTGAGGAGGTGCCTAACCCGTTTACGGGTGAGGGGCGTCTGGCGTATCACTTGCAGTCGTTTTGGATTGCTGTGCGGCGGGATATGTTCTTGTCGGATTCGTGGGCATCGTATTGGCGTGATCTTCCGCCGATGCCGGACTACTTTGATGCTGTGTTGAAGCACGAGGCGGTGTTTACGGAACATTTCACGGATCGTGGTTTCACTGCGGGTGTGGCTTTCGGGTTTGAGAAGTATCCGACGACGCATCCGGCGTTGTTCAACGCGGATTTGTTGATTGAGGATGGTTGTCCGCTGCTGAAGCGTCGGCCGTTGTTTCACTATCCGCCGTTCCTGGATCGTCACGCGGTGATTGGCCGGTGGACGTTGGAGACGGTGGAGAAGCACGGCTATCCGATGCCGTTGATTTGGGACAATCTCGCGCGCAATGTTCCACCGCGGGTGATGAACGCTGATGCGGCGATGCTTGAGGTTCTGCCGGACGTTGATATCTCCTACGACCCCACACACCCCTTCCGCATCGTTGTAATTGCGCATATCTACTACGTCGAGATGACCGACGAGATTCTCGATCACGTCGACACGCTTCCCGGCGAGTATGACCTGGTAGTCACCACGCCCGAAGAAGAGCGGGCGGTTGCTATTCGCGAGATTCTCGAGCAGCGCAACGGCAATGCGCGATCGCACGAAGTGCGGGTAGTTGAGAACGATGGTCGAGACCAGAGCGCTTTTCTTGTCGGCTGCCGCGACATCTTGCTCAGCGACAATTACGACCTCGTCGTCAAACTCCACTCGAAGAAAACTCCGCAGGATGGCTTCAACGTCGGCCGACACTTCAAGCGGCAGCAGTTTGACAATCTGCTCAACAGCGAAGGCTACTCGGCCAATCTGGTGGCGCTGTTTCAGAAAGAACCCGGCCTGGGCATGGCGTATCCGCCGACCATCCATATCGGCTACCCGACGATGGGACGTGGCTGGTGGTCAAACAAGCCGGGATACGAGCGCATCGCTGAGACGCTCGGCATCCATGTGCCGCCGGATGAGATATCTCCGCTCGCTCCGTACGGTTCAATGTTCATCGCGCGCCCAGCGGCGTTGCGATTGCTCGTTCAGCACCCCTGGAAGTATCAGGACTTCGGCGGCGCGGAAGCGTATCGCGACGGGGGCCTTGCGCACGTTCTTGAACGAGTCCCCTCATATGCTGCAGGGGAGTTGGGCTATCACACGCGTACCGTTTGTACGACGGAGTATCTCTCCATCAGTCACACCGCGTTCGACTACAACCTCGACCAGATGTCGACGACGATCCCCGGCGACACGGTTGAGCAGATTCACTTTCTCAAGCGTGCAGGCTATGTGGGCTCGGGAACCTGGCGCGACTTCGTCAACATGTACGTGCGGCTGAACCCGACAGAACGTTCGCCGCTCAGACGAGCGTTGCGCAAGACGCGCCGTGCGTTGGCAGGAGCGCGCGGTCGGCTGCGGCAGGCGCGGCGTCGCTGAGTTATCTCAGTTGTGACGCTGTCGGTTGAACGGACGTCTCACTGCAGCGCTGAGGCTCCGCGCGAAGTTCGCCGCACCTCCTGAAACACCTTGGGTGCCTGACCACCGCTCGTGCCAAGTGCCGACATCGACCAGCGTCTTGCGGAGCGCAGCCTCTAGCCTCTCGCGCTCCGTTTCGCTGGCGTGCAATCTTGCGTGAACCTCGGCAAGCTCGGCGCTGAGTTTCTCAACAGTCCTCTCGCCGAGCGCTTCAAGACGCGCCGACAGTCGATCAATTTCGTTTTTCGCCCGCCGAACCTCGGCGAGCAGTGGACCTGAGAAGTACGGGCTTGCTTTACCCTGCGCCACTTTGCGCGAATTGATCACGGGCCACTCGTGGTAATCCGACCCGAAATTGTCGATCGTGAGCTTTCGGTACGGTAGCGCGCTCTGCGCGAGAGCAACCAGAATCGACAGCTGGTCACGTCGGGAGAAGCGCAGCACGTGGTCGTACCACAGCTGCATGGCACGATCGACGTTCTCGTCTCGCCGGCGTGCCATCATTCCCGTCCAGAGAGGCTTTGCCGTCAGGCAATCAGGGTTCGCGATCGAGTACGCGAGCAGCTGTTCATGGACTCGTTCGCCGTTGTCGTAGTTGAGTCGCACAACCTCGTCGAACTCGTCGAGCAACTGTTCGCGATAGCTATGCTCCGCGAGGGCAAAGACCTCGTCATCGCCTAGCCAATCGGCGATGATGCTCTCCGGAGGCTGCTTCAGGCGAACCGAGGCATCGATGCACAGAGTCGCGTCGTAGTCGCGCAGGCGCTCGTGCCCGAGGATCTTGAGGGCTCGAGCGCTACGGACGGTATCGGTCGGAAAGCGCGGTTCGATAAGAACGACCTCCCAATCATCGCTGCGCAATGAGGGATCGTCCGTAAAGCAGAGAAAGTCCGCTGTACTGGCGGCAGCGACAGGTTGCGCAAGGAGTCCGTCGTAGCTGCCAATGAGGTAGGTGTAGACGCAAGTCTTCACTCGGTCGCCTTCCATGGTGATCGGGTGCGTTCGGGTAGCCGACTTCACCTTACCGGGTTGGAAGCGCTGGCCTAGGAGAGTGACACCTCCGCGTGCGCGGATACGGTTCCGGTCTGGCGTGGGTCGAACGGCACTGCGAAAGTGGCTCCCTGCCAAAGCACGTGTTGCTGGGTGCCGTTCTCGTCAGCGACTTCAGCGTTGACAAAGTACTGGCCGCCCGCCAGCGCGAGCGCGGGCAGAACGTACGTGACGGTAGCAGCCCCTGCATCGACAGGATCGTGCGGGTTGCTCAGGCGTCGAGAGCCCGTTCCGAATACTTGTTGACCGTGTGGAGTATCGATGCTGAGCCCGGTGTTCCAGCCCTCGGTGCGATGTTTGTGCGTCACGTGGATGTCGATGGTGAGGGTGTCACCTGGGGTGACGGTCGAGTCACCGTTCGCAGTGCGCAGTGAAATCGCTGTGATCTCAGGCTTCATGTCTTCGAGCTCGACGACTTCTTCCGAGATCGCGTCGCGCCGTTTGCCCTCGAGCACCTCTCGGTGAACCTTCGCTGCTTCGTCAACCGGACCGATGAACACGACTTCGCCCGCGGAGAGCACGACGCCTTCGTCGCATACTTCCATCACCTGACTTGCCGAGTGCGAGACCAAGATGATGGTGCGCCCCTCACGCTGAAACTCGCGAATTTTGTCGAGACACTTGCGTTGGAACGCTTCGTCTCCAACAGCAAGCACTTCGTCGACGAGCAGGATGTCGGGATCGGTATGAATCGCGACGGCAAATGCGAGGCGAACGTACATGCCCGACGAGTAGAACTTCACCTGTGTGTCGATGAAGTCAGCGATTTCGGAGAACGCGACGATGTCATCGAACCGGGCGTCGGTCTCTTCGCGTGAGAGGCCGAGGATTGAAGCATTCAGATAGACGTTGTCGCGCCCGGACAGATCGGGGTGGAACCCAGCTCCCAACTCGAGGAGCGCCGCGAGGCGGCCGCGTCGAGCGATCTGGCCGGAGCTCGGTTCGATGATGCCGCCGATCAGTTTCAGCAGGGTGCTTTTGCCGGAGCCGTTTGGTCCCATCAGCCCCACAGTGGTGCCCGCCCGGATGCTGAAGGTCACATCGTGCAGCGAGTCAAACACCTCTCGGTGCGTGCGCCCACGGCGACCGAAGGTGACAACACGCTCTTTGAGCGAATTGTCTTTACGGATGATGAAGCGCTTGGAGACGCCTTGGATGGTGACAACCTCAGGCGGCTGCTCTTCTTGTGAGGCTCCGGTGTCTTGGATGCTCATGTCACAGCTCCTGTGCGAAATTGCCCTGCATGCGTGTGAAGGCTCTTTGGCTGAGCCAAAGCAGCACAATGCCGATGGCTCCGACAATCACCATGCGCAGCAAGAGGTGTGAGGGATAGTCGGTCGGTTCGCCGGCGACCCAGAAGGCCTTGTGGAAACCCAACACCGCTAGCGTGAGTGGGCCGGTCGAGTAGACCTCAATCGCCCAGGACGGGAAGCCGAAGAGCGCGAAGCTGTCGCGAACCATCGTCCAGCCGTAGACGATCGGAGATGACCACATCGACAGCATCAGCAGGATCTGGGTGAGGTACTGCATGTCACGCAGGTACACGTTCATGGCCGACAGCAACAAGGCCAGGGCGGTGCCGTAGACAAGGACGAGAAGCACCGATGGCAGGAAATAGAACAGATCGACGGTGAACGGCGGTGCGCCAAGAACTACGCACGCCAGGGTAAGTACCACGACCTGCATGGCGAACGTGAATGATCCCGACCCGACCGAGGCGAGCGGAAAGATCTCGCGCGGCACGTAGACCTTCTTAACCAGGCCCGCGTTGTTCACAATCGACCCGGTGCCGCCAGAGACGATCTCGGAGAAGAGAACGAAGATAGTCAACCCCGAGAATATGTACAGCGCGAAGTCATCGATCCCGCGAGCAGCACCAAGAAACTGGCCCATCACGGTGTAGTAGACGATCAGCTGAACGATCGGGTTGATGAGCGTCCACAGCAGGCCCAGCGCACTGTCTTTGTATCGCGACTTCACATCGCGTCTCACCAAGAGGCCGAGCAGATGACGGTGCGCGTAGATCTCACGGATCGAGCGGCCGACACCGGGGAGCCCGGTCTTCGCCGCGGTGACCGGAATCAGCGGTTCGGATGCGAGGCGCGCGTATCGCTCGCTCGGGCGTTCGCTCACGCAGTTCCTCTGTTTCTTGCAGGTGGTACCAACAGCGTCACACTATACAGTTGCTCGTCTGCGTCCTAGCCGAGAGCCCGAGTGGCGCCTATTCTGCTCAGCGACGGCGCGCGCGACCCCAACGCTCCTGTGCCTTGCCGAGAGCCTTGCTGATGCCTCCGGTGCGTAGGTAGTAGGTGAGAAGAACGATGTCACGCCGAGGCCCCTTGGGCATTGCCAGAATCTTGCTGAATTGATCCATGCCCCCTGCGCTGCGTGGGTTCTTCGCCGTCCCTCGGTCGGGCGCTTGAGTCGGGTTCTCGCAGAATTCGCGCAACGGTGCGACGGCGCGTTCCCATGTGAAGTCCTCACGCACCTCCTGAACGTTGCTCAAGATGCTCTCGCGTCGAGCGTCGTCGAAGAGCACCTCAACAATAGCCCGCGCGAGGGCCTCAGGGTCTTGCGGGGGGACCACTGCACCGAGGTCCCGATCACGAACGAGGTCGGCGAAGCTGTCTCCGTCAGTGGTGATGATGGGCAGCCCTGCCCAGAGATAGTCGAGAATTCGTGTTCGAAATGAGAATCGGGTTTCGAGATGCACGGGGTGGGTACTCACACCGACATCGGCATCCATCAAGAAATTGATGCGGTCTTCATAGTCGACCCAGGTGTCGTTGAAGAACACCGATCGATCGGTGAGACCTAGCTCGTCGGAGACCTCAACAGTCTGCTGGAGCACCTGCATCTCAGGAACGTCTGGGTTGAAGTGCCGGGCACTCATGAAGAAGAGCTTGACCTCGGGATGCTCGGCCGAAACGAGACCGACAGCCCGCACCAAGGTCACGGGATCGAACCAGTCGTAGATGCCCCCACCCCAGATGAGCACTTTGTCGTCAGCAGCGATGCCCGCTCTTTCGCCTTTGAGGGCGTGGCGCGACTGCACGGGGATATCCGACGGAAGACCGAACGGAACGATTCGCACGAAGGAATCAAAGGAGGCATCCGCAGAGTAAGTCGCCGGGTTGATCCGCCCCGCGACGGAGAGCGCGCCGAGCCAGAGGGTTTGCTGCCGCTCGGACGCGCAGATGAACGCATCAGCGCGGGCAAGCTGTTCGTTGAGGAGTGAGACCGCTTTGAGGACTTCTTCGTTCCAGGTGGCGGTATCGCGGTGCTTGTTCTGTTCGAGCTGCTCAAGGTGGAACGGGTCATACAAGTCAGCGACGAGGATCTTGTCGGAGCGAGCAATGCTGGGGAACATACGCATCGAGATGCCCTGCACAATGATGACGTCGGCCCAACGCTCATGCTCGCGCATCGACTGATCGTCGCTGTCAGCCACGTAGAAAAGTGCGAAATCATCGGAGTCGCGGTCGATCTTCGCCCACGAGGTCACCCTCACGTCGCAAGTGGTCGCCAATTGGACTGCCATGTTCCACACCCTGATGGCGGGACCTGCCATACGTGGACCGATGATGTCGCCGGTAATAAGGAGAACTCGTGTGGAACGGGGGAGAGCGGGAGAAGTCATAGTTTTCAGCTCTGTGATTTCTGTGAGCGACGAGCGGCGGTCTAAGCCGTGGCGGGCATCGACCGGCTGGGCGACCAATGCTATCGAACGCCGCCAGGTAGTATTGCGCGACGAGTCTGGGTAGCAGTCGCCCTGACCGATACGGAGGAAACACGTGCCGGAGCCGACGGGTGGCGCCACCCCTACCGCACCCACGGATGCGAGCGCCAATGATGGCGTCGATGCCGGAGGGAAGCCGCCTAGCATCGAGCGCAGTGAGTCGCCTGACGTCGTATCGCGCTCGCCGTGGCTAGGCCGAATCGGTCTCATCGCTGTGTTGCTTGGGCTCGTCGGGGTCATCGCAATCCAACTCGGCCCAGCACTGATCGGTGTGCAGACCTTCAGCGCCATGGATCGCCTGATGGCGGTCTCTCCCTGGTGGAACGGAGGGACAGCCGCACCCGTGCTGAACCCATTCCTCGGTGACAGCATTGATGCACTCCTGCCGAGCTACATCCAGAGCCGGGAGCGACTCCTTTCAGGCGACTGGCCGCTGTGGTCACCGCTCGCCGGAGGGGGCTCGGAGTTGCTGGCGACGACCACGCACCCGACCTTGACTCTTTCGGGCATTTGGTTTCTGATTCTTCCGGCTGTGTACGCGCCGGGTTTCGTCAAGCTCGTCGAGGTCGCCATCGCCGTTGCCGGAATGTATCTGTGGATGCGTCGGGTAGGGCTGAGCAGGCCGGCCAGCGCGATCTCAGGCATTTTCTACGCTGGCTCGGGATTCGTGGTTGCTTGGGCGACGTGGGCAGGACAGTCTTCGGTCGCGGTGATGATCCCCGCGCTGTTCTGGGCGGTCGAGTATTACTTAGCCAAGCGAACAGCACGTGCTGCCCTGCCGATCGCTCTGGTCGTGGCGTTTCTTTTGCTGGGGGGCTTTCCTGCGGTTGCCGGGCACGCGCTATATGCCGGGGCGATCTATTTCATCGTTCGTTTGCTCGCGGATCGTGGTGCGCGCAACGCGGCTGCTTCATGGAAGCTGTTCGCGGGCGGCGTCGCCGCCGTCATGCTGGGCATAGTTTTATCCGCCGTGCAGTTCTTGCCGTTCGCTTTGAGCCTGAGCGGGACTGATCTGTCGGCGCGAGCTAGCCAATTCTTCTCAGAGGAGCCGTTTCGTTCGTTTCTGTCAGTGTTCCTGCCCGAAACCTTCTCCGACCTGAACTTCGGACCGGGAACCAACCCGATCGAGGCATACGCCTTCGTCGGCATGGGCGCTGTGTTTTTTGCGGCGGTTGCAGTGATCACCAGTCGACCACGTGAGCAGGCTCGCGGAGTCGTTCCGTTCCTCGCAGTCGCCGCGCTCCTCGCCGCAGCGCTCGTCTGGCAGCAGGGCTGGTGGACAGATTGGATGTCAGAGCTCCCCATCTTCTCGGGCAACAAGTCGGGTCGTCTGCGTGACATATTCGGTCTCTCGATGGCAGCGTTGGCCGGCATCGGGGTGGATCGAATCTTCGGCCGCATGCAGGTGCTGCAGCGTCGGCGCATTCTTGTTCTTGCAGGCATCTCCTTGGTGGGATTCTCGGCGCTGGCCGTCGCCGTTTTCCGGCGCTTTCCGACCCTTCCCACGCGCACACTCGTGCTCGACACCGCACCGGGACTCGTCATAATTGCGCTCGCGGTCGTCGCAGTGATCTTCGCGCGCAGAGCAGCGGTCAAGACCACGGCGTTCGTCGGGATAGCGCTGCTCGCCGCGTTGCAGATGGGAAGCTCCGTGTCGAATTTCTGGCCCCTGTCAGACGCGGAGGACTTCTACCCGCAGACGTCGTTGATTACTGAGTTGCAAGCCGCGTCTGGTTCTGAGCGCGTGCTCACATCGCGCACTTTCATGGGGTCCGCTGCGTCGGTGTACGGCATTCGCTCAGCCACGGGACACGCGTTCCAACCTGATTCATGGCGCGAGTATCTGGTCGCTGTCGACATCGGAGCATTCTCAGCCGGACAGACGCCCACAAACCCGCGCGTTCTCTTTACAGGCACCGAAACGGAGGCGCAGCGCGCCTTGTTGGACCGGTTATCCACGGCCGCTTGGGTGACGGAATCAGGCGCCGAGGTTCCAGGAGAATTGCTTACGACTCAAGGCACACCTATCACGGAGCTACCCGATGCAACAGCGTCGGTCATGGTGACACCGGAGCAGCCGCTCACCGTCCCCATTGCGAGTGCGGCGTTGCGAGGGGTTGTGCTTGGCCTCTCAGAGGGGGTCGGCAAGCAGGCTGAAGATCCCACCGTTACTGCGGAGATACTTGACGAGACAGGCAGCGTGGTTGCCTCGGGCCAGATCGTGCGTGCGACACTGCCGGCGGAGCCCCTCACGATCGCTATCGCGGGCGAGGATCTCGCTGGCGCTAGCGGCTTGTCCTTGCGGGTCACGTCGAACACAGATCTTGTGTTGCAAGCCGATAGCGCAGGGGTTCCTCTTATCGCACTCGTCGGCGCAATCGACGATGGCCTAGTGCTTGACTACGCGGATGCTCACGGGAACATCTGGCTTCGAGAAAGCGCGCTCCCGCGAATTCGGTGGGCAAGCGGCAGTGAAGTGGTGACGGATTCTGACCAGCGACTTGCGCGCCTGGCCGATCCGATGCTCGCAGATGATGTGGTCATTCTCAGCGAACCAGGTCCGAACGCCGGTGGGGGCGGCGCTGAGTTGGTTGTCCTCGAAGACGGCGGTGATCTGATTCAGGTATCTGTAGTCGCGGAAACCGATGGATATCTCGTGGTCGCTGACGGCATGCAGGACGGTTGGAAGGTTCAAATCGACGGGGAGCCCGCCGACCTCGTTGACGCCGACCACGCATTCAGCGCGGTGCTCGTGCCAGAAGGCACCCACGAGATCACATTCGAGTACACCGGACAGGGTGTCGTCCCAGGGGCAACGTTGACCGGGGTGGGGTTGCTTGTCGTCGTCGCTGTGCTGCTGCTGAGTTGGCGGCGCGCTCGGCGCACCGCTGAGCCGGTTTCGGCGCCCGTGGCGGTTACCTCTTGACGGGAAATCTGCACCAAATTGTGTTGCCGGGGAATCTCGACGACGAGCGTCTGCCGTTGTATCTACGTGCCGAGACCGGCGCAGTGAATCGGCTCTCCGCGCGCAGCTTTACTGTCGAAGCCCATTCGCGGGTGTCGTTTGGCACCTACTTCAATGCGTTCCCTGCCGCATACTGGGTGCACTCCACCGGCGTTCGCGAGTTGATTCTGCGCATCGAATTCGAGGGGAAAGCGACGGTTCGCGTGCACCGCTCTGACTCTGACGGTCACGCCTCGCTCGTTGCCACCGAGGTGCTGACGACTGGTCTGAGCGATGTGCCGATCTCGTTGCGCGACGACGACGATCAGGGCAGCTGGCTATGGTTCGATATCGCTACCGGCGACGTTCCCTTCGTTGTGATGGGGGCGTCTTGGCGGACCGTGAGAGAACCTGTGCGGGCGCCCATGGCGAGCATTGGCATCACGACCTTCAACAAGCCCGACTATTGCGTTGAGATCCTTGATGCGTTGCGATGCGCGCCAGAACTGCATCGCTACCTTGCACGCGTGCGCATTGTCGATCAAGGTGAACGACGCGTCGTTGAGCACCCCAACTACGTTCGCGCTGTCGAAGGACTGGACGAACTGATAGCGGTGTTGCCGCAAGACAACCTTGGCGGCTCAGGGGGCTACGCGCGGGTGATGGCTGAGTCGCTTCAGGACCGCAGCACGTGCGTGTTGTTGTTGGACGACGACGTGAAGATTGAACCGGAGGCCATAAGGCGGGCGATCATGTTCTCGGCTCACTGTCGCGTGCCTACGATCGTCGGCGGGCACATGTTTGATCTCCTTGACCCGCTGAAGCTGTATGCATGGGCCGAGGTGGTCGACGAGGAGCCGTTCATGTGGCGCACGCTCCATGCCGAGCAGATGCCGATTGATTTCGCTGAGTCAGACTTACGAGACGTCGCACTCCTTCACCAGCGAATGGATGTGGACTACAACGGCTGGTGGATGTCGTTGATCCCTCGCGAAGCGCTTGAAAGCGTCGGTTTGCCGATGCCTGCGTTCATCAAATGGGATGACGCAGAATACAGCTTGCGTGCAGCACAGCAATCGATTCCGACTGTGACGCTCCCGGGTGTCGCTTTGTGGCATGTGTCGTGGGTAGGCAAGGACGACCTGATCGACTGGCAGGCCTATTTTCATGCTCGAAATCGTATTGTCGCCGCGCTGCTCCACTCCGAGGCTCCGCGCGGTGGCTCGTTGCTGCGACACAGCAGGCGGGTAGATCTCAAGCACTTCATGTCGATGCAGTACTACCCCGTGGCGCTGCGGCATCACGCGCTCCGAGATGTGCTTTCGGGCCCAGCACACATGCATGCCGGGCTGCGCACAGCACTTGCTTCTGCGCGAGCGCTGGAATTGAAATTCCCCGAAACCAGGGCGGTGGATGCCGGTGCTCGGCGCTCGACCGTGAGCTGGAGCGATGATGACCGAGACGCGCCGCGCGGCTGGCGCTTGCCGATCTTTCTCGTTCGGTCGCTTGCTTCTCAATGGCTTCATCGTCCGCGACCGGCGTCTGCTTTAACCGCTGATGTGGTTGTGGCAGCCAAATCGTCTCGCTGGTGGCGTCTAGCCCAATATGACAGCGCGCTCGTGACGATGGCGGCCACCGGAGAGACTCGCTTGTTCGTGCGCGATCGGAAACGCTTTCGCATGCTCATGCTTGAGAGCCTGCGCCTGCACCGAGAGCTTCGTCGGAGGTGGCGAGCTCTTTCGGAGGAGTATCGGGCCGCCGACTTGTCGTCGCTGAACGCATGGACACAGACCTTCGATGCGACGCATTCATCGAGTTCCGAGGATGCGCTGGGGTAGACTCGTCCGATCGTCGCGCCCGACGATCGCGCTCGCCTTGAAGTGAGCGCCGCGTACTTCGGAGGATTTGCATGCGCCTGTTCGTACAGGTTCCCTGTTTGAACGAGGAAGCAACGCTTCCCCTCGTCCTTGAGAGCATCCCCAAAGAGATTCCAGGGATCGATGAGATCCATATCCTCGTGGTGGACGATGGATCTACTGATCGCACGGTAGAAGTTGCGCGTGAACTCGGCGTCGAACATTTCGTGTTCCACACTCGCAATATGGGACTCGCCAGATCATTCCGTGACGGCGTGGACTACGCCCTCCAGCATGGCGCGGACATCGTGGTGAATACTGACGGCGACAATCAGTATCCGCAAGCGCGGATTGCCGACCTCGTGCAGCCGATCATTGCGGGCGCAGCGGACATCGTGATTGGCGATCGGCAGACGAAGACGATCGCGCACTTCTCTGGCTTCAAGAAGGTGATGCAGGGCTTCGGAAGCACCGTGGTCAACTTCGCGGCAGAAACTGACCTGCCCGATGCGGCAAGTGGATTCCGCGCCTACTCTCGCGAATCGCTTATCCGCCTCAACGTCGTCACGCAGTTCAGCTACTGCATGGAGACGATCATCCAGGCCGGGAACAAACGGTTGCGCATTTCCAGCGTCCCGATCACTACGAATGCGAAGACTCGAGAGTCACGGCTCTTCAAGAACATTTTTCAGCATATGGGGCGCTCTGGCCAGGCGATCATGCGCAGCTACATCATGTTCAAGCCCCACGTCGTGTTTCTTACCCTGGCGACGATTTTCATCATCAGCGCACTTATCCCGTTCATCCGCTTCCTTGTGCTTTCGTGGATGGGGGTCGCCGGCGATCACATCCAATCGCTCATCTTTGGAAGCGCGATGCTGGTCGGTGCCCTGCTCAGCTTTGCTCTTCTTGTCATCTCCGACATGTTGAGTACGAATCGCACGCTTACGGAAGACGCGCTAGAGCGCATCAAGCAGATCCAATATGCGCCTGATCGCGCAGTCAACCCCAACCAGGTCAGCGATGAGGATGCGGCGCAGCATCCGTCACTTCCCGTCAGCGCCGCGGCGATCAGGGTTTCGCATCCCGAAACCGTCGCCGACGCGCCGCGCACACTCGCGCGTTGACTCAGCTCTTCCATCCGTCTTCGCGCCCAGCCCTCGGGAGAATTTGCCGTGCTCAATACTCTTAAACGAATCGCCAAGGACCTCCTGGCGATCACCTGGATCCGTCGCGTTTACGAGGCTGTGAATCGTGTGTTTTTGGAGGTCTTCGGTTCAAGCCGAATCTTGACGCATTTCTTCTACTTCGTCAGTTTCATCACCTTCAACCGTGAACAGACTGCCGTGTTGCGGGGACGTCGGAATTACTACCGAAACAAGAAACGCAACCGGCTCACACACGTTGAACTGCGCCGCAACATTCATCGCCTTGAGAAGGGCCTGATTATGCGGCCGCGACGTGATGTGTTTGCGCGTGACTACATCACCGAGACCATCGAGTTCTACGAAGAAGCAGTCGCGCAGTGTCGGGTGGCGTCGGATTCGATGGAGCAAAGCGAAATGGAGTGGGCGCACGATGTGCTGACCGAGTACTTCCGCGTCAGCTCGGGTGACGATTCGACCGTCGAAGCAGCGCGCGCCCGTTTTGAAGGAACCGCTCATGATGGCGAGTTCACTGGCAAAGTTCCCTATCTGAAGAAGCAACTCTCAGAGATCACCTACGAGGAGCTTGAAAGCTTGGTGATGCAACGACGCAGCGTGCGCTGGTTCGACTCCCGCGAGGTACCTCGCGAACTCATTGACAAAGCGCTCCTTCTCGGACGCCAAGCGCCGACGGCATGCAACCGGCTCCCCTACGAGTTCCGGATCTACGATGAGCCAGAAGCGGTGCGAGCGGTATCGTCCATACCGTTCGGGACCGCTGGGTACGGACACAACATCCCTGCCATCGCGGTGGTTGTCGGGAAGCTAGAAGCGTACTTCAGCCCGCGCGATCGGCATGCGATCTACGTTGACAGCTCCTTGGCGGCGATGCAGTTCATGCTCGGTTTGGAAACCCTCGGGCTCAGCTCGAGCGTGATCAACTGGCCTGACTTCGAACCCTTGGAGCGCAAGATGCAGAAGAAGCTCGGTCTGGGTATGACGGATCGTGTGGTCATGCTCATTGCGTTCGGCTACTCCCACCCTGAAGGTTTGGTCCCGTTCTCTCAGAAGAAGGAACTTGACACGTTCCGCCGCTATAACTGACGTGGCGGCGGCGTCTGCCCCACGTTGGCGTAAGCGTGCCCTGCGCTGGGGAATCACCGTACTGGTGGTTGGCGTTGTGGGATTCTTCTTCGCGCGCGCGCTCATCGACAATTGGGCCCAGATCCAGGCAGAACACCTCACGTTCGATTGGCTTTGGGTCGTAGCTGCGATCATCTTCGCGATTGCAGTTCCGCTCACCGGGCTTCTCTGGGCGAGGGTGGTGCGCGCGCTTTCCCCTGTTGCTCACGTCACCGTAGCTGAAGCGGTCGCGGTTCAGTCAGCATCGTGGTTGCTCAAATACATCCCGGGCCAAGTTGGTTCGGTCGCCAACAAGGTCATCTGGGCGGGACGCAAAGGCATCAGTCGAACGCTGGTTGTGATCAGCTTCGTCTACGAGAATGTCTTCCTCCAGCTCGCGTCCATCGTGCCGAGCATGATCATTTTGATGCTCAGCCTGGGCGCTGAGATCTTCGGAGACAACGCCTCGCTGCTGCTGCTGCCGCTGCTTGTTCTGGTGCCGTTCGGCGTCGTCATGTACAAGCCGTTCTTTCACAAGATCGTCAGCGTGCCTGCGCGTCGCGCGCTGAAGCAAGACATTCCGGCTGACTTCTTCCTGGGGTCTTGGCGAGCGGTGCTCTTCACCACTGAGTTCATCGGGCCTCGCGCGATCAACGGCATCGGTTTTGTGCTGATCTGCGCGACGATCACAGAGGTTTCCCCGGGGGAGTGGCTCCCGTTCGCGGCAGCGTACGTTCTCGCGGGCGCGATCGGAATTCTCGCCTTCTTCGTGCCTAGCGGGCTAGGTGTGCGTGAAGCAGTGATCGTTTTGGTGCTCAGCCAATACATGCCCGCACCTGAGGCGATCATCATCAGCCTGCTTGCTCGAGTGATCAGTACGGTGGGTGATGGGCTTGTCGCCCTGATCTACGTCGTCGTTCGTCGCACTATTCCCAAGGAGTACCGTCCATGACCTCTTCTGTTCCTCGCATCACCATCATTGGCTCAGCGCTATCTGGCAACAAGGGCGCGGCCGCGATGCTTGAAAGCGCTGTACAGACTCTTGGGGAACGGCTCGGCGAAGTGCAGTTCACCTTGCTCAGCATGTACCCCGAAGAAGATCGTGCACAGAACCCCTACGACAACGTTGACGTGGTCGCTGCGAGTCCGCGCCAGCTCGGCGTCACCATCAACACACTTGCGCTGGCTTATCGCGTTCTGCCCTTCATGCGGGGGCTTATCCGTCGGCGCTCGGCAGCCGTGTCGGCTCTCGTGGAGTCTGCTGTTCTGCTCGACCAGGGTGGTATCACCTTCACCGACGGTCGCGAGAAGTTCCTGCTCTACAATGTCGCGTCGATACTTCCTGCCCTGAATGTCGGCACGCCAGTCTTCAAGTGCGCGCAGGCAGTTGGCCCCTTCAACAACCCGATCAATCGAGCGGCTTCACGACTGTTCCTCCCCAAAATGCGAACGATCGTCACACGGGGCCGCATCACGCATGAGTTCGCTGAAGGGCTCGGGTTGAGCAATCTCTATGCGGGCGCCGACTACGCATTCTCGCTCGAGATGTCTGGCACAGAGCGCGACGAAATCGCGCGCCACTTCGACATGTCATTCTTCGATGCTGGTGATGTCGTCGGAGTCTGCCCCAGCGTGGTGCTGCAGAAGAAGGTCGATGCTCGCGGCGGCGACTACTCCGCGCAAATGGTGCAGTTCATCGAGCATCTTCAAGCTGAGGGAAAACGAGTTCTGCTCCTGCCACACAGCGTTCGCACTGGCACAGACAAGACCCACAACAACGATCTTCCGCTCTGCCGCGATATTCATGCCCGTCTTTCCCAAAGCAACAACGTGCTGTTCGTCGATCGGGAGCTCACTTCTCAGCAACTGCGCTACCTGATCGGAGAGTGCGACCTTTTCGTGGCGAGTCGCTTCCATGCGATGGTTTCGTCTCTCGCGATGGCCGTGCCGACGCTCGTGATCGGCTGGAGCCATAAGTACAAAGAGGTTCTCGAGATGTTCGACCTCGAGGAGTGGGCATTCGGCCATGATCAGCTGAACCCCGACTATCTTGCGGAACGATTCGCGCAACTGGATGCGTCGCGTATCGAAGTGCAAGCGAAGCTCGACACGCACCTGCCAGCGGTGAAGGCTCGTTCGCTTTCGCAGGCCGACCTGATAGCGGAAATCGTACGCGACGGGTCATGATCCGGCGGGCCACGGACGCGCCGGAGAGACGTTATCGCGCCGCGGTCGCGCTGCTCACCCTGCTGGCAAGCCTGATCGGGATTGCGTGGGCGATGACTCTGCCGTATTTCGACGGTCCAGACGAGTCACGTCACTACAATTCCATCGCTCGTGTCGTAGATGGGGGCGGATGGCCCAGACCGTATGACGCTGTCGTGCTTGGTGTGACTAGGCAAGCGCTGAGCGAGGCTGGCGTGGCGACGGACTCGCCGGCGGTTCTGCCACTGGCGAGCGACCGCAGCCACTTCCTGGGTGACTCCGCACACCTCGCCAGTGGGCGAGATGCGATGGTGCAGCATCCACCGGGCTACTATCTCGCTGCCGCTTTGGTCGTCTCAGCGCTGGGCGGGGGCGAGCTGAGATGGGATCAAGCACTCATGATCATGCGCGTTGGATCAGCTCTGGTTCTCGCGGCAGCGGTGCCGTTCATAGCGGGTACAGCGCGTTGGGCTACTCGGGCGCGCATCGCGGGAGTGATCGGCGCGATCGGAGTCCTCGCTATTCCGTCATTCTTGATCGGCGGAGGCTATGCGTCCAACGATGTGTTGTTGATACTGGCCTGCTCTGCAACGATCTATCTTTTGGTGCGAGCGTGCTCACAGGAACACCCAAGCGAGTGGCTTTTGCCGCTTGCAGGACTTGCCTACGGCGTTGCGCTGTTCAGCAAGGGCCTTGCGATGATGCTTGCACCCGCGGTTCTCATTCTCGCGTTGGTTGCATTGCACCGCCGGGGATACTCTCCAAGATCCGTCGCCACCCAACTCGTCGTCCCGCTGCTGATTGCGACCACGATCGGCGGCTGGTGGTGGATCCGCAACCTGATCATCCTTGGTCTTCTCCAGCCCAGCCAATATGGGTCTCGAGAGGGCTCGGATCTGGCATCGGAAGGGTATGACCTGGCGTTCTTCGTCACGAGCTTCTTCGAACGCTTGAATTCGACATTCTGGGGGCGTGGTACCAACGCTGAGACTGCGTTCCCGTTCTGGGTACTGCTCGGTTTAGCCGCGGTACTGATAGTGATCATCGCGGCAGCTCTTGTGGGTGGGCAACGCCGGTGGTTGTTGACGGTGCTGATGTCGTATCCCGCGATCATCGGGACGACTCTGCTGGTCAACGCTCATGGCATCTATTGGGATCTGGGCTTGCCGAGCAGAGGGGTGCAAGCGCGCTACCTCTTCAGCGGTGCTGCAGTTTTCGCTGCGGTGTTCGCGACATTCGCGAACCTCGTCGCGAACAAAGGGAAAATGTTGCCACGGGGAGCGGTTGCGGCTCTCGCGTTCTTGCCATTGGTCTCTTCCGCCGCGGCGATGCTATGGATTCTCCCGCCTACGTGGGCGCCATTGGTTGACGAGTATGGAGTGACCGTAGCGGATTTCATGGGCGTCTCAGGCTGGGTGTATGCGCTAACCGGCGTCTTCGCGATACTAGCGACACTCGGTTTGGCGGCCCTGTTGTTTCAAGCGGTGCAACGACCATCGATGGAGGCTGGACGCGTGCGCACCCCGTGATGGGATTCTTAGGTGTTCGGTCGTGCACGTCAGATATGCTCATCGTGGCTGCCGCAGGCAGAGTTAACTGAAAGTCGGGGAAACATGGATCTGCTGGTCGTTGGGTCGGGTTTTTTTGGCCTGACCGTCGCTGAACGTGCTGCCGAGGCAGGTCGACGAGTCACCGTCATCGATCGCCGCGAGCACATCGGTGGCAACGCCTATAGCGAGAATGATCCTGAAACGGGGATCGAAGTGCACCGCTACGGTGCCCACCTGTTTCACACCTCCAACCCCACCGTGTGGGAGTACGTCAACCGCTTCACGGACTTCACCGATTACCAGCACCGTGTGTATACCAACCACGCGGGCGTCGTGTATTCCATGCCGATCAACCTCGGCACGATCAACCAGTTCTTCCGCGCAAGTCATTCGCCTGCCGAGGCGCGAGCGCTCATCCGCGAACTCGCGGGCGAATTCGATGTGAAAGAAGCGGCGAATCTCGAAGAGAAAGCGATCGCGCTGATCGGCCGGCCGCTCTACGAGGCGTTCATTCGGGACTATACGGCGAAGCAATGGCAGACCGATCCGAAGAACCTCCCTGCCTCAGTCATCAGCCGGCTACCAGTGCGGTACAACTACGACAACCGGTACTTCAACGACACGTGGGAAGGACTGCCCCGCGACGGCTATACCGCGTGGATCGAACGGATGGCTGATCATCCCAACATCGACGTGAAACTCGGCGTCGACTTCTTTGATTCCGCGCAGGCGCTGAACAAAGGCGCGACTGTCGGTCAAGTGCCGATCGTCTACACCGGACCAGTTGATCGCTACTTCGACTTCGCCGAGGGTGAGCTGAGCTGGCGCACTCTTGACTTCGAGACGGAGGTTCTGCAGCTCGCCGACTTTCAAGGCACGCCGGTCATGAACTACGCCGATGCTGACATTCCCTACACCCGCATCCACGAGTTCAAGCACTTTCATCCCGAGCGCGCAGACCGATATCCGACTGACAAGACCGTGATCATGCGTGAGTATTCACGGTTCGCGTCGCGGCAGGATGAACCGTACTACCCCGTGAATACGGCTGACGATCGTGCCATGCTGCTTGCGTATCGCGAACATGCCAAGGGTGAGCGCGACGTGCATTTTGGCGGCAGGCTGGGCACGTACCAGTATCTGGACATGCACATGGCAATCGGCGCGGCGCTTTCGATGTGGCACAACGAGATTGCGTGAACGTCCACATAGACTCAGTATCGTGACCACCACTGCCGTCGGCGCCTCAGGGTCGAGCCGGCGCTACCTTCACTCGCTGTGGTTGCTCTCGGCACGCGATCTGCGCGTACGCTACGCGACCAGCGCGCTGGGATACCTCTGGTCGGTTCTTGATCCGCTCGTGATGAGCGGCATCTACTGGTTCGTGTTCACGCAGGTGTTTCAACGGTCGGTCGGTGAAGAGCCCTACATGGTGTTTCTCATCACAGCATTGTTGCCGTGGGTGTGGTTCAACTCCGCGGTCACCGACTTCACACGTGCCTTCAACAAAGATGCCCGGCTTGTGCGCTCAACATCGATTCCTCGCTCTATCTGGGTGACTCGGATCGTGCTGAGTAAAGGCATCGAGTTCATACTGTCGCTGCCGGTGCTCATCCTGTTCGTCCTGGTGACAGGTGCACCCGTGACATGGAACCTGCTGTGGTTTCCGGTCGGTGTTTTGCTCATGACGTCTCTGCTCGTCGGGCTGGGGCTATTGGTGGCGCCCCTCTGTGTGCTTTGGGGCGACCTTGAGCGCACGACGAAGCTCATTCTTCGAGCATTGTTCTACGCATCTCCAATCATCTACGGCGTCGCCGATCTACCAGGGGTATTCAGCGAGCTCGCTGCGTTCAATCCGCTGTCCGGAATCTTCACCCTGTTCCGCGTCGGATTTTTCCCCGACCAGTGGGACACACTCACGGTCGTAGTCGGGGCCATGATGAGTGTGGCGTTTCTGGGGCTGGGGATGCTCGTGTTCCGTAGTCTTGAGCGCCCGGTGTTGAAGGAACTGTGATGGATGCGTCTGAGCTCGCAATGGAAGCACGCAATCTGGGCGTGCGGTTTCGCCGAAATCGCCGCGGTCGCCGAAATCTGAAAGATCTCTTCTCCGGTTCGTCACGTCGCTCTCGGCCAGACGAATTCTGGGCGCTGCGCGATGTCAGCTTCTCGGTTGCCCCCGGAGAGTCGATCGGCGTCGTCGGTCGCAACGGCCAGGGCAAGAGCACGCTCCTCAAGCTCGTGGCCGGCGTGCTGATTCCCGACCAAGGAAACATGATGGTGAACGGGGGAGTCGCCCCGCTCATTGAGATCACCGGTGGCTTCGTCGGAGACCTCACCGTCCGCGAGAACGTGCGCCTGACATCGGGTCTGCACGGCATGCCTCGCGCTGAGGTGGCCCGTCGTTTCGACAGCATGATCGAATTCGCAGGGCTGGGCGACTTTCTTGACACGCCCTACAAGCACCTCTCAAGCGGCATGAAGGTGCGTCTTGCTTTCGCAGTGGTCTCGCAACTCGATGAGCCGATCATGCTCGTCGACGAGGTGCTGGCAGTCGGCGACAAAGCTTTTCGTGAGAAGTGCTACCGTCGCATCGACGAACTGCTCGCAGAAGGACGCACGCTCTTCTTCGTGAGTCACAGCGAACGAGATCTCAGGCGCTTCTGCACGCGGGGGCTCTACCTTGACAAAGGGCAGCTGGTGATGGACGGGCCGATCGCCGATGTGTTGGACCGCTACAACTCAGACCAGAGCTCCAGCTAGGCCTTGCCCTCTAGTAGTCAGGCCTGGTCAGCCGGCAGAAGGCACGGAGTCGAGCGGCGGCATGGGCCGCCACGAGGTGTCTTTGGCGATCTTGCGCCCGTCTTTGAGTCCGCGGAAAAGATTGCTCGTGCCGCGGAAGGTGCGCTCAACGAACACCAGTCGGATGAGTTCCTTGGCGAATGTCAGTGCGGTACCCAGTGCAAACAACACGGGGTTATACACGCCGAGTGATCGGTAGTACTGCTTGATGTGGCCACGGTTGCGCATGATGTAGTACCGGTACGCGTTGCTCGACGCGTTCATGTGGCGAATGCCCATGTCCCACTGCTTGATCTCGCGTGTGCGGCGCAGCACGAACTCGTCCACGATCACCGAGGGAGTCTTACGCGATGCGAGCCAGCCATACGTCTGGTCATCCCAATAGATGAAGAAGCGTGGGTCGGGCAGACCGATCTTCTGCACGACTTCGCGGTTGATGAACATGCCCTCGAAGCATCCTGAGTTCATCGGCTTGAAGCCTGACTCATCGAAGCCTGCTGGCGCGAACGGAATAGGAATGCCCATACGCTCGGCGATTCGATACTGCCAGTAGAACTCACTGCCGTCGTAGTCGTACCGGCGTCCCTGGATGCTCTTGAAGCGAGGTGCCCACTTGCCCATTTTCGAAAGGCCATCAGGAATGACCTCGACGTCGTCGTCCATCAGCCAGATCCACTCGGAACCGAGCTCATAAGCGACGCGCATGCCCTCGCTGAAGCCGCCGGAGCCGCCCGTGTTGGTGTCGAGTCTTCGGTACACCAGCTGGGTGCCCAGCCGATCGCGGAACCCCTCTACGACCTGGGTGGTGTCGTCGCTCGACGCGTTGTCGATGATGACGATATGCCCCGGCTTGGGCTCCATCTTTTCCACGCTCTCAAGCAGCCGAGTAAGCAGCGCAGAACGGTTGAAGGTCACAACAGCAATCGTCGACGATGCGGGATCGAAGTCAGCGGACGAATCGATTGCGGGGTGGTTGTCTGCAGTGGGCATGGCTTCAAGAGCTTACCGCGCGCCACTGTGAACGTTGACGTGGCCGCTCAGAGCAATTCAGGACTCGCAGGAGGCAATGAGATCGTCTCGGGTTCGAGCTTCTCGCGCCACGATCGGGATTGCCCAGCGCGCACAGCGCACAACACCAGCATGAGCCAGCCGAGGCCGGTCAGAGTGAAGCTCTCAAATATCGAATCGATGAGCAGCGTCACCAAGATGAGTGGCGTCCACGCATACACGACGGAGCGCCGCTCGCTCGCGACCATCCACGCCCTGACGAGGGCGATTCCTGCGAAAGCGGCGAACAGGATGACGCCGACCCACCCCAACTGAAGCAGCACATCGAAGTAGGCGTTGAGACCGGTGGCGTGTGATTCATCAAGCTGAACATTGATTGCGTTGAATGGAAACTGGTTCGTGGCCCACGGACCGAACCAGCCCCAACCCTCGACCGGGTGGAATCGAACGAGATCCACCATCAGATTCCACAGATCAACGCGCAATGAGAAATCAGTACCCCCGCCGAGAAGCCGGATGATTGGGTGCCGTGCGAAGTATCCGATCAGGAGCGCGATGATCACCGCCGCCCCGAGGCTCAGCTGCACTGCGGTTCGATGTTGCGGCCGGGTGTGCCGCACGAGCACCAGCGCGCCCACGGCGGCGCCGGTTCCGATCGCGATCACAAAGACAGTGGGGGAGTCGCTGAACGCCGCCAGGGTGCCTGCCAAAATCACCGAGTACAGCGAAAGGCCAACCCGAACCGACTGGGTGCGGTATTCGATGAGGAACGTGATCACCGCAAGAACGGCGACAAAGCCGAGCATGTTTCGGGTGCCAAAGATTCCCTGGATCGGGCCAAGCTGCGCGAGGTTGCCTTGAACACCGATAAAGCCGAACGGAGTGTCGAGCAACACTCCGGAGAGCACTTCGGTAGCGAGCGACAGCGAGAGCAAGACTCGCAGCACATCGCCAAGCGCGCGCACAGTTTGAAGCGTGTCGCGAATGTGCCCGATCACCACCGCGAGTAGAGCGATCGCAGCCAACGACACCCAGTTTATGAGCGTCTGTTGGCTGTCGGTGCTCCAATAAGTGCTGGCGAGCGCCCAGCCGAGAAACAGCAACAGCGTGGTCGGCATGAGGCGTAGGATCGATAGTTCGCTACGGCGAGCCACCATCACGGCGATGCCAATTGCGCAGAGGCCGGCGATGATGGTGACGTACGTGACCCTTCCCGCCGTGTGCTCAATCAGATAAGACGCGAACACCGAGCCCAGGACGGTCAGGCTGTATGCGCGAGCGAAGCCGGGTGAGGTGAGAAAATCACCGATAACTACAGCCCGGGGTGTTGCGCTCATTGCCGCAGGCCGACCACATCGCCGCGTTCGATCGCGGCGCGTCGCTCGGCGGGGCCTTCGCCCACGAGCGGAGACTGCTTTACTTTTGCCGCGAGCATCACGACCAGCATCCACCCCCACAACATGAGCGGGTTCGATTCGGCGACTCCCTGCACGAGCAACACCGTGGCGAGCAGTGTGGGCAGCAGTGTGATCGCCGAGTAGGGTCGGTTTGATTCGAGGTCCCAGCGCGGGCGGTCGACCGCAAAGAACCAGGCGCGCCAGATAAACGTGAGATAGATGCCCGCCATCAAGATGAGGCCGATGACGCCGAGCTGCAGCGACACGTCGACCCACATGTTGTGTGCCTGCATCACGCTCTCGCCGTGATCGATGATCCACCCGTCGAAGGCGGGTTCGCTCGACACCCATGGCGTAGAGAAACCCCAGCCGATCCATGGGCGCTCGCCAGTGCGATCCAGTACGGCAGTCCAGATCGCCTCGCGCCCGGTGAGGTCGGCGGTGCGGCCTAGCGCCGTGAAGATCGCGTCATGGACAAGCCAGAGTATGACAGCGCCGCCGACCGCGAGTGCGGCATAGATGACGTAATAGCGGGTTCGCTCACCCGGCTTCGATGCGGTGCGCATCAGCAGCACTGTGGCCAGCACGAGAAGCACAGCGGCGGCGCCCACCACAGCCGTCGCAGACCCGGCTCGAACGAACATGTAGGCCGAGAGTGTCAGCCACGCAATCGGCCACCCACGGCGCTGTGGACTCATCGCGATGAGGATTGCGAAGACGATGATCGCGACCAGAGCGATGGCGCCCAGCAGATTGGCATTTCCGACGATGCCCTGTATGCGACCGCCGTCGAACAGGTTGTTCCTTGACCAGTACAGGATCGGGTCGACGGACTCGGTTCGGGGAACAAAGCCCGGCAGCACCGGCACTCCGACAAAGAGAGACACCCAGAGTTCGAAAGCCAGCGAGAGGCCGATGACCCATTTGAGCCCCGATCCGATCGCGCGCACGAGTTCATGCCACGACAGCACGCTGCCGACGAACAGCGCCTGAAGGGTCGTGATGTAGAGCAAAAGCAACGTCAGCCATGTCGCCGCCGGCCATGCAGACCACACAACTGACATCGTTGCCCACGCGACGTAGGCGAGTATTCCCCACGGCAACCGCCGCCACTGCAACGGCGGGCGCACGAGCACCCAAAGCACCGCTGAGAGCATTCCCGCGCTGACAGTGATGACGACGCTGATCGGAAGGCCGAAGGCATTCACCCATGCCGTGCCGGCGAATGCGCTGAACAGCACGAACACGCACCACGCGCGTAGCATCACGTGCCCCGTCTTCTCGCGGATGGGTGGGGCAGGTGGCGCTGACGCAGGGTGCTTGGAGTAGACGGCCATCGTGGATTCAGGGTACCCGGCTGAACTGGCTGCTGTTATCACCTTGCGACACGCCGTCGGCGCGTCGCAAACGTTCAAGAGGTGCTTGAGGCTTTAGTATCCGCGACTTGACCTCCGCGAACTACACGGGTGTAATTACTGGTAGCCGCGGACAGCGTGCACCGGGGGGACCCACGGGGGGAAGAAGAGAAATGACGGCATCGCAATACCGTTCAGGTGTTCCTGACGACTGGTTCGTCGATCCTGTGCAACTCGGTGTACCTGGAGTACGCCGCCAGATTCAGGTCGAAGAAGACAATCCTCTCTCATGGCAGACAGACGCACTGTGCTCTCAAACCGACCCCGAGGCGTTCTTTCCTGAAAAGGGCGGCTCAACGCGCGACGCCAAGCGCGTCTGCGGCACCTGCGATGTGCGGGCGGAATGCCTTGAGTACGCGTTGCAGAATGACGAGCGTTTCGGCATCTGGGGCGGCCTGAGCGAGCGCGAACGACGCAAACTCAAGCGCCTGGCTAGCTGAGTATCTGGATACGAATCACCCAGGTTGGCGCGTGGCGGCACGGCCATGCGAGCATCTCGGCTTAGTCTGACCACGCCATGCCCGCCCGAGTTCACGCAGTCGTCGTTGTACGCCCTGATGGGCGCACCCCTGCAGCCCTCCATCTACGACGAACTCTTGCCGCGATCGCAGCGCTGCGCCGCCCAGTTGACGCGCTGACAATAGTGCTGTGCGGCGCGGACGAAGAGCTCGACCGCATCGCACGAGATGCCACCCCCACCCACATTCGCACTCTCTCGCTGAACACCGGCTATGCCGCGGCAGTGGCCGCGGCAACGAGCGACATCGATGAAGATGCTCTCTGGCTGCTGGCACAAGACACCGCTCCAGAGGCAGACGCCCTCACGCACCTGGTTTCTGCGCTCGAGCTTGCACCTTCGCTGGCGTTCGTCGCGCCGAAACTGACGCGCTGGAACGATCGATCCGAACTGGCTTCGATGGGCGTGACGATGACGCGCTTCGGACGCACGGTCGTGCACGCCGAGGGCCAGCTTGATCAGGGTCAGCACGATAGCCGTGAAGATATTCTGGGCGCGGACGTTCGCGCGATATTGGTGCGCGCCGATGCGTGGCGCGACCTGGGCGGTTTGGATGCCGCATTGCTCGGCGCCGACCAGGGACTCGATCTTGGTGTGCGTGCGCGTCTTGCTTCGGGTCGAGTATCGATCGTGCCGCGAGCGCGTGTCGCGACTTCCGGCGATGGTGTGGCAGGCGTTCCCGCGCCCATCTCGCCTCAGCGGCGGCAGCGCGCAGCCTATATCGGTCGCACGGCACAGCTGCACCGTCGTGTGGTCTATGCGAACCCGGTCGCCGCCATATTGCTGTGGCTGTCGATACTTCCGCTGGCAGCGTGGAACACGGTGCTGCTCCTCTTCCGCAAGCAGCCCTCGCTGATCGGCCCGGAATGGTGGGCGGCGCTCAGCGCATTCGGAAGGCCTCTCGCCATCTTCCGCTCGCGGCGGCGGCTCGCCGAGGTCAAGCGGGTTCCGTGGTCGCAACTGGTGCCCCTTCGCGTCACGGGTTCGCAGCTGCGCGAAGTGTTCGGCACTGACGAAGGGGGAGAATCGCCGACGGTACCGACGCGCCGTGATCTGAGATTCTTCACCGGCGGTGGGGCGTGGCTTGTGCTGGCCGCCCTGGCCACATCGGTGGTGGCGTTTCCTGCGCTGCTTGCATGGCCGGTGCTCGGCGGTGGCGCGTTGCAGCCGTTGCGAACAACCGTCAGCAGGCTGTGGGCAGACGCGTCATATGGCCAGCTCAGCCTCGGCTGGAACGTGGTGGCCCCAGCTGATCCTTTTGCGACGGTGGTCGCGCTGATTGGATCGACAACGCCGTGGCAACCCTCGCAGGCGATTGTGGTGCTCTGGATTCTCGCGCTGCCGCTCGCGGCGCTCGGTGGGTGGTTCATGGCTACCCGTGTCACCGAACGTTCTGTATTGCGTGTGACTGCGGGAATCGCGTGGGCGCTGGCGCCCACGTTCCTCGTCGCGCTCGTCGATGGCAGGCCGACCGCCGTCATCGTGCATTTGCTGCTGCCGTGGCTGTTCACAGCAGCCTCGGTCGCGCACCGCTCGTGGACTGGAGCGGGCGCAGCATCCCTGATTCTGGTGGGCGTGATTGCTGCTTCGCCTTCGCTGGCGCCGGCCTTCGTAGCGCTGTGGGTGATGATGCTGCTGCTCGTCGTGTTTATGCCGAGTGGGCGAGGTGCATCGAGGGTCGTTTGGTTGCTCGTTCCCACTGCTGTCTTCTTTGCACCCTTGATCTGGCATGCCATCGCCACAGGCGACGGTTGGGTGCTGCTCGCCGATCCGGGGGTGGCATGGGCCGGGCCTCAGGTTGTAGCAGATGCCGCGGGGCGCTCGTTGCTCGCGGCCGGTATTCCTACGTTCGACATCGCCGGCTGGACGACTCTGCTGCCTGAGGGGAGCGCGTGGTGGGTGCCACTGCTCGTGGTGCCACTAGCGCTTCTTGCGCTGGCCGCCCCGCTTTCGCAGCGGTGGGCTTCCGGCATCGCCTTGCTCGTTGTCACGGCACTGGGGCTGGGAACGGCATTCGCGGCCGTCGGCATCGCCGTGGTGTTCGACGAATCCGAGGTCATTGCACTCTGGCCGGGGGCCGCGTTGAGCCTTGCCTGGCTCGGCGTGCTGGGTGGAGCGCTGGTGACCCTCGACGCCGCCCTTGCCCCACGGCTTCGTGCCGCTCGTGCAGCGGGTGCAGTCGTCGTTTCGCTGGCGATCATCGTCTTGGCCGTCCCCTCTCTCACCGCCATGGCACGCGGCACCGCCTATCTGGACAGAGGCGATGTGTCGACACTGCCCGCCTACATCGCAGCCGAAGGTCGAGACGACCCGAACGTGGGCACACTGGTGCTTACCCCGCAAAGCGGTGGCGGACTTGCCGCACAGTACGTCTGGGGTGGCAGCGAGACGCTGGGCGGCCAGTCGACCGTGATCTCAACGCAAACCACCGCGACCGAGCAAAACGAGCTGACTGGCAGCCTCGCCGCTGACCTCGTCACGTCGACAGACAGCGCAGCGATCGAAGAACTCGCAGCCCAAGGCATCAGTTTCGTGTTGCTCGCGAGCGACGACGGTGACGAGACTCCAGCCGCGCGCGCTCTTCGCCTGTCAGCAACGACATCGCTCAACCAGCGAGACACGCTCGAAGGCGTGGGCGAGACGGCCAAGGGTGAACTCTGGCGCGTGGTTGCAGAGGTATCAGAGCGTGCCGCACCGAGCGAAGAGACGCAGGCCATGACGACGATTGTCGCTATCAGCCAGCTCGCTATCGTCGGTATCGCTGTGCTGCTGGCGATTCCGACCGCAGCGACACGGCGCGCGGCGCGTCGAGCACCTCGCGTCGTCGGACCCTACTGGCAGGAGGGGCGATGAGCGATCGGCGTCCATTTCGACTCGCCACATCGAGCACACGCATGCTCGCAGGCACTCTGGTATCGGTGGCAGCGGTAGTCGCCGTAGTGACAGCGATCTCGCTGCCGTGGCCAACACTCGCGCACGAACCCGTGCAGGTTGAGGCGCTTCCCGCAGCGTCGGATTCGGTGTTGGTGTGCGATGGCGGCCTCGTGTCGATCGGGGTTGATGCCGCAGATGCTGCGGGGCTCGCTCTAGCTGCGACGCAGAGCGTCACCAGTGGCGTCTTGGCAGGCTTCCCCGAGCCCCTCGAGGAATCGCTTCAATCCAGCGTGTCATCGGGCGAGAACGGACCCCTCGCGTTCACGGCTGAGCCGCAGAACCGAGTTCGCACCGACGTCGCCGCCTCAGGCGCGACCACGGTGACAACCGAGGATCTCAGCGGCTATGCGGCTTCTGCATGTCAGCCGGCGCTCCTTGAGTCCTGGCTGGTCGGAGGATCCGCGTCAACTGGCGCCGCCGATCTCGTCGTTGTCTCGAACCCGGGCGATGTCGCAGCGACTGTCGAGCTAACCGTTTTCGGCGCGGACGGCATGATCACACCACCGGGCGGGTCTGAGCAGGTGCTTCCCGCCAAGACGCAGCGCGTGTTCCCCCTCGCTGGCTTGCTGTTGGGTGAAGAGAGCCCGGTCGTTCGCGTCACGGCGGTGGGTACCCCCGTGCATGCTTCCCTGCAGACGAGCCTCACTCGCACTCTCGTCGCGGTAGGGGTTGACCAGGTCGGCTCGATCGCACAAGCAGCGACGGAACAGCACGTCGTCGGCGTGCAGGTGGCTGCGGCCCCGGGCGAAGGGGGCACAAGCGGTAGTAGCTCGATACTTCGAGTTCTGTCCGCCGGCGCCTCGGCCACAGCAACGGTGACGGTGACGCAGTCTGGAGCGATTGACCCTTACTCCGACGCGCAGACGGTCCCGCTCAGTGAGGGAATTCCTGTCGAAGTCGACCTCGGCGACCTGGCAGTCGGCACGTACTCGGTGGCCGTTTCGGCCGACGCCCCTGTGGTCGCGGCCGTGCGCCAGGCCTCCGGAGAAGATGAGGGCGACGATTTCGCCTGGTACGCCTCGGCGCCGCGGATCGACACGCCGAGTCTGTTTGCCGCGCCAACGGGCCCTGCTCCTGTGTTGACCCTCGTGAACGATGCTGCTGAAGACGCCACGGTGACGATCGTCTCGGACGATGGCGAGTTTCGGCTCGAACTCGCGGTGCCAGCGGGATCGTCGAGAAGCACCAGACTTGAAGCTCGCACCGTCTACCAGCTCGACCCGGGCGGAGTGGGCGTGCGCGCGGGGCTATCGATGAGCGGTGACGGAGCGCTCGCGGGCTTTCCCATTTGGGCGGCGGATGCTGCGGCTCTTCCGATCACCGTCTACCCGTAACCTGGGCGGCTAAAAGCGGAAGCGATCCGGGCCGAGATCCCACGGGTCGCGTTCGAGGTACTCTGCGGCGGCGCGAAACACGCACCCTTCGATCATGATCCTCTTGTGCAGATCATCGTTGCGGTGCAAGTGGCTCAGTCGTTCGATCGGCAACCGGTAGAGAATGATTCGCTTCGCATCGCGCAGCACCGTCCAGCGGGGAATCCCGTGCTCGGTGCTGGCGTGCGGCATGTCGGCAACCTCGAACCGCACTTCTCGCAACTCGGGCCACGCCGAACGCAAAAACTCCGCCGATGTGCCGACTGCCAGATCGAACCGCTCCATGCGTGTTTCCAGGGGTGGCAGCGGCGGCCGAATGACCGGGCTGCGGCCCAGGCGGCCGTGGCGACCGTGGCGAGACATACGCCGCGGCTCAGGCTCGGGTTCTCGAGTGCGCCGCCACATCATGTCCCCATCTTAGGTGCGAGGCGGCGCCGTCGGCGCGGCACCCCGATGCCGGGCGGGGGGCACGCTAGCGTTGGGCCGATGCGCGAGAGATTGTGTTCCAAAGTGGGTTGTGCCCGCGAGGCTGTGACGACCCTGACTTACGACTATCCCGACCAGATGGCAGCGCTGGGCCCGCTTGGTCTTGAAGTGAACCCGCACGCACACGATCTTTGCGCGATTCACACCGAACGTCTCTCGGTGCCCAAAGGCTGGACCGTCGTGCGGCACGAGACGCTCCGCGCCTGAATCAGGTCACGCGAGTGAGTTTCGCCGGGCGCGACTAGGTGGCCGATCGGCTCTGCCAGGTGAAACAATGGTGGAATGTCGAACACCTCTGCCACCGTGGCGCCTGTCCGCCCATTTGCTTTCGAGATCGCCGATCTGGCGCTCGCCGAGGCGGGCCGTCACCAGCTACGCCTCGCCGAGAACGAGATGCCAGGGCTCATGTCGCTGCGCGAAGAGTTCGGCGCCGAGCAGCCACTGAAGGGCGCCCGCATCGCCGGGTCGTTGCACATGACCGTGCAAACCGCGGTGCTGATCGAGACTTTGGTGGCACTGGGGGCGCAGGTGCGCTGGGCGAGCTGCAATATCTTCTCGACCCAAGACGAGGCCGCAGCCGCCGTCGTCGTTGGTCCCGAAGGCACCGTTGATGATCCCGCGGGCGTGCCCGTATTCGCCTGGAAGGGCGAAACGCTCGAAGAGTATTGGCGTCTCGCCGACAGAATCTTCGACTGGAGCGACGAGGGCTTCGACGGCCCCAACCTGATTCTCGACGACGGGGGCGACGCCACACTTTACGTGCACAAAGGTGTCGAGTTTGAAAAAGCTGGCGCGGTTCCCGAGGCAACGACCGACGATACAGAGGAGTACGGCATCGTGCTGGCCTCGCTGCGCGCCAGCCTCGCGAACGATTCCCAGCGCTTCACTCGCATGGCCGAGGGGCTGATCGGAGTGACCGAGGAGACAACGACGGGCGTGCACCGGCTGTATGAGCTCGCTGCGGCGGGATCACTGCTTTTCCCGGCGATCAACGTGAACGACTCTGTAACCAAGTCGAAGTTCGATAACACCTATGGAATTCGCCACTCGCTGCCTGACGGACTCAACCGGGCAACCGATGTGCTCATGGGCGGCAAGGTCGTGTTCGTTGCCGGCTACGGCGATGTGGGCAAAGGGTCGGCTGAAGCACTGCGCGGTCAGGGCGCGCGCGTTATTGTCGGCGAGGTTGACCCGATCTGCGCGTTGCAGGCAGCGATGGACGGCTTTCAGGTTGCCAAGCTTGAGTCGGTGATCGGTGACATCGACATCATCGTCACCGGCACAGGCAACACCCACGTTGTCACGGCTGAGCACTTGCTGTCGCTCAAGCACCTCGCAATCGTCGCGAACGTCGGACACTTCGACGATGAGATCGACATGGCAGGACTGGCGGCGATCGACGGTGTCGAGCGCGTTGAAATCAAGCCACAGGTGCACGAGTGGCGCCTCCCCACCGGCCGCAGCGTTCTCGTGCTGAGCGAGGGGCGTTTGATGAACCTCGGAAACGCGACGGGCCACCCGTCATTCGTGATGAGCGCGTCGTTCACCAACCAGGTTCTTGCGCAGATTGAACTCTATGTTCGGACCGAGGCCTATCCCATCGGCGTCTACACCTTGCCGAAGGCGCTCGACGAGAAGGTAGCGCGATTGCACCTCGACGCCCTGGGAGTGGAACTGACCACGCTCACGCCGCACCAAGCCGCCTACATCGGCGTTCCGGTCGATGGGCCGTACAAGCTCGACCACTACCGCTACTGAGTCTCAGCGCTCGGGGAAGCCCCTCGGAGTTGTCGAGGCAGAGTCGAGCGCCCCGACTCGCGCCGCCTCGAGCTGAAGCGCTCGCAGTTCGCGGTGATATCTGAGGGCGCTCACGGCGCGAAGGAAGGTCTCGGGGTCTGATTGCGGAACAGGAGAGACGAAATCAGCGGCTTCTTCGGCGAGGGATGCCGCCAACCGCTGACGCGCGCTGGGCTCAAGACGTTCGCAAGATGAGATGAACTGCGCGATGCGCCGTGAGAGCCGGTCAGGTAGCCGTGCGACATCCGCGAGCTCCGCCCAGGCGGCGAGTGGGGCTGGCACATCAACCTGAGGTACAGCCAGCGGTGGGGTGCGCGTGCGCTCAGAGTATGTTCCCGCGAGGAGATCACCCAAACGTTGGGACCTCGGCGTGAACGCGCCGACGAGCGCTGCAATCGCACCGAAGGTCATCCACAGTTCCAGGACTCCGACCAGTGCGCGGATGAAGGCGTGCCTGAAGCTGGCTGCGCCACCGTCGGCTCGCACGATGCGACCGCCGACCGCGAGACGCCCTAGGCTGCGGCCGCGAGATACCGTCTCGACAACGGTGGGCAAGACGACCAATACGAGCACGGCCATCACGATCGACACGATCGGTAGGACGGCATCGGTGATCATGCCCGCCGACGACAGCCCCGTTGCCAACAGCACGAACAGCAGAATGATCGCCAGGCTCGCTGCCATGTCGATGATGACCCCGAGCGCTCTCATGAAGAACCCCAGAGGCTGAACGTCGAGAGCGACTGCTTCGCCCGTGAGTACTTCGTCTTGATGGATCTGGACAATCGAGACGTTGGCGGCAGGCATGGGTACAGTAAATCAAATGGATCCCGATGCGCTTACGGCTGCGCGCCGGCATGAGTGGGAGCGGCTCGACGAACTGAGTCGCACCCGCCAGCTCGACGGTGCCGAGATCGACGAGCTGGTTACGCGCTATCGCTCGGCCGCTGCCGACCTCGCCGAGGTGAAAACAGCTGCGGGGCGCAGCGCCGTGGGAGACCACATTTCAACAATGCTGGCCCGTGCCCGGCTTCGACTCACACGGGCACCCGAGAATGTGCTTCGCCAGATTCCTCGGTTCTTCGCCCTGCAGCTTCCAGCCGCGCTCTACCGATTGCGGTGGCTGACGTTGATTATCGCCATGCTTTTCGTTGGCGTGGTCGCGATCGTGGCGGTGTGGATCTCAGCCGATCCGACTCTGGTTGCCAGCCTTGGCGGGCGCGCTCAGCTTGAGCAGTACGCAGAAAACGATTTCACGGCGTACTACAGCGAGAACCCGGCGGCAGTATTCGCGGGCACGGTCTGGACCAACAACGCATGGATTGCGGCGCAGTGCGTGCTATTCGGGATCACCGGCATTTGGCCGATTATGGTGCTGGTGCAAAACGCGGTTGGCGTGGGAACTGCGGCCGCGGTGCTTGCCGCGTTCGACCGCGCTGACGTCTTCGTGTTGTTCATCCTCCCGCACGGACTGCTCGAGCTGACGTGCATCTTCGTCGCCGCTGCCGCGGGCCTGCAGATCTTCTGGGCATGGGTTGCTCCGGGGACGCGTCGCAGAGGCGAAGCCCTGGCGAGCGCCGGTCGTTCGCTGGCGACTGTCGCGATCGGCCTCGTGTTCGCGCTCGCTGTTGCAGGATTGCTGGAAGGGTTCGTGACCGCGCAACCGTGGCCGTGGGCTTTGAAGATCGGCATCGGAGCAACGGCACTGGGGCTGTTCGTGTTCTATATGCTGTGGGTCGGTTCTCGCGCGCATCGCCGGGGTGAAACCGGAGACTTGGATGAGTGGCAAGCGGGAACGCCAACCTTGACTGCCGGGTAATGTTCAGCATCCGTTTGTTTTGGATCATTCAAAATAGCGATAGTGTTGGGCCATGTCCTCCGCACTGGCTTCTGCCGATCTGATCCGCCACGCCGGTTTGCGCGTGACGGATTCACGTCGCGCTGTTGTCGACGCGTTGGGGGAGCATCCGCACGCAAGCGCCGATGAGCTGTTTCGGCAGGTCAGCGCACGCCTGCCGCAGACCAGTCTGCAGTCGGTCTACAACGCGCTCGCCGACTTCGTCGGTGCGGGACTTGCGCGTCAGATCGAACCCGCTGGCCGCCCACGCCTGTATGAACTCCGCGTGAGCGACAACCACCATCACCTTGTCTGCTCGCAGTGCGGCAAGGTCGAAGACGTTGACTGCGTCGTCGGTGCGGCGCCGTGCCTTGCGCCATCTGAATCGCACGGTTTTGCCGTCGAGGCTGCAGAAGTCACGTTCTGGGGCGTGTGCCCCGACTGCGCAGCATCCCCGCTTTAAATCATCGCCCACCCGAGAGGAAGGAAAGACATGAGTCACGATCACGAGGGAGCCGAGCCAATCGGCACCAACCCGACCGACATTGATCAGGCCGTCACCCCCATCGACACCCCCGTCAACGAGCGCGAAGACGGCGAAACTCGCCCCCGGCCCAACGAAGACGCGGGTTCGTGCCCGGTCATCCACGGCGATCAGCCCCACCCCACCACGGGGTCAGCGAACCGCGTGTGGTGGCCCAACCAGCTCAACCTCAAGATCCTCGCGAAAAACCCCGCGGTCTCCAACCCCCTCGGTGAAGACTTCGACTATGCCGCGGCGTTCAACACGCTCGATCTTGTTGCCGTGAAGAAAGACATTGAAGACACGCTGACCACCTCGCAGGACTGGTGGCCTGCGGACTTCGGTCACTACGGCCCGTTGGCGATTCGCATGGCGTGGCACAGCGCGGGAACCTACCGCGTTACCGACGGCCGCGGCGGTGGCGGCGCGGGCCAGCAGCGCTTCGCTCCGCTGAACAGCTGGCCCGACAACGTGGGCCTCGACAAGGCGCGTCGCCTGCTGTGGCCAGTCAAGAAGAAGTACGGTCAGAACCTGTCGTGGGCTGACCTCATGATTCTCGCCGGCAACGTCGCGCTCGAGTCGATGGGCTTCAAGACCTTCGGCTACGCGGGTGGACGCCCCGACGTATGGGAGCCGGATGACGACGTGTACTGGGGCCCCGAGAGCACCTGGCTCGCTGACGAACGCTACTCCGGAGACCGCGACCTGGAGCGTCCACTCGCGGCCGTGCAGATGGGACTTATCTACGTCAACCCCGAAGGCCCGAACGGCAACCCTGACCCGTTGCTGTCGGCGCGCGATATTCGCGAGACGTTCAGCCGCATGGCAATGAACGACGAGGAAACCGTCGCTTTGATCGCTGGTGGCCACACGTTCGGCAAGACCCACGGCGCGGCCCCCGACACCAACCTCGAAGACAACCCTGAGGCTGCTGGGCTTGAAATGCAGGGTCTTGGTTGGAAGAACAACAACGGCACAGGCAAGGGCGACGACCAGATCACCTCGGGCCTCGAAGTGACCTGGACCTACCACCCGACGCGCTGGGACAACGAGTTCTTCCACATCCTGTTCGCATACGAATGGGAGCTGATGACGAGCCCCGCGGGTGCCCACCAGTGGCGCCCGAAAGACGGCGCTGGTGATGACATGGTGCCGATGGCGCACGATGCCAGCACGCGTCGCGAGCCGCGCATGCTGACGAGTGACTTGGCGCTGCGATTTGACCCGGTGTATGGGCCGATTTCAAAGAAGTTCTCCGAAGACCCTGAGGCCTTCGCCGATGCTTTCGCACGCGCCTGGTTCAAGCTCACTCACCGCGACATGGGCCCGATCGCACGCTATCTTGGTGCCGAGGTGCCGTCAGAAAAGCTCATCTGGCAAGACCCGGTTCCGGCAGTGGACCACGAGCTCATCGACGCGACGGATGCAGCTGCGTTGAAGGCGCAGATTCTCGAACTCGGCCTGAGCGTATCGCAGCTCGTCGGCACCACCTGGGCGGCTGCCTCGTCGTTCCGTGGCAGCGACAAGCGTGGTGGCATCAACGGAGCGCGTATTCGCCTCGCTCCTCAAAAGGACTGGGAAGTCAACAATCCAGCGCAGTTGCAGACCGTGCTGAGTGCCCTCGAAGGTGTGCAGCAGAGCTTCAATGCTGACCGCACCGATGGCAAGCAGGTTTCAATCGCAGATCTGCTCGTGCTCGCAGGGAATGCTGCCGTGGAAAAGGCCGCGCACGACGCCGGTGTGTCCGTTGAGGTGCCGTTCCACCCGGGCCGCACCGATGCCACACAGGAGCAGACTGATGTGCTCTCGTTCGAGTACATGGAGCCGGTGGCTGATGGTTTCCGCAACTACTACGGGCCCAAGGCCTTCTTGCCGCAGGAACACCACCTGGTTGACCGCGCGAACCTGCTCACGCTGAGCGCTCCTGAGATGACCGTGCTCGTTGGCGGTCTTCGCGCGCTGGGTGCGAATTGGGATGGTTCGAACCACGGTGTGTTCACCGAGCGCGTCGGCGTGCTCACGAACGACGTGTTTGTGAACCTGCTCGATCTCGGCACCACGTGGAAGAGCGTTGATCCCGGCGCGCACGCGTTTGCGGGCACCAAGGAAGGCAGCGGCCAGATGGTCGGCGTCGGTACGCGCGTCGACCTGCTGTTCGGCTCGAACTCTGAGCTGCGCGCTCTCGCTGAGGTCTACGCGAGCGATGACGCCAGCGAGAAGTTCGTGCACGACTTCGTCGCCGCCTGGACCAAGGTCACCGAGCTCGACCGCTTCGACCTCGTCTGATCTGCGCATAGCAAAACGGCCCGTTCCCACTCAGTGGGAACGGGCCGTTCTCCTTGACCGCGTTACTTCACGCGGGCTTCTGCTTGCGCCTCTGGAAGTGCGGGGGACTCGAACAGCGCACGGTGCAAGAAGCCACCGAGCAGTCCACCGATCAGTGGGAAGACGATGAAGACCCACAGCTGCGCGAGAGGCAGTGCGCCGCCATAGATCGCCGTTGCAATCGAGCGCGCCGGGTTCACCGATGTGTTGTCGATCGGGATCGATGCGAGGTGAATCAGGGTCAGGGTGAGGCCAATCACGAGACCTGCCATGGCGGGGGTGCCCCGCTTGCTGTTTGTGACCCCCAAGATGATGACCACGAAGATCGCGGTGAACAGAATCTCGGCCGTTATCGCGGCACCGAGACCGAAGCCGCCGGGCGAGCCCTCGCCGAAGCCATTGCTGGCGAAACCGCCGTTTTGAGCATTGCTCAGCCACCCTTCGGGTCCGAAGGTGCCGATCAGCACGAGCAGGGTAGTGGCCACCGCGCCACCGACGATCTGCGCGATGATGTAGGCAGGAACGTCTTTCCACGCGAAGCGGCCAGCCGCGGCAAGACCGAAGGTAACTGCCGGGTTGAAGTGGCCGCCCGAGATCGCTCCCCATGCGTAGATGCCGGCCATGACGGTCAGACCGAACGCGAGGGAGACGCCCAGGAATCCGATTCCTAGCGATGTGCCGTTGGCGCCCGTACCGAAGTCAGCAGCGAATAGAGCAGCCCCGATTGACCCGAAGACGAGCAAGAACGTGCCGAGGGCCTCGGCAACAAGCTTGTTCGCCGTGCTCGGCGTTGTAGTGGTATCCGACATGGCGGACTCCTTTCCTCGACTGGAGCATATCGGTTCGCACAGCAAATACTCAGGTACGAGCGCAGGTGTCTCAAGACCTGCGCGGTTCGCACCCGGTGCCGCAACCGGCTGTCCGGTTCAGAGGCGTCCCTGTGCCTTGAGATCCAGATAGCGGTCCGCGATTTTTGGCGGCAGGGCATCGGGCGAGGCACTGATCGCTTCCGCATCGGCGCGAGCAATGGCCGCCACCACACGCGCAGCATCCATCGCCGTGCGCTCATGCGCAGCCTGGCGATAGATCTCTTCTGCTGTAGCGCGTGCGGGAAGGGCAATCTCTTCATCTGTGGCGGCACCGACGAGCACGTGGCTGCGCTGCGCGAGTCCGGGCAGCGAACCTAGAAAGCCTCTCGCGGCCTCGGTCGCATCTTGAGCGGTGAGCACCACCACGAGCGACGGTCGAGACGTGAGTGCGCGTACGGCTGCGAACGCGGCATCCCAGTCGGTATCGATCAACTGAGGTTCTACGGGCGCCATGGCGTCAACGAGGGCGGGCAGAAGCGCAGTGCCGTCGACACGGGTGACACGGCCGCGCACGACGCGGTCGAACATCACCAGGTGCACATGATCGCCAGCACGCGTGGCAAGCGCGGCGAGAAGCAAAGCCGCTTCCATCGCGGCATCCAAGCGAACGCCATCACCCACGCGCGCGGCTGAGGTGCGCCCGGTGTCGATGAGAATCGCGACATGCCGGTCTCTCTCGGGCCGCCAGGTGCGCAACATCGTGGTGCTTGAGCGCGCCGTGGCGCGCCAGTCGATAGAGCGAACGTCATCGCCGCGCACGTACTCACGCAAGCTGTCGAACTCGGTGCCCTGCCCGCGCACCTGCACACTCGTGTTGCCATCGAGCTCACGCAAGCGAGCCAAGCGTGAGGGCAGATGTCGCCTCGAGGTGAAAGGGGGCAGCACACGAATTGCCGCGACAGAATCGAGCCGGCGTTGTCTTCCTGCAAGCCGGAGAGGCCCATCAGAGCGCACCACCACGAACTGCGAAGTGAGTTCACCGCGTCGTCGCGGGCGCAGCGCGACGGTGATGGTGCGGCTTTCGCCGGCAGGAATCGTCAGCGGGTATCGCTCGGCGGAAGCCCCTGCGGTCGGTTGCCATGCGTCGCGCAGACGGCCGTGAAGGGTGCGAGCGGCGAGATTTGTCACAGTGACTGCGGTGGCGACCGACTCGTCAAGGCGTGCTTTCGCCGGCGCAGAGCGCGACACCCTCATCCGGTTCGGGTTGGTGGCAAATGAGGCATCGGCCACGGCAAGCACCGCACACAGCAGGATCCACCCGGCGCAGGCGACCCATGCGCTGATGCCCGCGAACGAGAGCAGCACGACGGGCAGAGCGCCGAGAGCGACGAGCAGGGGGAGACGGCCGGTGAGATACATGATCTAGATCGGCACCCGTGTCTGTTGGAGTACGGAACCAAGCACCGCATCGACCGAGACCCCCTCGAGCTCGGCGTCGGGCCGCAGGCGAATGCGGTGACGCCAGGTGGGAACAACCATCGTCTGAACGTGGTCCGGTGTGATCGCGGGATAGCCGCCGAGCCATGCCCACGCTTTCGCGGCTGACAGCAGAGCCGTCGACGCGCGCGGGCTTACCCCCAGTTGCACTGAAGGACTTTGGCGCGTGGCCTGTGCAAGATCCACCACGTAGCCGAGCACATCGTCAGAGACCGTGACGGTTGCCGCAGCCTCGCGGGCGGCACGAATTTCGTCGGCGCTCGCAACGGCCTGCAGCCCGGCCCCGGCCAGATCGCGCGGGCTGAAGCCATCGGCGTGGCGTCGCAGCACCGCAAACTCGGCGTCGCGCGCGGGCAGATCGATGATCAGCTTGAGCAAGAAACGGTCGAGCTGCGCCTCGGGCAGGGTGTACGTCCCCTCGTGCTCGACTGGGTTCTGAGTGGCCGCGACCAGAAAAGGGTCAGGGAGCGTGCGCGTAACGCCGTCGGTCGACACTTGACGCTCTTCCATTGCTTCCAGCAGGGCAGACTGCGTCTTGGGAGGCGTGCGGTTGATCTCATCGGCCAACACGATGTTGGTGAAGATCGGACCCTCGCGAAACTCGAACTCGCCCGCGCGAGCATCGTAGATGAGCGATCCCGAGACGTCACCGGGCATGAGATCTGGAGTGAACTGAATGCGCTTGGTACCAAGGCCCAGTGCGGTGCTGAACGATCGCACCAGCAGAGTCTTGGCGACTCCGGGCACGCCCTCAAGCAGCACATGGCCACCAGCGAGCAGGGCGATCAGCAGACCGGTGACCGTGCCCTCTTGCCCGATAACCGCCTTGCCTACTTCAAGGCGCACGCGATTCATCGACTCACGAAGCGCATCATCGTCGGCGGGGGTATCTGCAAGCGGCGCAGTGGGGTCGCTCATGAAGAGTTCCTTTCTGGGCGGACGGCCGTCTGTACGGCGTCTTCAAGTTGGCGAAGCTGTTCGCTGAGCGCCACCAGTTCGGCGTCAGTCGTGGGTGCGTCATCGAGGAGGATTCGGCGAACGTTCACACGGTCGCTTTCAGTGATGGATGCAGCGGCCTCTGCGACGTCACGGGCATCCGCGTGGGCTCCGAGGTGAAGAACACGCGCGAGACGCCCGATCGCGGCAATGCGCAGTTGATCAGCTGCGTGGCGAGCATCGCGCGACGCGGCGTACATTCGAGCGCGGCCCTCGGTCGTTTCAGACGCACGTACAGTCACTGGCAGCCGCTCGGCGACGAGCGGACCGAAGCGGCGTCCTCGCCAGATCGCTGCCGCTAGCCCCGAGACGAGTAAGAGCACGATCACCGGGCTGACCCATGGCGGAGTGAGCTCGCCCAACGAGGGATCAGTGTTGGCGAGGTCGGTGTCATCTGGGTCAGGGATGTACCAGACCAGTCGGTCGTTGCCGCCCATCAGATTGATCGCAAGAGCCGCATTGCCGTTGTCGGCGAGGTATTGGTTGGTGAACAGCACCTGAGCATCAATGGCAACGGTCGTTCCGTCTGCATGCTCAGCAGTCACGAGCGCCCATCCTTCACCGGCCGGGTAGCAGCTCTCGCCGCCCAATGATGGAGCAAACAGCGCGCCGGGGGTGATTGCGCCTGATCGTTGGGCTGCATCGAGACTGCACGCCGGTGCGACACTCTCGTCGGGCGCGTAGCCGGCTGCTGTTGAGCCGTCGACTAGCAGGTCAAGGGTACGAGAACGCGGGTCTACGAGCACGATGTCGTCGGCGGCGCCCGCTATCTGCAACAGACGCTCGTCTGACAGTCCGGGGGTGTCGAGTAGCACGAGCGTGGCGGGTGCAGAATTCAACTCGCGTTCTGCATCGGCGTGATTTCGAACCACCTGCACATCGACGGCGTGATCACGGAGCACCTCGACCAGCGCTCGTGTTCCGTTCGGGCCGTTCGAATCGGGATCGAGCAGTCCGCTTTGTGTCCATTCGCCGATTCCAGACAGCGTGGCTCCGATGGCTCCGACGGCAACAATGCCAAGGCCGATGGCCGTCCACCCGGCCAGTCGGGTGCGCAATGAGGTCGGAGGCGTGCCCACGGTCACGCTCACGCGAGCGCCTCTTCAGCGATGGCGGGGCGGGCGGCGGCTACCGCATCGTCAGTGGCGACTATCTGGCGGTAGAGCTCAGCATTGCCGCGACGGCGCAAGTACCGCACGTCGTCGAACGTGGTCGCGGCGAATTCAAGCGCGTCGGCTGAGGCGGGAAAGACGGGGGATGCGGCGCGCGCGAAAGCGTGTACTGTCGCGCCAGGTGGAGTGTTGACGACACCGCGCTCGATGCAGCCCTGAGCGATCGCGCGGAAACGCAGCACTATGGCCTGATCCCACTCTGTCGCTGCTGCTTTGGATTCGGCGTCTCGGCGCAGTTGCGCTGCGGAGCGGGCGTCGCTCTCACCGAACAGCACCGGCGGGTTACCTCGGCCACGACGGATTGCGCGCGGCACGCCCCAAATAGCGAAAGCGCCAGCGATCAAAACGATGACGACAATCGCGGCGACCACCGCGGCAATCGGTCCGAACTCGCCGGGTAGCTGAGGTGAGAACAGATTGCCGATGAACTCGCCCACGGACTGGGCGACACGGTCAAACAGGGTCGGCTCGGCGATGTCATAGATCGGGTTCGATAGCTCGTCTTCTGCCCAACGTCGCGCCGTTTCTTCGTCTGGAGTCAACGGTGGAGCATCCATCGGCGCAAGGCGTGCGGCGATGGACGTAGTGAAACGGGCTAGCTCCACGGCGATTTCGGGTCGGCGGTTTTGTCGCCCGACGCTGCTGAGGCACCGGGGGCTGCCCATGTCGTGGGTGACGAGGCAGGGGGCGGTGATGCCGGGGCAGCCGGGACCTGTGGGGGCGCGGTGGATTGCGGTGGCTGGGGTGGCGCCGGGTATGGCGGTTGCGGGGGATACTGCTGGGCGTCGGCGCCTGGCGCAGAGGCGGGAGCCAAAGCGTACGGGTTCACTGGCAGGCGGGGTTCGACCTCGCGGCCGATGTGCTGCCGGTACGGATCTGTCAGCCCGGTTGCGCCCGCATCGCGGTGCTCGATGTATGCGAGAAGGTCTAGGTCGAGACCCTCGCGCTGCATGCGCGCATCGATATAGATGATCGCAGTTGCGGTCGACTGCACCACGAGGGCGACTGATTGGATCAGCAGCGTCAGAATCTGGGCGAACAGCGTAATCACCACGATGGCGATGATGGCGGAGGCATCGGGGTCGCCAGTGGGAGCGATGATCGAGGTAAATGCGGAGCTGAGCAGACCGAGCGGAAAACTGATCACCTGGCTGACCGTGCCAAAGATCAGTGACACGACCAGCAAGAGACCGAGCGTGCGCCAGAACCGCCGACGGGTGAGCACCCACGAGCGTGACAACGCCTTGCCGATGCTCTGGTGCTCGATGATGATTGCCGCGGGTACCAAGAGCAGCTTGATTCCCAGCCACCACGCCAGCGGTATGGTGGCGAGCGCGACAAGGATACCCACTCCCACCGCGAGGGGCGCGGCGACCAGCCCGAGCGCGAGTATCGCACCGCCGAGCACCGCTACCAGAACGATAACCGCGATGACCATCAGTGCCGTGTACGCAAGCAGGCGTCCAATGACGGGTTTGATCTGACGCCATAGCGCGCCGAGCGAGAGTTTCTCTGCAACGGCGGCGTGCGCGACCTCGGCGATGACAACCGCCTGCACAACAATGGTGAGCGCACCCACGGCGAGTCCGAGCAGGAGGGCCGCGATAGCGGTGATCGTAATGGACCCGGCGAGAATGGCGTTGAAGTCGTCCGAGCCCGGAGTCACCGTGTCGAGGCGCGAGAACGTGAGCCACGCCACTGCGCCGACCGCCACGGTCAGCACGATGTATGCAACGGCCTGGGCGACGAGCGCGAAGCCCAACAGCACTCGCGGATTCTGGCGCAGGGCAGCGAACGAACGGCCCAAGATGGTGCCAAAAGTCAGGGGGTGCAGCGGAATGATTCCCGGTCGAGACGCGGGCGTCCATGCGGGATAGGCGGTCATCAGTCTCTCCCCTCGGCGCAAGCTTGGAAAGCGCCACGCAATGTCCACTATCGTCGCACAGCCCAGCGACGTCCTCGCAGTGGGAATTCGCTCGGATTCATCGTCATCGGCTCGGGTTCAGCACATGCTGAGCAGACGTCGACTATTCTGTGTGGAGCGCATGGGGACGGCGCTATTTCTGCGGTCCCCGCCGAACGCAAAGGAAGACGCGTTAGATGACTTCACGCATCCTGGTAGTCGACGATGACACCGCTCTGGCCGAGATGATCGGCATTGTGCTGCGCACGGAAGGATTCGATCCACTGTTTTGCGCCGATGGTGCCGTTGCCGTGGACGCTTTTCGCAATGAGCGGCCCGACCTGATTCTGCTTGACCTCATGCTGCCAGGCATGGATGGTGTGGAGATCTGCACGCGAATCCGCGCGGAATCGGGCATTCCCATCATCATGCTGACCGCACGCACCGACACCGCTGACGTCGTGAAGGGGCTCGAATCGGGCGCTGACGACTACATCGTCAAACCCTTCAACCCGAAAGAACTGGTTGCACGCATCAAGACGCGGTTGCGCCCTGGCGGTCAGCCGGCAAGCGACACATTGCGCATTGGCGATCTCAGCGTTGATGTTGCCGCGCACGAGGTGCGACGCGGCGAAGCGCCCATCGCGTTGACGCCATTGGAGTTCGAACTGCTTGTCGCTCTCGCCGCCAAGCCGCAACAGGTGTTCTCGCGCGAGATGCTGCTCGAACAGGTGTGGGGCTACCACTACAAAGCTGACACTCGACTCGTCAATGTGCACGTGCAGCGGTTGCGCGCCAAAGTCGAACTTGACCCTGATAATCCGAAGATCGTGACAACGGTTCGTGGCGTGGGCTACCGCGCTGGCGCCGTGGTCTGAGGCATCGGTGGCTTCCGCCCATGCGGGGGGTGAAGCATCCCGCGCCCGGCTGACCGGCTGGCGCGAAATACGCTCCTGGCCCGCGAACCTCGCACGATTGTGGCGCCAGTCGTTGCGGTTCAAGACCATTTTGGTCACTCTCACGCTGACCGCGGTCGCTGTCACGATTGCGTGCGTGTGGATGGCGCTGGCAATTCAAAATGACCTTTTCGTCTCACGAAAGGATCAGGTGCTCGTTGATGCGCAACGCGCAACGGAAGCGTCGCAGACGACTCTCGACAGCGCCGCGGTGCAAGGAGACGTCGTTCAGATTCAGAACCTGATGACGCGAGTGCGACTGACGCTCGGCCAGCAATCTGCCAGCGACGAGTGGGCAGTCTTTCGCATCGGCCCGTTCTCGGCGATCGCCCCGCAAGACATTGCCACTGATCCCGAGCTTGAAGAGATCATCACCCCCGAACTTCGCGAGAGTGTGCGAGACGACCCGCAACACCAGTATTGGCAGTCGGTGGCATTGCCCGCGGGAGATGACGGCACTGTGCCCGGAATCATCGTGGGCCAGCAGATTGACGTGCCAGAAGTTGGGCCCTACGAGCTCTACCTCGCTTATGACTTGGCGAGCGCCCCCGAGACTCTCGGTTTCGTGCACAGCACGCTGTGGATTGTGGGCATCGGGTTGGTGCTGCTGATCGGTGCGATCGCGTGGTTCGTGCTGCGCTCGGTCACTCGTCCGATAGGCGAAGCAGCCGACACGAGCGCGATGCTCGCTGCGGGGGAGCTAGGGGTGAGATTGCCGGTGCGGGGTGAAGACGAACTCGCTACGCTTGGTCGCTCGTTCAACGCGATGGCCGACAGCATCGAATCGCAGATCAAAGAGCTCGCAGAGCTGTCGCTCGTGCAGCAGCGTTTCGTTTCGGACGTGTCACATGAACTGCGCACTCCGCTGACGACCATTCGCCTAGCGGCAGACATGATCAATGATCAACGGTCGGAGTTTGAACCCGCCACAGCTCGTGCCGCCGAGTTGCTTAACGCGCAGGTTCAGCGCTTCGAAACGCTGCTGACAGATCTGCTTGAGATCAGCCGGTACGACGCGGGGTCTGTTCAACTTGAGCTCGAACCGACGAGTCTGGCGGCGCTCGCCGAAGATGTCATTGAGTCGATGGTGCAATTGGCCGAACAGCACGGTACTGACGTTCGTCTGGTGGCCCCTGGCGGCTATTCACCGGTCGACATGGACCCTCGGCGAGTCCGCCGCGTCGTGCGCAATCTGTTGGGCAACGCGATCGAACACGGTGAGGGACGCCCGATCGTTGTCACGGTCGACAGCGATCAGCAAGCCGTTGCGATTGGCGTGCGCGACTACGGCCTCGGAATGACGGCAACTGATGCTGAGCGGGTCTTCGATCGGTTCTGGCGGGCCGACCCATCTCGCAAACGCACGATAGGTGGCACTGGGCTCGGGCTCTCGATCGCTCTCGGCGACGCACGCCTGCACGGTGGCGAGCTGGCGGTATGGTCAGAGCTCGGCCGCGGCACGAATTTTGTGCTGACGCTGCCGCGCACGGCGGGAAAGCTCACGGCTTCTTCGCCCATCCCTGCCGATCCCGGTGATGACTCCGTCGCCGCCGTAGATGACCTCGGACTCACCCAGTCACTGGAAGTGCTGAGCACCGGATCGGTGCGCACAGACGCCGTCGAGCGGGCTCGCAAGCCTCAACGCAAGAAGGGCAAGTCATGACGCGGTTGCGCAGCATCCTGACCCTGATTCTTGCGATATGCGTGAGCATTGCACTCGCGGCGTGCGCCGGGTTGCCGACGAGCAGTCCCGTGCAAGAGGGCCTCGAGCCTGAAAGTGCCACCGGGGTGCAGGACTTCTCGTTCTTGCCGGATCTTCCGCAGCCTGGAGCCTCGCCTGCCGAGATCGTTGAGGGGTTCATCCGGGCTGGCTCCGGCCCCGGCGCTCTCGGACGCTGGGACAGAGCACGGGAGTTCCTCGCCCCTGAGTTTGCTGAAGTGTGGCGCCCCGACACCGGAGTGACCGTCGACAGCCCAGGAGACCGCGTCTATACGACCGACGACGACGGCAGCATTACCGTCTCGGTCGTCGCCGTAGCGACAGTCGACGACAAGGGCTCTTACCAGCGCGCAGAGGCGGGCCCCACCGATTTGCCGTTCACCCTCGAGCAACAAGACGACGGCGAATGGCGCATCACTTCTGCTCGCGACGGAGTGGTGCTCGATCGCGATATCTTCCCCAGCGTGTTTCACGAGTATTCGGTGGCCTACTTCGATCCATCGTGGCAGTATCTCGTGCCCGATGTTCGTTGGTTCCCGATTTCGAATGCTGCAACGCGCGTAGCCGATGCGCTCGTGAACAAGGCTCGAAGTACCTGGCTTGAAGGCTCCGTCGCCACGGCGTTCCCTGAGAATGTGACATTGTTGGCATCCGTGCCAGTGACTGACGGGGTAGCCGAAATCGATCTGTCAGATCAGGTCTTGGACGCCGACCGCACCACGCTGGATCGAATGCTCACCCAGCTTGAAGCGAGCCTCGCCACCGCGGGAGCGACATCTGTGTCGCTCACCGTGGGATCGAGTCCGATCATCGCCGAGCCCGTGCCGACACTCAGCACGCGTATCGCTGCCGCCCCGCTCGTGCTGACTGACGATGGTTTTGGTTTTCTGTCAGGAGGATCTTTCGAGCCCATTCCAGGTTTGTCAACCGCAGTAGTGGAGGCGGCGCCCACCGCCATTCAGGTTTCGGCCGATCGTCAGTTCGCGGCCGTCACTCAGGCTGACGGCGCTGTCGCTCGCGTCGGGGCCGACGGATCCAACATCGTGATTGATGACCGCACCGATCTTGTGGATTCGACGATCGACCCGTTCGGCGTGGTCTGGACGGTGCCGGAGGACAGCCCCAGCGATGTTCATGCCGTGAACCTCGATGGCTCTGTCGTGAGGATTGGCGAAGCCTGGCCGGATGCCTCAGCCATCTCGGCGATGGCAATTTCACGTGATGGAACCCGCATGGCTGCCATCGTGATGTCGGGTGAGCGCCAACTGGTGTGGGTTGCCGGCGTGATACGCGACGTTGAGGGTCAACCGGTGCGGTTGGGAGACCCGATCACGATCGGCACTGTCGTGGGTGGGGGAGTGAATATCACCTGGATCGATGACACGACCGTGGCGGCGCTTTCGAGCAATGACGCCACTTCGTCGGTGCTCGAGCAGGTCATCGGCGGCCCATCTTCGGTCACCTCAGCGGCAGAAGGCATGACCTCGATCGCGGGCGGGGCCACCGCGACGACGCTGCGCTTGCACGGCGTTGACGAGGCGGTGTACGCGAAGCGCGGGACGAACTGGGAACAGACCGCAACCGGTGTTATCGTGCTGGCCACGCAGCAAGGAATGCCGCAGTAGCTGAACGGTTCCTCCCCGCGGAGTGCTGACGCTCTGATCTGCACACAGGGTGGTCGCGCGCGTTGCGCGACGCCGCTAGGGCACAGTCTGTCGCAATGACGCGCACGCTCTTTGACGGTCTCATCCGGCCAGCACTGGCTCAGGCTCTCACTCTGGTTATGCCTATCGAATGCGGCGGATGCGGTGCTGTCGACGTCGACCTCTGTGAGGAATGCGTCGATGCGCTGCACCCTCACCCGCACCGGCGCGCGCTCGCCGGTGCAACTGGCAGCGTGCCGCTGTGGAGCGGGCTTCGTTTCGAGGGCGTCGCTGCGCGCGTGATTCGCGCGGTGAAAGAAGACGGCCGTACGAGCATGATCTCGTCGCTCTCGCCAGCGCTGAACGCGGCGATAGGCAAAGTGGCGGCACCTGCTGACACGGTGGCCGTGCCGCTGCCAACCTCACGAGCGGCGTACCGCCGGCGAGGCTACCGAGTGCCAGACCGCCTGGCAGCGCGTTCGGTATTGCCCGTCGCTCGCCTGCTGCGAACCGTTCGTCGCACCGCCGACCAGCGCGGGCTGACGATCATGCAACGTCGAGAGAACGTGATCGGCAGCATGGCGGCGGGGGATGCTGCCGGGCGCCGCGTCATCGTCGTCGATGACGTAGTGACGACGGGTGCGACGCTCGAAGAAGCGATTCGTGCACTGCAAACCGCCGGGGCGATTGTACTGGGCGCGGTCACTGTTGCCGCGACACCGCGACAGTCTTCGGCCGAGTAGCACACCTCCGCTAAGAGCGAACGACGCATTTGATACTCATGGGTGACATCTCCGTGTCGCGGGGCTACGGTGGGGGCACAAGGCGACTCAGGTCCGCCCTTGACCCGGCGGACCGGAACATGGAGGTCAGGGATGGAAACCAGCATCGTCGGCGTTGGCGTGGGAATCACGGATCGATTTCGCGCAGTAGTCGAAGAAAAGGTAGCCCGAATTGAGCACCTCGCACCCCGCGCGCAACGCGTCGAGGTCAAGGTAACGCATCGAGCCCATCACAACGGTCGGATGGAAGACGACACCGTTGAACTCACTGTTGTGGGCAAGGGGCCGATCGTGCGGGCAGAGGCCAAGGACGGCGACAAGTTCACGGCCCTCGATCTCTCCGTCGACAAGCTGTCTGAGCAGTTACGCAGGGCGAAGGACAAGCGTGTGGACGCGCGCAACCACCCGCGTGGCGCCAAGTTCGAAAAAGGCAGCGGCGAGATTTCTGGCCTCGATGTGCAGCCAGCCTCAGCCGAAATGCTGCGTGCTGTCGCGACGGGTGAAGTACCCGTCCAAGTGGGCAGTGAGGAAGAGCCCGACTACACGCCGGTAGTCATTCGGACAAAAGAATTCCATCCCGAGTGGATGTCGGTGGAAGAAGCGGTCGACCGGATGGAACTTGTCGGCCACGACTTCTTCCTGTTCGTCAACGCGAGCACCGACCATCCCAGCGTGGTCTACCGCCGCAAAGGCTGGGACTACGGCGTGATTTCCCTCACGACGCAGGCGGCGCCTGAAGCGGTGGCTTCCTAGCAACGTGAAACAGAGAACGCCCCGATCCTTTGATCGGGGCGTTCTCTGTTTCACGCGTTCAGTCGAACATGCCATCCAGTAGGCTTCCGATCACGAAGCCGCCGAGCAGTCCGCCCATCAGGTCGCTACCTCCGCCGCGGCGGCCGCCGCCCGGTCCTGGTGGCCCCCACTGGTCGCCACCGGGAGGACGAGACGAGTTGATGTCGCGCTGCGCAAGTTGCAAGGCTTCGCCCGCGAGGAAAGCCACGCGCCGAGCGAAGGTCAGCGCTTGCTCGCGGTGGTCGTCATCGATCGTGATCGCTGTCGATGCTGAAGTGCCGAGAAAATGGTCCAGGTTTGTGCGCAAGCGCTCTGCCTCGGCAAGACGGGTGCGGGCATCAGCGCCGATCCAGCCGCGGTGCCCCGCGATTACGCTGCGCGCGACCGCCAACTGCTGGTCGGCATCGTCGATCGCGTGGCGCACGTGGGCCATGTCGGGAATCACTCGCGCGGCACGCTCACGAGCGGCACTGATGGCGGAATCCAGTTCGCTGTTCGCGTCTCTGAGACGCGAGAGCAGGGCGAACGGGTCAGTATTGACACCAACGGCAGGCAGAGTCTTGAGGACGGCTTGCAGGTTTGACATGGCCGTCGTGACCGTGGGTACCTGAGGCGCAGAACGTGCGGCCATGAGGTCTTCTCGCGACTCTTCGACTACGGCTGCGAGCGTCGACTCGGCGCGTAGCGCTTCGACTTCGAACGTTTCGACCGCGTCGATCAATGTCGCGGCGCGCCTTGCGGCCTCAGTGGATGCTTCAAGGGCGAGGTTTGCTTGCTCTCGCTGGCCTGCTTCGCGTCGGCGCTCTGCGACCGTCGCGCTGTGCTCAGCGAAACCGAGAAGCTGGTCGGCTTCCGAGGGATTCGACTCGACCTGCTCCAGTGCTTCGGGCGCGTAACGAGCGGCGAGACGCTGCACTGTTTCGCGCGCATGCGGCACGCGAGTGCGCAACCGTGCGGTGTCTGCGCGCACTCGGGCGATGATCTCGGGGGCCCGGCGCGCGCGCTCGATCGGTTCGGCTAACGCCGCCGTGCGGTCATCGAGAAGCTCTTCGGCCCACTCACACAGTTGAACGATGCGCGCGTTGCGCGTGCGCAGCTCTTCGGGAGTGTCGGGAATGTCGTCGTGATTGAGCTGGTGCAGATGGAACGCCTCAGACATGTGCGTACGCACCGACTCCAGTGCGTCGCGCAGATCTTTCGTCGACGTCGGGCCCAGCTCGGCATCGGCGAAAGCGAGCTCATCCGTGGTGACGCGAATGCGTTCGTCAGTTGCGACCAGCGCGATCTGCGCGCGGCGCGCGACGTCAGCATCCTGAGCGTGAAGCTCTTCTTGCTCGCGTTTACGTTTGCCCCAAAATCCGGCCATAGCTTCGATCCTAAGGTCGCAACCCATGCGTCGGCTGACCATCACCGTTGCGGGCTTGTGTCAGGGAACCTGACTGAGGCGTGAGCGTTGATGGATGCTGTCGATAACATCCATCAACGACTCAAGACAAAGTCAGTAGCGGTCGTTGTCGCGCTTCTGGCGGGGCTTGCGGTCGCCGCGGCCGGGGCCACCCGAGTCGAGACGAATCTCGATGAGCTGACCCGAGATGCGCGTGTCAGAGAGCCGGTTAAGAGTGTCGCTGGAGAGGTTTGCAGGTAGCTCGACCAGCGAGAAGTCCGGGCGAATCTGAATTGCGCCGAAGTCACCGCGACTAAGGCCGCCTTCATTGGCCAGAGCGCCCACAATCTGGCGCGGTTCGACGCGCTGACGCTTTCCCACTGCGATCCGGTATGTGGCCATATTCGGATTGCTCGGACGCTGACGGCGCTCTCGCTGGCCATCGCGGCTGTCGCGATCGAAATTGCTGCGGCGATCGCCACGGTCGCCGCGATCCGCGAAGTCGCGCTTGGGTCGTTCAGGCTCGGCTTCGAGTAGCAAAGGCGACTCACCCTGTGCAACGACCGCGAGGGCCGCGGCGACGTCAACTTCAGGCACGTCGTGGTTGCGCACGTAGTGGGCGATGATGTCGCGGAAGCGCTCGATACGGTCGGCTTCGCCGAGAGCCGCGGTGATGCGGTCATCAAAGCGTGACAGGCGAGTGACGTTGACTTCGTCAACACTCGGCAGGCGCATTTCGGTGAGCTCTTGGCGTGTTGCCCGCTCGATCGCGCGTACCAACCCGCGCTCACGCGGAGTGACGAAGCTGATTGCGTCACCCGAACGGCCGGCGCGGCCGGTGCGGCCGATGCGGTGCACGTACGACTCGGTGTCAGTGGGGATGTCGAAGTTCACGACGTGCGAGATGCGCTCGACGTCGAGGCCGCGGGCTGCGACATCGGTGGCCACGAGAATGTCGAGCTTGCCCGACTTGAGCTGGTTCACCATTCGTTCGCGCTGGGCCTGCACCACGTCACCATTGATGGCGGCGGCAGAGTATCCCCGGGCGCGCAACTTCTCGGCGATCTCTTCGGTAACGCTCTTGGTGCGCCCGAAGATGATCATGCCCTCGAAGTTCTCGACCTCGAGAATGCGCGTCAGCGCATCCATCTTCTGCTGGAACGAAACGATGAGGTAGCGCTGCGTGGTCGACGCCGAAGTGGTGGTCTTGGACTTGACCGTGATCTCTTCTGGGTCGTTCAGGTACTGCTTCGACATGCGGCGGATGGTGGCAGGCATCGTGGCAGAGAACAGGGCGACCTGTTTGGTCGAAGGGGTGTCGGCGAGGATCGTCTCGACGTCTTCAGCGAAGCCCATCTTGAGCATCTCGTCGGCCTCATCGAGCACGAGGTACTTGAGTTCCGACAGGTCGAGGGTGCCCTTGTCGAGGTGATCCATGATTCGGCCAGGGGTGCCGACAATCACGTGCACTCCGCGGCGAAGCGCCGACAGCTGAACGCCGTAGCCCTGCCCGCCGTAGACGGGAAGAACGTGAACGCCCTTGACATGAGATGCGTACTTTTCGAAGGCTTCGCAGACCTGAAGCGCGAGCTCGCGAGTCGGTGCAAGCACGAGAGCCTGCGGGGTCTTCTGTGACACGTCAAGTCGGTCGAGAATGGGCAACGCGAAAGCGGCTGTCTTGCCGGTTCCGGTCTGGGCAAGACCTACAACGTCACGTCCCTGAAGGAGCGTGGGAATGGTGGCTGCCTGAATAGCAGAGGGGGTCTCGTAACCGACGTCACGCAGTGCTTTGAGCACCGATTCGCCCAATCCGAGGTCAGCAAAAGTTGTCGCGGTGGGCTCGGTCCGAGCCTCGGCTTGGGGGTTCGTTTCGTCTGTAGACACAGTTAAGAGTAGTGTGCCGAGGCTGTGAAGCGACAGGACGCCGCGCCGAGCCCCGCTCAGTGGGCGGTAGCCCGGGCAGGTCGTCCGCGTTTGGGGCGCTCGTCGGAAAGCTCGAAGGCCATCGACCGTTCGGGATGCTGCGCCAAGCGCTGCTCGGCACGGTCGAGCCAGCGCAGCTCTGCTTCAGCAGCGCAGATCATTGAATCAATGACGAGTGAGCGAGTAAGGGCCTGTGGTTCGTCCGGGGTGGCACCTTCGTGCGATGTGCGCAGCAGTTCGTCGAACTGAGTACGTGACACCTGTCGTTGCGATTCGATAAGCGCCATGACGTCGACCCCCGGCAGCGTTGCGGCCAAAGCGAGCTTTATCGCAAGCTCGTCTCGCGTCCCGCCACTGCGGCGCACGGGATCGCCCAACCAATTGTCGACCGCTACAGACCCCGCGTCGGTGATCTTCCAGTAGACATGCCCCTGCTCGTCGATGTCTGCTTTGCTGACGAGACCATCTCGTTCCAAGCGGTCCAAGGTGTTGTAGATCTGCCCGACGTTCAATGGCCAGGTCGAACCGGTACGCCGGTCGAACTCGGTGCGCAACTGGTAGCCGTAGCAAGGGCCCTGATTGAGGATGGCCAACAGGCCCTGCCGCACCGACACGTGAACGCTCCGCTCTTCGCATACTGAGTATGTAATTGCCGAGTATAGACATAGCCGGATTTGGCGCCAGGATGGTATCCAGCACACGCCAAGGTCACAGGCAGATAACATAGGGAGGTATGCCTGGGCTCAGCTTCCGGGCGGCATCGGCGCCAAACGCGTCGAACCCGACAGATGGAGACACTTCGTGGCAAACCCCCTCGAGAAACTGCTTCGTGCCGGCGAGGGTCGAATCCTTCGGCGTCTGAACCAGGTCGTCAAGGCAGTCAACGCCCTCGAAGAGGACTACGCTCAGCTCACCGACGAGGAACTGCGCGGCGAATCCGCCGAACTTCGCGCACGCCATGAGGCAGGTGAGACGCTCGATCAGCTCATGCCCGAGGCGTTCGCGGCCGTTCGTGAGGCCGCCAAGCGCACACTCGGCCAGCGGGCGTATGACGTTCAGATCATGGGTGGTGCAGCCCTTCACCTGGGCAACATCGCCGAGATGAAGACCGGTGAAGGAAAGACCCTGACGGGCGCGTTCCCGGTCTACCTCAACGCGATCGCAGGCAAGGGCGTGCACGTCATTACCGTGAACGACTACCTCGCGTCGTACCAGGCAGAGCTCATGGGTCGCATTTATCGCACCCTCGGATTAACCACCGGCACGATCGTCGCCGGTCAGACTCCTGAGGTACGTCGTGCACAGTACGAGTGCGACATCACATACGGCACCAACAACGAGTTCGGCTTTGACTACCTGCGCGACAACATGGCGTGGCGAAAAGAGGACCTCGTTCAGCGTGGCCACTTTTTCGCGATCGTGGATGAGGTCGACTCGATTCTCATCGACGAGGCTCGCACTCCGCTGATCATTTCTGGACCGTCATCGGGAGAGGCGAATCGCTGGTTTGTCGAGTTCGCGAAGATCGCCAAAACGCTGGACGCTGGCGTCGACTACGAGGTTGACGAGAAGAAGCGCACGATCGGTGTGCTCGAGCCCGGCATCGAAAAGGTCGAGGACTACCTCGGCATCGACAACCTCTATGAGTCGGCGAATACCCCACTCATCTCCTTCCTCAACAACTCGATCAAGGCGCTCGCGCTCTTCAAGCGCGACAGCGACTATGTCGTCATCAATGACGAGGTGATGATCGTGGATGAGCACACCGGCCGCATCTTGGCTGGCCGCCGCTACAACGAAGGCATCCACCAGGCGATTGAGGCCAAAGAAGCGGTTCCCGTCAAGGCTGAGAACCAGACCCTCGCCACGGTGACACTGCAGAACTACTTCCGTCTGTACGACAAGCTCGCAGGAATGACCGGTACAGCAGAAACTGAAGCCGCGGAGTTCATGTCGACTTACAACCTCGGTGTGGTGCCGATTCCGACGAACCGGCCGATGGTGCGCAAAGACCAGTCCGACCTCGTCTACAAGAACGAGCAGGCCAAGTTCGCCCAGGTTGTTGAAGACATCGCGGTGCGCCACGAGGGCGGTCAGCCCGTTCTCGTCGGTACGGTGAGCGTCGAAAAGAGTGAGTACCTCTCTCGGCTGCTTGCGAAGAAGGGCATCAAGCACGAGGTTCTCAACGCGAAGAACCACGCCCGTGAGGCAGAGATTGTTGCCAGGGCTGGCCGGTTTGGAGCAGTGACTGTTGCCACCAACATGGCTGGTCGTGGTACCGACATCATGCTCGGCGGAAACGCGGAGTTCCTCGCGGTGCAAGAACTCAAGTCCAAGGGACTTGACCCGGTCGAAACGCCCGAAGACTACGAAGCCGAGTGGGACTCGGTCTACGAGTCCATGCGCGAGAAGGTCTCTGAAGAGAGCACCAAAGTCGTTGAAGCTGGTGGGCTCTACGTCCTCGGCACAGAGCGCCATGAATCGCGCCGCATTGACAATCAGTTGCGAGGCCGCTCTGGTCGTCAGGGTGACCCTGGCGAGAGCCGCTTCTACCTGTCGCTCACCGATGACCTGATGCGGCTGTTCCAGTCTGGCGCTGCCGAAGCGATTCTCGCGCGCACGAACTTCCCTGACGATGTTGCCATCGAATCCGGAATGGTCTCACGCGCCATCAAGTCGGCACAGAGCCAGGTTGAAAGCCGAAACGCTGAGATTCGCAAGAACGTTCTGAAGTACGACGATGTGCTCAACCGGCAGCGCGAGGCAATCTACTCAGACCGTCGCCACATTTTGCAGGGTGACGATATTGCAGACCGCGTGCAGCACTTCATCGAAGACGCCATCAACGCGGTTATCGATGACCACACCGGCTCGGGTCACACCGAAAGCTGGGACTTCGACGCGCTGTGGACTGAGCTCAAGACGCTTTACCCCGTCAGCGTGACCATTGACGAGGTTGTCGCAGAAGCAGCGGGCCGCCGCGGCGGCGTCAACGCCGAGGGGCTCAAGCGCGAGATCATCTCTGACGCGAGGATCGCATACAGCACCCGTGAAGAGACCCTCGGCGAGGCGGCAACGCGCGAGCTTGAACGACGCGTCGTGCTGCAGGTGCTTGATCGGCGCTGGCGCGATCACCTCTACGAGATGGACTACCTGAAGGACGGCATAGGCCTGCGTGCCATGGCCCAGCGTGATCCGCTGATCGAGTACCAGCGCGAAGGCTTCCAGATGTTCCAATCGATGATGGGGCAGATCAAAGAAGAGTCCGTCGGCTACCTGTACAACCTCGACGTAGAAGTCCGCCGTCAGGGTGAGGTCGAGGCCAAGGGGCTCAGCGCCTCGGCGCCGATCGAGGGGCAACGCCTGGAGTACTCTGCGGCCAACGATGCTGGCGAGGTCGAGGTGCGCAACGACCGCGGCCAGGTTCAGCAGTCGGCGACATCTCGCATGCGTCAGGCCGCTGCGACCGCGGCGTCACAGGGGCAGCCAGCGGCCGCTCCGGCAGCTGAGGCACCTCGTGGCGCATTCGGTCAGAAGACGGATGCTGACGACGCTGCCCCCGCGCCCCAGAACCGCGCACAGCGCCGCGCCGCAGACAAGAGCAAGTAGCAACAGACGCACGCGTTCTTCGTCGGACAGGGCTCGCAGTTGCCCGATAATGGCGATGGGCTCTCACTCGACACCGATATCCTGATGCGATGAGTCAGCTTCGCCCCCTCGACCAATCCAGCAAGCTCAAGAACGTGCTGTACGAGATTCGCGGCCAGGCGCTCGTCGCGGCCGACCGACTTGAAGCTGACGGTCACACCATCTTGAAGCTCAACACCGGAAACCCTGCCACCTTTGGTTTCGAAGCGCCGTTTCAGATCGTGCGCGACATGATCGACGCTGTTCCGCAGGCACACGGCTATAGCGACAGCCGCGGAATCATGTCGGCACGGCGTGCTGTTGTGTCGCGATACGAACAAGATCCCACCTTCCCATCGTTCGATCCTGACGACGTGTATTTGGGAAACGGCGTATCTGAACTGATCACGATGGTCATGCAGGCGCTGCTTGATGAAGGCGACGAGGTGCTGATCCCCGCACCGGACTACCCGCTGTGGACCGCGATGACGAGCCTCGGCGGCGGCACACCGGTGCATTACATCTCAGATGAAGAGAACGGGTGGCAGCCCGATCTTGAAGACATCCGTGCGAAGATCACCCCGCGCACCAAGGCCATCGTCGTCATCAATCCGAACAATCCCACGGGGGCCGTATACACGCGGGAGATTCTCGAGGGAATCGCCGAGATTGCGAGAGAGCACTCGCTGCTCGTGCTCTCAGACGAGATTTACGACCGGATTCTGTTTGACGACGCGGTTCACATTCCGATGGCATCCGTCGCTCCCGATCTTCTCGTGCTGACATTCAACGGACTCTCAAAGACGTATCGCGTCGCCGGCTACCGATCAGGGTGGCTTGTGATCACAGGTCCGAAAGCGCACGCTGCCGGGTTCATTGAGGGCGTGACGCTGCTGGCCTCTACGCGGCTTTGCCCAAACGTTCCCGCACAGTTTGCCGTGCAGGCGGCCCTTTCTGGTGTGCAGTCGATTGACGCGCTGATCGCGCCTACTGGCAGGCTTCATGAGCAACGCGATGCCGCCTGGAGAACACTTGAGTCCATTCCTGGTGTCAGCTGCGTGAAGCCGCAGGGCGCGCTCTACGCGTTCCCACGATTCGATCCGAATGTGCACGAGATCCACGACGACGCCAAGTTCGTCTACGACTTCTTGATCGCAGAACATGTGCTGCTGGTGCAGGGCACCGGTTTCAACTGGGCGAGCCCAGATCATGTGCGCATCGTGACACTGCCCGAAGCTCGAGTGCTGACCGAAGCTATCGAGCGGCTTGGCAATTTTCTCGCGTCGTACAGGCAATAGCTATAGAAGAGCGAGCGAGGTCGCTCGCCAACGGCCATCCATGCCCTCGAGGCGGGCTGCGACGGCGCGCACGCGTGTCGGGATCTGCACGATCACGGTGCCCTCGACCACGCCATCGGTGGGGGCTGAGTAGCGCACACTGAGGATCTGATGAACCGGGCGGACGGCGGGAACGCCTCGGGCGCTTCGGGCGCGGGTTGCGAGGTTGGTGCGCGTAACGAGCTTGCGAAACGGATCTTCCGTGAGCCAGCGTGCGAGCTGATCCACTTCGCGCACGCCTGCGAAAACTTCAAGAACTCCTCGAGTGAGGTTGCGAAGAAAGACTTCTGGGTCGGGGAGCTCAACGGCTGAGGTTCGCTGTGGGGCGAAGAATTCAGAAAGCTCCAGCGCCTCGTCAGAGGCGCGGTATGCGCGGGCGTGGCCCGTCGGCGGCGTTGCCATGGGGTACCTATCTCAACAGTGGGGGGTTATCCGTGAGCTAGTAGAACACCTGCACTGGCCCTAGGAAAAGGCGAAACCCCAGGTTGTGGATAACTTCTCATCAAGTCCTAATGCGTCGCCTACTCTCAGGATGTGCGTTGGGACCGCTTCTTTGACGATCTTGAAGATCAGCTTGCCTCCGAGTGGGAGGCCGAGCGTGCGGCGCTCGACACCGAAGCCGAGCGGCTGCGTCTTTCACAGGTCGTATTGCGCGATCGCCTGAGCGTGCTGGCATCTCGAGAACGCACAACCTCGACCCCGGCGTTCGAGATGTCTGACGGGTCGACACTGCACGCCGAGGTGTCAGGTGTCGGCGCGGACTGGGTTGCGCTCGAACCGACACAGCCCCGCGCCGGTGTCGTGCTGGCCCCGCTCGATGGCATCGCGACCGTGATGGCCCCCCATGTCGACGTCTTGCGCAGCGCGCGCCCGATCGCCGAGCGATCCGCGCTTCGCGACCGGGTCACGTTTGGTTTTGTGTTGCGTGATCTCGTGCGTCGACGCGTCGGCGTAGGGGTGACCCTCGCTGCTAGCGGACGTCAGCTCGCGGGTACGATCGATCGTGCTGGCGCCGATCACTTTGATCTCGCGCTGCACGACAGTGGGCAACCCCGCAGAGCCGCCGACGTCACGGGATATCGACTGGTGTCGTTTGCCGCGGTGTCTTGGATTCGGCTTGAGCCAGATGCTCCGTTGCTCTAGCAACGAGGGATCACTCGGATTGACGAATGATCCCGCCGCCCCAGAGCTCGGGAAAACTTGCAGCGTTCGACTGCCGCCACAACGCCATTCTGCGAGCTTCTTCGGCCTGATCATCGAGATAGCCACCCACACTTGCCTCGTCGATTCGCCAGCGCGGTGGTGTGCCCACCTGCATGCCGCGAATCTGGCCGCTCATGACGAGCGCCATGACTTCATCGACCGAAAGGCTGAGAAGCTCGCCAACCTGGGCCGGGGCGAGCAAGCGCACCTCAGGCATGGAGTTGTCGGGCATGCCCCCATTATGGCGGCGGCCTGTGGAAGCAGTGGGGAAGGGCACGCCCCTGTGGATAACCGAAGAGACAGATTTTCCCCGTGAGCGACGATGGACAGCATGACGGTCGCAGATCCAGTTCGCCCACCACGACGCAGAGCATGGGGCGATGCGCGATTCCTTCTCGGGGTCGTGCTTATCGTCGCATCCATTGCGGGAGTGTGGCTCGTTGTCGCAACCGCTCGGCAGACGGCTCCCGCTTTCGCAGCAACTCGCACCATCGTGCCCGGACAAGCCATCGCGGCTGACGACCTGCGCGTGGTCGAAGTCGCCCTCGGTCAGCTGGGCGACTCGTATGTGGCGCCCGACGAGTTGGCAGAGGGAGTAGTGGCCACTCGCACGATTATCGCGGGGGAGTTGCTACCGTCGTCTGCCGTTGCCGACCCCGTCACACTGAGCACGACAAGCGTTGTTATTCGCACGAGCGCTGATGTTCCTGCCTCTATCGATGAAGGCGTGACCGTGGAGCTATGGGCGGCGCCACTTCTGGAACGAGGCACGTACGACACCCCGAGGATTCTGGTGGCAGATGCGATTGTCGCCGCCATCACAAAAGACGAATCTGCGATTGGAGGCGGCTCTGCGGCACTCGAATTGGTGATCTCGCGAGCCGACGTCGCGGCGACTCTTGCCGCCATCGCCGATCAGTCCGCCCTCTCGGTGGTTTCCGCTGGAACAGCCTCGTGAGAGTGGTCGTTGCCGTCGATGGCGGTGGGGCACTGTCAGCGGGCCTCATTCGCGAGGGCTATGAAGTTATAGCGACGGCCGATTCGAGAGTGCTGGCCGAAATCGCTGGCGACACGCTGCTAGGAGACGAGTCAGAGGGCCTGTTGCGGGCTGTGTTGGCCGCAGACGCCGTGATCTTGGAGGTGCGGCGCGACTCGCTGACTGCCGAAGTGGTAGCCCTCTGCGATCGCGCAGCGACGCGTATTGTGCCGTTGTGTGCGCATGATGCTGACGAGAGAGTCGCTGCGGTCTTCGGTCTGGAACGATCTCTCGCTGCCGATGCATCTGCGCGCCTTGTCGCAGATGCTCTAGCGACTCAGCCGCAGAGCCCCGCGGAGCCCACCGACGCGCATGACACGCCTCGTGTGATCGCGGTGTGGGGTGCTGCGGGAGCCCCTGGCCGCTCGACGGTCGCTATCGAACTCGCGGCGGAGCTAGCCCGAGGGGGCAAGCACGTCGCGCTGGTGGATGCTGACGCTCACGCACCCTCGATCGCGTTGGCGCTGGGGATCGCCGATGAGGGCCCGGGGTTTGCTGCAGCCTGCAGGCAGGCAGAACTTGGCGGACTCGATGGGAAGGAACTCACGCGCATAAGCATCCCCCTCGGGAGCACTGGAGTTGATGTGCTTACCGGGCTGAACCGGCCATCGCGGTGGCCGGAGCTCAGCGAGAAACGGGTAGGAAAGGCGCTTGAGGTTTGCCGCAGCTGGGCGGACTTCACCGTCGTCGATGTCTCGTCATCGCTCGAACGCGACGAAGAGATCGTCAGTGACCTTGATGGGCCCCGCCGCAACGCCGCCACGCTTGCAGCCCTGCGTTCCGCAGACGTCGTTGTGGCCGTCGCCGGTGCCGATCCGGTCGGCATTTCACGGTTTCTGCGAGCGCATGCCGACCTTCGCGCGACCATCGGGGCCACGACCGTACGGGTGATTGCGAACAAGATCCGGCCGGGTGCGTTAGGAATCGACGCACGCGGACAGGTTCGCCGCACGCTGGAAAGGTTCGGTGGCATCAGAGATGTGTGGTTCTTGCCGCTAGATGCCAAAGCGGCGGATGCTGCCCTGCTTGCTTCTCGAACAATTGCCGAGCAATCTCCGAAGTCTTCGCTCGTGCTCGGGGTACGCCGTTTCGTTGGCGACTCGCTTGCGCCACCGCCAGTCACCGTTGCGGCATCGCGGCGTGTCACTCGGCGATACACCAAAACTGAAGCATGACGAACCCGCTCTAGGCTGGAGGTGTGTCGACCCTCAGTGATCTTGTTTACGCCCAAGGCCGTGCGAGCGAAGAAGACGTCGAGTGGCTGCATCGCCTTGCTGGCGATGGGCAGTTGCTTGCCGATCTCGCCTTCGCAGACATTGTGCTGTGGGTGCCCACGCCTGATGATTCGTTCGTCGCCGTGGCGCACACTCGGCCCGGGGGAGCCGCGACTTTGTTTTATCGCGACATCGTCGGCGGTCGGGTTCGCCCGCAATGGAACACGCAAGTGCGCGAAGCGTTTCAGACTGGTCGCATCGTCGATTCGGCATCTCCGGATTGGTTCGAAGAGACTCCCACTCGCGTGCGCGCAGTCCCGGTCGTGCGGGCACAGGGCACAGACGCCCCGCAGACTCTTGGCGTTGTGACTCGCCACACCAACCTCGGCGAGACCCGTACGCCCTCTCGACAGCAGATCACGTTCAACGATTGCGCCGACGATCTTTTCGGCATGGTGGCATCTGGTGAGTTCCCCGATATGGCTGCCCCGACCTCTCCGCGCAGGGGCGCTCCGCGAGCATCCGACGGACTCATTCGGCTTGATGTCGACGGCATTACGACGTTCGCGAGTCCGAACGCGCTATCGGCTTTCAACCGACTCGGCTTTGTCGATGAGCTCGAAGGTGAATCGCTTGTTGAAGTGGTGACCACGATCCTGCCGGATAAGCGGCAGTTCGATGAGTCGCTGCCGGTCGTGGTGACCGGGCGAGCACCTTGGCGCGCAGACATGGAGTCACGTGGCGTCACCGTGTCTTTGCGCACAATTCCGCTGCGTGATCATGGCACGCGCATCGGAGCGATCGTGTTGTGTCGCGACGTCACCGAGATACGCCACCAAGAGCAAGAACTGATCACCAAAGATGCGACGATCCGCGAAATCCACCATCGGGTCAAGAACAACCTGCAGACAGTCGCGTCACTGCTGCGCATTCAAGCGCGCCGCTCGCACTCCGAAGAGGCGCGTGAAGCGCTCACACATGCCATGCGGCGGGTCGCCGCCATCGCTGTTGTGCACGACACTCTGTCTGAGGGGTTGGCGCAGAACGTCGAGTTCGACGAAGTCTTCGCACGCGTGCTCAAACTGGTCGCAGAGGTTGCTGCGGCACCCAACACGCGGGCGCGCACGCGTTCATCAGGACGGTTTGGCACTTTGCCCAGTGAATACGCCACGCCGCTTGCGCTCGCGTTGACGGAGCTTGTCACCAACGCGGTCGAGCATGGCCTTGCCGGCCAAGAGGGTGATGTCGAGATTATTGCGGAGCGCAACGAAGAGAGGCTCGAAGTGCGGGTACGTGACACTGGCTCGGGGCTTCCAGAGGGTCAGGTAGGAAACGGTCTCGGCACGCAAATCGTTCGCACGCTGATTCAAGGTGAACTCAGCGGCACAATCGATTGGCACACATTGACCGGTAGCGGCACCGAAGTGACTATCGAGATACCGATGCGCTATATCGCGCAGCGGTAGGTGTCAGCTCGCGCGGCGAGCGCGGGCTGCGCGGCGCTTGAGAGCGCGGCGCTCGTCTTCTGATAAACCACCCCAGACGCCGGAATCTTGACCGGTTTCCAGCGCGTACTGGAGACAAACCTCGGTGACGGTGCACTTTGCGCAGACCGTTTTGGCCTTTTCAATCTGGTCGACAGCCGGGCCGGTGTTCCCTACGGGGAAAAACAGCTCGGGGTCGACAGTCAGGCAGGCGGCCTTATCGCGCCAATCCATGGTGGTGCTCCTTGATACGAGGGTGGGGTTGAGTGACGTGGGTATGGTTTCGGGTCCGATACCCTAAAAGAGTGCGAGAAAATGCTCGCCCCACGTCGCTGTGGGAGCACACGGCTTCGTCAATGCTCCCATAGGCGATATCGCGAATCAAGAGATGAACGCAGGGTTTCTGTCTGGTTACCTGAGTTTTCCCTTGACTCTGTGTCGGAATGACACAAGAGCACGCGGTTTTGCGGAAGGGAATTAGTGAATGTCTACAAGTAAGCGCGAGCGCTTCGCAGCCATTTTGGTGGGTCTTGAAGGCATTGTGGTTGCTGGTTTGGTTGCGTGGCAAGTGCTGGCACTGCTGTCAGGAGACACCGGGGTGCTGTCAACGGCCCTGGCTCTCGTCGTGCTCACCGCAGTGGGCGCCGCGGCGGTGCTGGCGTTCTCGGTAGCCATTTGGCGCGATGAGTCGTGGGGGCGATCCGGCGCAATAGTCACTCAGCTGCTCATTCTTGCCGTCGCCCTTGGCGCAGCCACTGGCGAGTTCGCACACCCCATCACGGCAGTAGCAATTGCTCTTCCCGCGGTACTGACGCTGGTGCTGCTGGTGTTAGCCGTTCGCTCCGCCGCCGTCAGAGAGCGTGGCGATTCACGCTAAACCTCGAGCGTCTTGCGCAGCCGTGCGACATGGCCGGTTGCGCGGATGTTGTAGAGCGCGTGGCTGACGAGACCGTCCTCGTCGATGACGAACGTGGAACGGATGACGCCCATGAAAGTCTTGCCGTAGTTCACTTTCTCTCCCCACACCCCATACGCATCGTGAATGCTGTGGTCGGGGTCGCTCAGCAGGTCGTATGTGAGGTTATCGCGCTCGCGAAAGCGTCGTAGCTTCTCAGGCTCGTCGCGCGAGATTCCGAGCAGTGTGTAGCCGGCGGCCTGCAAGGGCGCCAAACTGTCTCGAAAGTCACACGCTTCTGTCGTGCATCCTGGAGTCATCGCTTCGGGGTAGAAGAAGACGATCACGCGTTCTCCACGCATTGCATCTAGCGAAACGACAGCGCCATCTTGGTTTTTGAGAGCAAACGAGGGTGCGGTAGAGCCGACTTCAAGGCGATTGGTCACTGCACCAGACTACTTCTCTGCGAACGTCGCCAGCAGCCTTTGCAGCGAATCCAGACGCTCGGCGCCTCGATCACCGAGTCGTCCCGCTGCGACGGCGCCCGGCAGCGCGCAGTCGGGCGCAGTGACCAGGTGCGTGCATCCCCGCGGGCATTCGAGAGCGATCTCTGCAAGGTCGGTGAAAGCCCGCAGAATGTTGGTGGTGTCGACGTGTCCGAGCCCGAACGATCGCACTCCCGGGGTATCGATCACCCAGCCTGTCTTCTCGCCGTTCTGATAGCGCAGCGACACCGTGGAACTTGATGTGTGCCGGCCGCGACCAGTTACTTGATTGACGTGTCCGGTCGCACGATGTGCATCGGGGACAAGGGCGTTCACAAGCGTGGACTTGCCGACACCCGAATGGCCGACGAACACGGTGGAATGACCGACCAGTGCGTCACCGATGGCTTCCAACGGCATTCCGCCGGTGCTCATGCCGCTTGTGAAGACCTGAAGGTCGTCCAGTCCTTCGAAATGCCGAAGGAAGGCTGTCGGATCGGCGATGTCCGTTTTGGTGACGACAAGAAGCGGGCGCACGCCCGCGTCGAGTGCGGCGATGAGATAGCGATCAACGAGTCGTGCGCGCGGTTCGGGATCGGCCGCTGCGACGACCACGAGCATCCGATCCGCATTCGCGACGATCACCCGCTCAACTTGATCGGTGTCATCGGCGCTGCGTCGCAGCAGCGATGTGCGCTCCTCTATGCCGATGATGCGCGAGAGGGTGCCCTCGTCACCGGATCGGTCGCCTACGACGCGTGCGCGGTCTCCCGTGACGATCGGCATCTTGCGCAGTTCGCGTGCGCGAGTGGCCAACACCACACGCTCGTCGGGGCCGCCTTCGTCAGCGAGCACGGTGTATCGCCCACGGTCGACACCCAGCACACGCGCGATCTGCGCATCGGCGTGCGCGGGCCGTCTCTTGGTTCGAGGACGGTTGGCCTTGGGGTTGGGGCGGATGCGGATGCTGGACTCGTCGAACTCGAGCACGTCATCGTCGTCATCATCGAGCCAGCTCACAGTGAATGCATCGCCTCGGCACAGTCGTCGCGATCGCTGTCATCGAGCATCCGCTGCCAGATTTCAGGGAACTCTGGCATGGTCTTCGCCGTTGTACCGATGTCATCGACCTCGACGCCATCGACTGCGAGGCCGATAAGGGCACCGGTCGTTGCTAGCCGATGATCATGATGTGCGCGCCAATTGCCGCCGTGCAATGGCTGCGGCACGATGCGTATGCCGTCTTCGAGCTCATGCGCTTCGCCACCCAATCCGCGAAGCTCACCGATAAGCGCCGCGATGCGGTCCGTTTCATGGCCGCGAATGTGCCCGATGCCGTAGAGCGTTGTGGGGGCGTCAGCGAACGCGGCTAACGCAAAGATCGTCGGCGTCAACTCGCCAGCCGCTGAGAGGTCAAGGTCAACTCCGTGAATGCCGTTGCCCGCGGTCACAGTCAGCGCGCCGCCTCGGCGCACAACGCGTGCGCCCATCAGCGAAAGGATGTCAGAGAGCATGGCTCCGGGCTGTGTCGAATGAGCAGGCCAGCCGGTCACCGACACTGAGCCACCTGCAATCATTGCGGCCGCGAGGAACGGGGCGGCGTTCGAGAGGTCTGGCTCGATTGCGACATCTTTGCCGCGAATACTGCTCGCGGGCACGATCCACTCGCCGACCGCGGGGCGCTCGACATGAACGCCGCGGTGCGCGAGAGATTCCACCGTCATGTCAATGTGCGGAATGCTCGGCAGCCGCTCGCCGCAGTGCCGCAGATGCAGCCCTACGTCGAACCGAGGAGCAGCCAGAAGGAGCCCTGAGACGAACTGGCTCGATGCGCTGGCATCGATGGTGATCTCGCCGCCTCGCACGTGGCCGCGACCCCGCACCGTGAACGGAAGGGTCCAGCGCGCGCCATCGTCGATGTCAACACCGACATCTCGTAGCGCGGAGATCATGGCCCCCATCGGCCGGTGCAAGGCACTTTCGTGGGCGGTGAGCGTGACGTCGCCATGGGCGAAGCCCGCGAGAGCAGCCGCGAATCGCATGACGGTGCCCGCCTGACCTGAGTCGACGACGGTGTCGCCACGGAACGGCTTGGCGGGAGTCACGAGAAAATCATCCCCGTACAAGCCATCGCCACTCTCGAGCTCAATCTCCACACCGAGTGCGCGCAGCGCATCCACCATGCGGGCAGAGTCATCAGAGTGCAGCGGCGCAGTCAGTCGACTCGGAGAGTCGGCGAGCGCCGCGAGGATGAGCTCTCGGTTCGTGAGGGACTTCGACCCCGGCACGGTGACAGTGGCATTCAGCGGACCTGTCGCCGCGGGCGCGCGCCAATGACCGTTCCGTTTTGGAGCGGTCTGTGATTTGGGGGAATACCCGTCGACTGTCATCGCGTTCTACCCTACTGAACCGGTGACGCAACGCCGGGATCACGCGAGGAAGGACATCGAGTAGGTGATTGCAACTCTTGAGCATTCTGCCAATGAGGTGTCGGGCGACGCCTTCACCAGAAACACGCAAGACACCGCCGTAGACTTGCGCCTGATGACCGAGCAAGAGGATTCAGCGGCCGCGGCCCGACGACAGTTTGAAGAGCAGGCGTTGCCCTTCATGGACCAGTTGTATGCCGCTGGCATGCGCATGACCAGGAACCCGGCTGACGCTGCCGATCTCGTGCAAGAGACGTTCGTCAAGGCGTTCGCTTCTTGGAAGTCGTTTACGCAGGGGACGAATCTAAAAGCCTGGCTTTATCGGATTCTCACCAACACGTACATCAATACCTATCGCAAGAAGCAGCGTGAGCCGTACCAGGGCACGATTGACGAGCTGGAGGACTGGCAACTCGGCGGTGCGGAATCAACCACGGCGTCAACGACACGCTCAGCTGAAGCTGAAGCGATCGACCATATGCCAGCGTCCGTCGTAAAAGACGCGTTGCAGGCAATCCCGGAAGATTTCCGACTCGCGGTTTACCTCGCAGACGTTGAGGGATTCGCCTACCAAGAGATCGCCGAAATTATGAAGACCCCTATTGGCACAGTCATGAGCCGCCTGCATCGAGGCCGGCGAATGCTTCGTGATCTGCTTGCCGACTACGCAAAAGAGCGCGGCATCGAGTCCGCAACGAGGAGCGCGAAATGACCGATTGCGGCTGCGAAAAGGCGCGGCGTGACCTTGAGGAGTACCTCCGCAACGAGGTGTGCAAGACGCAACACAGCGACATTACCGAGCACCTGGAGCAATGCCCCGAGTGTCGAGATGAGGCGCTTGTCGCTCGCACGCTCACAGATGTGGTCGCTCGAGCGTGCAAAGAAGCGGCGCCCGAAGAGCTGCGTGACTTGGTGATGGCAAAGCTGCGCGAGGCGCAGGCGAGTCACTAGCGATCGCAGAGCGCAGCGGGTTTCGACCCGGCTGCCAACTGCTGAGGGTCCAAGATGCGATTGCATCTTGGACCCTCAGCAGTTGCGAACTCACTCAGCTAATGGTGAGTGCCTTCTTCATGATCTCGGCGTGTTCTGCCGCGTGAACCTTCGGCGAGCCGGTGGCCGTTGACGCGGCGGCGGCACGGGAGACGCGACGGATGGTGCGCCCCCGCATGTGCTTTGCGAGCTCAAGCGCCACGAAGGGCCACGGGCCTTGATTCTCTGGCTCGTCCTGCACCCAGACCAATTCAGCATTTGGGTAAAGTTCGACAACCCGGTTCAGATCGACCGCAGGGGTCGGGTAGAACTGCTCGAGACGCACAAGTGCGACTTCTGGGTTCGGGTTCTTGTCAAGCTCTGCCCGGAGGTCCCAGTGGATCTTGCCGGAGTGAAGCAAAACCCGCTTGACTGCGTTGCGGTCGAGGTCACGGTTATCGTCGAGAACGGGCTCGAAAGTGCCGGTGAGGAAGTCATCCACGGGACTGGTGGCACCGCGAAGTCGAAGCATCGCTTTCGGCGTGAACACGACCATCGGGCGGCGCGGACGTGAGTAGGCCTGACGACGCAACAGGTGGAAGTACGATGCCGGCGTCGACGGACGAGCGACCACCATGTTGTCTTGTGCGCACATCTGCAGATACCTCTCAATACGCGCGGACGAGTGGTCTGGCCCCTGGCCTTCGTAGCCGTGGGGCAGAAGCAACACGACACTCGACTGCTGGCCCCACTTCTGATCAGCCGATGAAATGAACTCATCGATGATCGACTGCGCGCCGTTCGCGAAGTCGCCGAACTGTGCTTCCCAGAGCACGAGAGCATCTGCACGCTCTACCGAGTAGCCATACTCGAAGCCCATTGCGGCGTACTCGCTGAGTAGCGAGTCATACACCCAGAAACGTCCCTGATCGTCATTCAGGTTCGACAGCGGAATCCATTCTTGGCCGTTTGCCCGGTCATGAAGCACCGCGTGGCGCTGCACAAAGGTTCCCCTGCGTACGTCCTGTCCAGCCAATCGCACGTTCGTCTTCTCGAGCAGAAGAGATCCGAACGCGAGAAGCTCGCCGAACGCCCAGTCGATGTTTCCATTGCGGCTCATATCGGCCCGCTTGTTGAGCAACTGCTGCAACTTTGTGTGCACGGTGAAGCCATCAGGCTTGTTGACGAAGGCATCGCCGATCAGCTGAACAACCTCACGGCTCACTCCGGTGATGTCCGGCGTGCCGACAACGGGCTCTTCGATCGCGTCGACCTCGATGACGTTCGATGTGCCGGTCTCTGCCGCGTGCGTTTCTGCGAAAGCGATCTCGAGGCGGTTCTGGAAGTCCCGCTTGGCCTGCTCGTACTCTTCTTCGGTGATGTCACCGCGGCCGACGAGCGCCTCAGTGTAGAGGCGGCGAACCGAACGCTTGGCTTCGATGAGGTTGGTCATCAGCGGCTGGGTCATCGAGGGGTCATCGCCCTCGTTGTGCCCGCGTCGGCGGTAGCAGACGAGATCGATCACAATATCGCGGTGGAACTTCTCGCGATAGGCGAATGCAAGCTGTGCTGCGCGGTTGACCGCTTCGGGGTCATCACCGTTCACGTGAAGGATGGGAGCCTGGATGGTTTTCGCGACGTCCGTTGAGTAGATCGACGAGCGACCGTCTTGCGGCGTAGTCGTGAAGCCGACCTGATTGTTGACGACGACGTGGATGGTTCCACCGGTGCGGTAGCCCCGCAACTGCGACATCTGCAGCGTCTCGACGACGACACCCTGACCGGCAAAGGCTGCGTCACCGTGCACCAGAATCGGCAGCCACGAGAACGTGCCAATTGGCTTGCGGTCTTGCTTGGCGCGAACAATGCCCTCGAGAACGCCATCGACGGTCTCAAGGTGTGAGGGGTTGGCAGCGAGGTAGACCGGAAGCTCTTTGCCGCGGTCGTCGACGAACGTGCCCTCGGTGCCGAGGTGGTATTTCACGTCACCGGAGCCCCGCTTGGAGCCGACCGCGACGGCACCTTCGAACTCGCGGAAGACCTGTCCGTACGTCTTGCCGGCGATGTTGGTGAGTACGTTCAGGCGGCCGCGGTGGGCCATGCCGATGGCGGCGCCGTCGAGGCCTGCTTCGGCTGCGCCCTGCAGAATCTCGTCGAGCAATGGAATCAGCGATTCGCCGCCTTCGAGGCTGAACCGCTTCTGGCCGACGTACTTGGTCTGCAAGAACGTTTCGAACGCCTCAGCCTGGTTGAGCTTGTCGAGAATGCGCATCTGCTCGTCATGGACGGGCTTCTGGTACTTCACTTCGAGCAGTTGCTGGAACCAGCGGCGCTGTTCAGGATCTTGGATGTGCATGTACTCGATGCCCGTCGTGCGGCAGTACGAGTCGCGCAGCACGCCTAAAACCTCCCGCAACTTCATCACGCGTCGACCGCCGAAGCCGCCGGTGACGAATTCACGATCGAGATCCCAGAAGGTGAGTCCGTGTTCCTCGATCTCGAGGTCGGGGTGCGTGCGTTGCATGTACTCGAGGGGATCGGTGTCGGCCATCATATGACCGCGCACGCGGAACGAGTTGATCAGCTCTTGCACACGAGCCTGCTTGTCGACGCGCTCTGCGAGGTCGACGTTGATGTCGGCAGCCCAGTGAATAGGTGCATAGGGAATGCGCAGTGCCGCGAAAATGTCGTCGTAGAAACCGCGCTGGCCGATAAGAAGTTCGTGAACCTTCTTGAGGAACTCGCCCGAGCCGGCGCCCTGGATCACTCGGTGATCATAGGTGCTGGTCAGCGTGATCGTCTTGCCAATCGCCAACTCGCTGAGCGTCTTATCACTCGCGCCTTGGAATTCCGCCGGATACTCAAGCGCGCCTGCGCCGACGATGCAACCCTGCCCCTTCATCAGACGGGGCACCGAGTGCACGGTGCCAATTCCGCCGGGGTTTGTCAGGGAAAGTGTGGTGCCCTGGAAGTCCGCTCCAGTGAGTTTGCCGGCGCGGGCGCGAACCACCAGGTCTTCGTACGAAGACAGGTACTCCTCGAACGACAGCGAGTCGGCGCGTTTGATGCTCGGCACCATGAGCGCACGCGTGCCGTCAGGCTTGGGCAGGTCGATAGCGATACCGAGGTTTATGTGCGCTGGCGCGACAACCGAGGGCTTGCCGTCGATCTCTGCGTAGAACACATTCTGGCTCGGAAACTCCTTGAGCGCCTGAATGAGCGCCCACCCGATGAGGTGCGTGAAGCTGATCTTGCCACCGCGAGTGCGTGACATGTGGTTGTTGATCACGATGCGGTTGTCGATCATCAACTTCGCCGGCACGGTGCGCACGCTGGTGGCGGTAGGAACGGTGAGCGACTCGTCCATGTTCGACGCGAGGGCCTTCGGCATTCCACGAAGTACGGTGACCTTGTCTTCGACGGGCTCATCTGCCACGACTGGCGCAGCCTTGGGCGCCTGTGCGGGCACCGGCTGCGGTGAAGCAGGTCGGGCGGTCGTGCGCGCGACTGGCTGTGCGCCGATCACGGGGATCGGAGCGGTCACCGGGTGCGCGTCACTCGAAGCTGGTTGCGTCGGGCTAGGGGGCGCGTCTGCCGTCACGGGGTGGTAGGCCTCAAGCACTGGCCACCAAGCCTTGTCAACCGAGTTCTTGTCGACTTTGAACTGTTCATACAGTTCATCGACGAGCCATTCGTTGGCCCCGAACTCTCCCTCGCTCGAAACTCCGACGCCCGACACCTGGCTGGACACGCTCGATTGCCTGCTTTCATCGATGAAGAATGAATCGCACGGGACGTAGAGCCCTCGCACGCGTCTGTTAAGCGTAGCCCAGTATCTGGATCAGGTATGGGCATCAGCGATGGGGTGGCTGTAAAGATCCTGGGCGCGCACATCTACGTCAGTGGGTCAGTAGCGTTGAGGCATGGAGTTCTACGGAGATGCACCCGCTGTCGATCTGACCTATTCAGATGTCTTCCTTGTTCCGCGACGCTCGTCGGTGACCAGTCGTCTCGACGTTGACCTGTCACCGGGCGACGGCTCGACTGCCACGATTCCGCTCGTTTCAGCGAACATGAACTCCGTCACCGGCTCCCGCCTGTCGGCGACCCTCGCTCGAAGAGGCGGCCTGGGAGTGCTGCCCCAAGACATGGCGCTGCAAGACCTTGACGCAGCCATTCGCTGGGTCAAAGCACAGCCCGTCGTTTGGGATACCCCTCTCGTGCTGCCGCCGCACGCCACGGTTGCCGAGGCATCGCTGCTTCTTCCGGCTACCGAGGGCTATGGAATCGTTGTCGCCGAGAACGACGACCTGACGATCGCGGATGTACTGGGCATTGTTCCGGCCAGCAGGCTCGGTACCGCGCTTCCTGACGCACGATTGGGAGATCTTGCTCGCGGTCGAGTCACCGCTCTCGATGCGCACGACATCGAGAGCGCTCGTCACGCGTTCGATGTGATTGTCGCCGCTGGCGTCGAGATGGTGTGCGTTGTCGACCACGGTCGGGTGGTCGGCACCCTGTCAAAGCGCAGCGCATTGCGCTCTACGCTCTATCGGCCGGCAATCGACTCGTCGGGTCGTCTTATCGTTGCTGCCGCCGTCGGGATCAACGGCGACGTGGCGGCAAAGGCGAAAGCGCTCGTGGCGGCCGGCGTCGATGTGCTTGTCGTCGATACCGCCCACGGGCATCAAGAGGGTATGTTGCGCGCGCTGGGCACCGTAGCAAGCCTGGATCTGGGCATTCCCATTGCAGCGGGAAACATTGTCACCGCGGAGGGTGTGGACGATCTTGTCAGCGCCGGAGCCACGATCCTGAAGGTAGGAGTCGGGCCGGGAGCTATGTGCACGACCCGCATGATGACAGCGGTGGGGCGACCGCAGTTTTCTGCCGTGCTCGAAACCGCCGAGGCGGCGCGTGCTCATGGCGCGCACGTGTGGGCCGACGGGGGAGTGCGCTATCCGAGAGACGTCGCGCTTGCGCTTGCAGCGGGAGCAGCATCGGTCATGATCGGGTCATGGTTCGCCGGAACGATCGAGGCGCCGGGACAATTGCAGACGGAAAAAGATGGCCGCGTCTATAAAGAATCGTGGGGCATGGCGTCGACGAAGGCCGTGCACGACCGCTTCGGGCGTCTAGACCCCTACGACCTCGCCCGCAAGGAATTGTTCGCCGAAGGCATTTCCTCGTCGAAGATCTACCTTGACCCGCAGCGGCCAGGCGTGGAGGATCTGGTCGACATGATCACCTCTGGCGTTCGGTCATCGTTCACCTATGCCGGCGCAGCGACCGTTCCGGAGTTTCGTGAACGAGCGCGGGTGGGATTGCAGTCAGCGGCCGGGTATGACGAGGGCAAGGCACTACCGGTCAGTTGGTGACAAACGAGGAGTCGAAACGTCTGCGCCTGCTTTAGGATATGAGGACGATGGACGACCCTCCCAGTTGTAGACGCTTGCCCCACCGACCCGCCTCCGCACTGAATGGGGGTGATGCGTGATGGACTACGTCATGCTGGGCGTGGGGCTGCTGCTCACTATCGGAACCGGCCTATTCGTCGCTTCTGAATTCGCGCTGGTCAATCTTGATCGCGCCGATCTCGAAGCTCGTCGCGACGCGGGTGAGACCCGGCTTGCGCTGACCATCAGCGCGCTGAGGATCACATCAACTCACCTTTCCAGCGCGCAGCTGGGGATCACGCTGACGACGCTGCTCACCGGTTACACGATGGAACCTGCCATCTCGAACCTGCTGACACCGGTCTTCGAAGCGTGGAACCTGCCGTCAGGACTTATCTCACCTCTTGCCGTCGTCATCGCGATCACGCTCGCCACGGTCTTCTCAATGATTATCGGCGAGCTCGTGCCTAAGAACTTCGCGCTCGCCGTTCCTCGTCAGACCGCCAAGCTCGTGATTCCATTTCAGGTGGCGTTCACCGCCGTATTCAAACCCGCGATTGTGGTGCTCAACGGCAGTGCGAACGGCGTACTGCGCGCGATGGGCATTGAGCCCAAAGAAGAGCTGTCGGGTGCGCGCAGCGCGGAGGAACTCTCAAGCCTCGTGCGCCGATCAGCACTGGCTGGCGTTCTCGAAGAAGACACCGCCTCACTGCTCAACCGCACCCTCACCTTCGCCCGCCATACGGCCGCCGACGTCATGACGCCGCGCCCCAGCATCCATGCTCTCGCGGCGGACGACTCCGCTGAAGCGGTCATTCAGCTTGCGCGACGCACCGGTCACAGCCGCTTTCCGGTGTATGACGAATCAATGGACGACATCACCGGTGTCGTGCATCTCAAAGCCGCGGTCAGCGTGCCTCGCGAGCGTCGAAGTGACGTTCCTGCTGCTGCGCTGGCCACCGATCCGCTTCGCATTCCTGAAGCAGTCCACCTTGACGTGCTGATGTCAGAGCTGCGAGCCAAGGGATATCAGATGGCGATCGTGGTCGACGAGTACGGCGGCACAGCCGGTGTTGTGACGCTCGAAGACCTCGTAGAAGAGATCGTGGGTGAAGTTCTTGACGAGCACGACCGTCGCCGCGCGGGCGTAGTGCGCGCCGAAGGCAACGTCGTCTTTCCTGGCGAGCTTCGACCGGACGAGGTGCTCGACCGCACCGGTATTCGAATTCCTGAAGGTGACGTGTATGACACCGTCGGTGGCTACATTATGAGTCTCCTCGAGCGCATTCCCCGTGTCGGCGACACGGTCGACATCGAAGACGGTCAACTCGAGGTGCTGCGCATGGATGGTCGCCGCGTCGACCGTGTGCGCTTTACCGGGATAGCCCTGCCGGCCGAAACTGCTGCGGCGGAGGGGAGCGAGCGATGAGCGACTGGGCAGGAATTGCATGGCTCGTTGTCCTTCTGATTTTCAACGCCTTCTTCGTTGGTGCGGAGTTCGCCGTGATCTCGGCGCGACGCTCTCAGATCGAACCGCTCGCTGAGAAAGGCTCACGCTCGGCCAAGACCGCGCTCTACGCCATGGAGCACGCCACCCTGATGCTGGCCACAAGTCAGCTCGGGATCACCATTTGCTCGCTGCTCATCTTGAACGTGTCTGAACCCGCGATTCATCATCTGCTCGCAGAGCCACTCGGACTCACCGGATGGGCTGAGGGCGTCGTCGACGCCGTGGCATTCTTCATCGCACTCTTGGTGGTGTCGTACCTGCACGTGGTGTTCGGTGAGATGGTGCCGAAGAACCTCGCGTTCTCGGTGCCCGATCGTGCCGTTCTGATGTTGGCTACGCCACTCGTATGGTCGTCGAAGCTGTTCTACCCGGTGATCGTCACCCTGAACTGGATCGCCAACCACGTTGTGCGTCTGTTCGGCGTCGAGCCCAAGAACGAAGCAGCATCCACCTTCACGCTCGAAGAAGTCGCGACAATCGTCAATCAGTCGCGCATCGAGGGCGTACTCGATGATTCCTCGGGAGCTGTGGCAGCTGCGGTTGAGTTCACCGACAAGAAAGCGATTCAGGTCGCGGTGCCACTCGCGCAGCTGGTCACGCTCAAGCACACCACCACGCCGCATGAAATAGAGCGGGCTGTGGCCAAGCACGGCTTCTCGCGATATGTGATCGTGGACGACAACGACGATCCCATCGGCTATGTGCATCTGAAAGACATCCTCCGCGCGGCGGAAGGCCGTCATGCGGTCACTGATGTTGCCACACCGATTCCGTCAAAGCGCATTCACCACATGGTGCCGGTTCTTGAAACCACAGACCTTGAAGATGCGCTTGCGTCGATGCGCCAAGCCGGGCGTCACCTCGCTCGCGTCTGCAACCTCGACGGTGACACCACGGCAGTGCTGTTCCTTGAGGACATCATCGAAGAGCTGATCGGCGAGGTGCAGGATGCGACGAGACGCGGTCTGCGCCGCTGATTCAACCCAGCGAGCTCGGTCGTCGCCTCCCTCGGCGGAGGCGCTCCGCGAGTAGGGTGGCGCCATGGATGGCACGTGGACTGTGAACGATGTGGCGCGCAACGTCAGGATGCCTTCTGCCGCCGACGATAAGTACTCCCGCGGCGTGGTGGGGATGCGCACGGGATCAGAGGGCTTTCCGGGCGCAGCCGTCCTCGGCGTCGAGGCGGCGTGGCGAACCGGCGTGGGCATGGTGCGCTACCTCGGGCCGCAGTCTGCGCACTCGCTGGTGCTCGCACGTCGGCCAGAGACGGTGATCTCAGACGGGCGCGTGCAGTCATGGGTGGTGGGATCGGGTATCGATGTTGCCGCCCGCGGCCGCGGCGAGACGCATGCTCTGCGCACCATCTTGTCGGGCGAGCAACCCGTAGTCGTTGACGCGGGTGCGCTCGATCTGGCGCGAGAAGCCACCACCATGGTCGTGGTGACGCCCCACGATTGCGAGCATGCTCGAATGCGCGAAGCGCTTGGCCTCCAAGCTCTCAGCGATCGTGCCAGTTCCGCCCGCGAGACAGCACGTGCGCTCAATGCGGTGGTGCTTCTCAAGGGCTCGGTCACCCTCGTGGCTTCGCCTGACGGGCAGTTGCTCAGGATTGATGCGCCCACCGCATGGCTCGCCACAGCGGGCACCGGCGATGTGCTGGCTGGAATTGTGGGAGCCCTCGTGGCCGCGGCAGTTGCGGCGGGGAATGTGAAAGATCTGGCCGCTCTCGCCGACATCGCCGCCAGCGCGGCCTGGCTTCACGGCCGTGCTGCCGAGTTCGCGTCGTCGCAGTTCGGCGGCGGCCCCATCGCGGCGTTGGACGTCGCACAAGCGTTGCCGCACGTCGTGGCAGAAGCGCTCGCATCACGCTGAGGAGACTTGCCTGGCCAAGTGACGTCCCATCGCGCGCCTAGGATGGCAGGGTGTCTACGCGGGCAGGGCTGTGGGTTTCGTTCGTATTGGTGCACGTCATCGTCGCGGCTCTCGGCTTTCTCTGGCCGAGTCAACCCATGGGCGACGTGTACTTCGTGTACGAACCGTGGTCGCTGAACGCCCTTGACGGCGGATCAATTGTCGGAATCACTGAGGCATGGGTTTACCCGCAGTGGGCCTTGCTGCCCATGGTGCTCGCTCATGGGTTCGAATGGATCGCTGGCTACGAGGTTGCCTGGGCGTTGCTGGTCACGCTCGCAGATGCCCTCGCTTTTGCGCTATTGGCAGGAAACGCTCGCTCTCGCGGGCGCGTCACCGCCGCGTCATTCTGGCTTGCATTCATTCTGCTGCTCGGGCCGGTGGGAATGTATCGCCTCGACGCCATCACCGTGCCGTTGGCGATCGCGGGATGTCTGTGGCTGGTCGGTCGGCCTGCGTTGGCTTCGATCTTGCTCGCGATCGCCACCTGGATGAAGGTATGGCCAGCCGCCCTGCTGGCAGCTGCTGTGATCGTGCTGCGTAGCCGAATGACGATAATTGCCGGTGCCCTCGTGGTCACCGGGGCTACCATCATCGTCATCGTGGTGGGTGGCGGCAGCTCGTTTGTGTTCGGGTTCGTTGCGGGCCAGACAGAGCGCGGCCTTCAGCTTGAGGCTCCCGTAAGTGCGTACTACCTATGGCGGGCTGTCGCTGGCATCGAAGGTTCATTCATCTTCTACGACCCGACGATTCTGACGTTCCAGGTGACCGGTCCGCACGTAGACGCGGTGATTGCAGTGATGACTCCACTGTTGGCGATTGCCGCGCTGGCCGTGGCGGCGCTAGGCGCGTTCAAGGCATGGCGCGGTGCGAGCTTCGCCGCCCTGTTCGCCCCGCTTGCGCTTGCGCTCGTGCTGACGTTCTGGGCGGTGAACAAGGTGGGGTCGCCACAGTTCCTCACCTGGATTATCGCGCCGATCGCGCTGGGGCTCGTGATCAATCGACGCCGCTGGCTCGGTATCGCGATCACCGGTCTGGCGGCAGCTGGCCTCACACAGCTCGTTTATCCGTTGCTGTACGACAAGCTACTGATTGCTGCCCCGATCGCCGCCGCCGCGCTGACTGCGCGCAACGCGCTGATGCTCTCACTCTTAGTCTGGTCGATCGTTCTCGTTGTGCGCGTGCCCGTAGCTGCGAAGCGCAGGCTCGCTTTCTCACCACTCCAATCCTGAACCTGGAGGTTCTCATGCTCGTTGCTTTCTCAGTCTCCCCCGCCGGAACCGGCAATGCCGACGGCTCGGTGCACGATGCGGTGGCAGCTGCCGTTGCCGTGGTACGAGACAGCGGTTTGCCCCACCGCACGACTTCGATGTTCACCGAGATCGAGGGGGAGTGGGACGAGGTCTTTGCGGTGGTCAAGCGAGCAACAGAGGCCGTGCAGACCTTTGGATCCCGTGTCTCGCTGGTATTGAAAGCCGATATTCGTCCCGGCTACTCGGGCGAGCTCGACGCGAAGATCGATCGGTTGGAAGCAGCCATCGACGCGCGCGCGAGCAGTGAAAACGACCTCTAGCGGCGCGCCTCTACCACGACTCGAATCGATTCGACACTCGGGTCGTTCTCGCGCTATTCTGGCGCTGTGACCTCCTCGACTTCAGCTTCGAGGGGTGCGGCGATGTGGGCGCTCCTCTCTCTCGCCGTGGGCAGTTTCGGCATCGGCATGACCGAGTTCGTCGTGATGGGCTTGCTGCCAGACATCGCCGCAGATCTGCTGCCTGACATGTGGGCAGCCAATCCTGAGCAGGCGATTGCGCAGGCTGGCTGGCTCATCTCGCTGTACGCGCTCGGCGTTGTGATCGGTGCGCCCACGATCGCGGGAAGCGTCGCCAAGTTCCCGCGCCATCGAGTGATGATCGTGTTGGCACTCGCACTCACAGTCTTCAACGCGCTGACCTTCATTCTTCCGACGTTTGAGCTGGTCGCAGCATCCCGTTTTCTGGCCGGCTTGCCACACGGCGCCTACTTTGGAATCGGTGCGCTGGTCGCGGCTGATGTGATGGGTCCGGGCAACCGGGCAAAGGGTGTGGCATTCGTCCTGACGGGGCTCACGCTCGCGAATGTGGTCGGGGTTCCGCTGGGAACCTATCTCGGGCAACAGGTCGGATGGCGTTCGGCATTCATGGTCGTCGCCGCAATCTTCGCTGCGGCAACTGTGCTCATCGGCTTCTTTGTTCCCGCGCATCCGGGTGAACCCGGCCGCACATTTCTGCAGGAGCTCGGAGTGTTCAAAAGCGGGCAGGTATGGCTCGCGCTCGCTGTCGGCTCGATCGGGTTTGGTGGGTTCTTCGCGGTCTATAGCTACGTCGCACCCGTAGTCACCGAAGTCACCGGCTCGGCCGAATGGGTGGTGCCCATCGTGCTGGTGCTGATGGGTATCGGCATGACGATTGGCAACCTCGTGGGCGGACACCTCGCTGACGTGTCGTTGCGGCGCACGCTCATTGGTGGCTTCATCGCCCTTATCGTTGTGCTCGCACTTTTGGCTCTGACCGCAGAGTGGCTGTGGGCGTTCGGCTTTTTCGTCTTCGCCACTGGTTTTGTCGCAGCCGGGCTCAGCCCGACGATCCAGACCCGCCTCATGGATGTGGCAGGTGATAATCAGTCGATCGCTGCTGCTCTCAACCATTCCGCGCTCAACATCGGTAACAGCATGGGCGCGCTGCTGGGCGGCGCGGTGATTGCGCTCGGATGGGGCTATGTTGCGCCCGCGTGGGTGGGCGTGATGCTCGCCGTGGGCGGACTCGCCGTGGCGGTGCTCAGCTTGGCCTCCGATCGTAGCCAGCAACCCGTCCCGGCGTGAGACGCTCTGGCTGAGCACGCATCGGTTCGAGCAGGCATACGCTGAGGCTATGCCGCAATCAAAGACGCCTGCAGATTCGACCTTTGCCGCCCTCGCAGCGACTCTGGGCGACGCGTTGCCGCGGCAACCCGAGGATGCGTCGGACCCCACCACCCCGGTAGCCGCCACGGTGGTCATGGTGCGCGATAGCGATGACGGGCCTGAAATCCTGCTGATCGAGCGGCCTGATCGCGGCTCATTCGCCGGCGCGTGGGTATTTCCTGGCGGCAAACTTGAAACTGGCGACCACCGAGCAGGCGACGAGGGCGAAGAGCTGCCTGCTCGCCGAGCGGGTACGCGTGAAACGTTCGAAGAAACGGGTCTCATCGTCGATCCGGCCTCGTTGGTTGCGCTCTCGACCTGGGATCCGCCGCCCGGCCTTCCACTGCGCATTCGCACCTGGTTCTTCGTCGCTCATGCGCACGAGGGCACCATCACTCTCGCCGCCGACGAAGCCGTTGCCTCAGCGTGGCTTCGCCCACTCGAGATGCTTGAGCGGCATCGTAACGGTGAGGTTACCCTGTACCCGCCGACGTGGATAACTCTGCATACCCTCGCCCATCACCCCGATGCGAACTCTCTGGTCACGGCTACCCGACTGGCTGGAGTGCAGCAGTTCGAGACGATCGCGCGGCGCGGTGACGACGGACCCATCATGCTGTGGCAGGAAGACGCTGAGTATCACGGGGATGCTGCACCGGCAGCATCCCGAGCTCGACACCGAATCACGCTGGGAGCCTTGCCGTGGGTCTATACGCGAGAAGTGGACGAGGCCTAGGTCTCAAGGAGGCGACGCAGATGCATCGCCACGGCTGGCGTTTCAATCAAGAAGCCGTCGTGCCCAAAATCGCTTGACAGCACCACGGCGCGGTCGCCGTCGAGGGTGTTCGGGATGCTGCGCGCGATGCGATGCTGCCCGTCGATCGGGAACAGTCGGTCGCTGTCGATTCCGAGCACAAGCGCGGTAGCGGTGACTCTGGCGAGTGCTTCTTCGATGCCGCCGCGATCTCGACCCACGTCGTGCGAGTTCATTGCCTCGACGACAGTGATATAGCTGTTCGCATCGAATCGACGAGTGAATTTGTTGCCGTGAAAATCGAGGTAAGACTCAACGGCGAAGCGCCCACCGTGGCCCAGTGGGCTCACGCCAGACTGCCATGACCGTTGAAAACGCTGGTTGAGTTCGGTGGGGGAACGATAGTTGAGCAGCGCCATGCGCCGGGCGAGTGCGAGCCCTCGAGTGGGGCCATCGCCGTCAGCGGCGTCGTAGTACTCGCCGCCCTGAAACCGAGGGTCGATACGGATAGCTTCGATCTGCACCGAGTTGAGGGCGATCTGGTCGGCAGTGTTCATCGGCGGGGCAGACAGCACCGCAAGTCGTGCGACGCGCTCGGGCATGCCGGTCGCCCACTCGAGCGCGTGCATGCCGCCCATCGATCCGCCTACGACCGCCGCCCACACATCGACGCCGAGCTGGTCAGCGAGCTGGGCTTGCGCGGTAACCTGGTCGCGGATAGTGAGGAACGGAAAACGAGCCGCCCATTCGTAGCCAGAGGGTGCGATGCTCGCGGGCCCCGTTGAGCCCTGACAGCCGCCGAGCATATTGGGAGCGATGACGAACCAGCGGTCGGTATCGATCGCCGAGCCAGGGCCGACAATATCCTCCCACCACCCCGAGGTAGCGTGGCCCGGGCCAGCGGGACCACTGACGTGCGAGTCGCCGGTGAGTGCGTGCAGCACCAACACGGCGTTGTCTCGCGCTTCGTTGAGTGTTCCCCAGGTTTCGTATGCGAGGCGAAACGACGGCAATACTCCGCCGCTTTCGGTGTGGAACTCTCCGAACGAGGCGAACTGTCGCTCTCCCGCCGGGTCGCCGTCGCGCCACGCACCCGTGGCGGGCGGTCGCCCCAGCAAGAATCGCGCATCGGCCTCGGTGACGGGCGCCGATGGCACGGTGTCTTCGGACGTCTGCCAATCCATTCGTCCATTCTCTCGTGTTCACGAGACCTCGACGAACTGTTACGCCGTAGCGGCTCAGCCGCGGGTGATCAGGCCTAGGAGAAGTCTTGTCCACCCAGGTATTCGACGTCTGGGTCGAGGCTCGTGCCGCTGATGACGCAGGTCGTTCTCAGCCCCACAGACTCGTCGTTTGAGAGGAAGCCAACATAGACCAGCCAGCTGCCATCGTCTTGGGAGGTCACGCTGTCATCGGCGTACTCCATCGCGATGAAGTAGTCGCTGGGCACGTCGGTCTCTGACACGGCGACGCACAGAGACCACGCGTCGTAGGCGCTGATCGGCTCTTCTGATTCTTGGATCTCGCCGAAGTCGACGTCGTCGGCAACTGCCGCTTCAGGGGTTGCGGTCACGGTGACCGTGACAGTGGGTGCGGGTTCGGCATCCGTGGCGGAAGAACACGCGGTGAAAAGTGCTGCCGCGGCGACGAGCGCAGTGGCTGTGGTGGTTCGGCGGATCATGAGTTGAGTCATTGTGGCCCCCAAGGCATCGCTCGCGTATTCGCTGAGGCTAAACCTAGTGGCAAACAACTGTGCTGAACGTCACGTAGCGATGTGTATGTCTTGATCGAAATGCAAGATGCCTCGACCCATGCGGGGCCGAGGCATCTTGCATCCCTTGCACAGGGTTAGAGGCGGGCAGCCTCTGAAACTTCGCGCGCAGCCGATAGCGCCTGCTCGAGGTCAGCCTTGAGGTCGTCGATGTTCTCGAGGCCCACCGACAGCCGCACCAGACCGGGGGTGACTCCCGAAGTCAATTGCTGCTCAGGAGTGAGCTGAGAGTGCGTGGTCGATGCCGGGTGGATGACCAGTGAGCGTACGTCTCCGATATTGGCGAGGTGGCTGAAGAGACTCAGCGAGTTGACGAACGCGCGGCCCGCTTCAACGCCGCCCTTGAGCTCGAACGAGAGCACGGCGCCGACACCCTTGGGCGCGTACTTGTTCGCTGCGGCGTACCACGGAGACGACGGCAGACCCGAGTAGTTGACGGAGGCGACATCGTCGATGTTCTCAAGCCACTCTGCGATCTCTTGAGCGTTCTGCACGTGGCGTTCGATACGCAGCGAGAGCGTCTCGATTCCTTGGATCAGCAGCCACGCGCTCATCGGCGCGATTGCTGCGCCCAGGTCGCGCAACAGCTGCACGCGGGCCTTGATGATGTAGGCGAGGCCATCGCCGACGGCAGTCGTGTAGCTGGCACCGTGATAACTCGGGTCAGGCTCGGTGAGGCCGGGGAACTTCTCGACGTTCTTGGACCACTCGAATTGTCCACCGTCGACGATGATGCCGCCGATCGTGGTGCCGTGACCGCCGAGGAACTTGGTGGCCGAGTGCACAATGATGTCGGCGCCGTGCTCGAACGGCTTGATGAGGTAGGGCGTCGCGATGGTGTTGTCAACGATCAGGGGCACACCGCTTTCGTGTGCGACGTCGGCGACCTTGCGGATGTCGAGCACGTTGATCTGCGGGTTGCCGATGGTTTCACCGAAGAACAGCTTGGTGTTCGGTCGCACGGCACGACGCCATTCCTCAGCGTCATCTTGGTTCTCGACGAAGGTTGTCTCGATGCCGAGCTTCGCGAGCGTGTACTTGAAGAGGTTGTAGGTGCCGCCATAGATCGACGATGACGACACGATGTGGTCGCCGGCGCCCGCAATGTTCAGCACCGCGAAGGTCTCAGCGGCCTGACCACTGGCGACCAGTAGCGCGCCCGTTCCGCCCTCGAGCGCAGCGAGACGCTGCTCGACGACGTCTTGGGTGGGGTTCTGGATGCGCGTGTAAATGTTGCCGAACTCAGCGAGTGCGAAGAGATTCGCGGCGTGGTCGGTGTTGTCAAAGACGTATGAGGTCGTCTGGTAGATCGGCGTAGCGCGAGCATTGGTCACCGGATCTGGCTGCGCGCCGGTGTGAATCTGCTTTGTCTCGAACTGCCAGTTCTCGGGTGTCGACATGGCTTACTCCTGCGGGTCTGAGCGCCGAGAGCGGTCACCCTCGAACCACACCGACAGTACGGACGTGACGACGAGTTGCCAAGCGATGAGACACGCGGCGTAACGTGCGGCGCGCAACGCTGCTATCTCGTCGGTACCTTGGAGGCATGACGACCAGACGTGCAGTGGTAACCGGAGCGAGCTCAGGAATCGGCGAAGAGACGGCGCGCACTCTGCGCGCGAACGGCTGGGATGTCGTCGCCGTGGCTCGTCGCGCCGATCGGCTCGCCGAGCTGGAGGCAGAGACGGGTGCCGTGGCGTTTGCCGCCGACCTCACTAAGGCCGAAGACGTCGCCGCGCTCGCCGAGTGGCTTGAAGGTTCCGGTCCGGTGCACTCTTTGGTGCACGTTGCCGGCGGAGCACGTGGCGCTGATCGCGTCGAAGACGGAAACGCGGCCGACTGGACATGGATGTTCGAAGTGAACGTGCTGTCAGCTCAGCGCCTCGTTTCGGCGTTGTTGCCGCAGTTGCGCCGCGCCGCAGCATCCGATTCTCACGCCGACACACTCTTCGTGACCTCCACAGCCGCCCAGACCGCATACGCGGGCGGTGGTGGCTACAACGCAGCAAAAGCGGGCGAAAGCATGCTCGTCAGCGCGCTGCGCCTTGAGCTGAACGGTGAGCCCATTCGTGTCATCGAGGTGGCTCCGGGAATGGTCTTGACTGCCGAGTTCACGGTGAACCGGCTTGGAGGCGATCACGCGGCCGCGGAGCGCGTCTATGACGGGGTGGAGGCGCCGCTTACGGCGGTCGACGTCGCCGACGTGATCTCTTACGCCTTGAACGCGCCCGGACACGTCAACCTTGACTTGATCACGATGCGGCCCGTGGCGCAGTCAGCACAGCACCTGCTGGCGCGAGGCCCGCTGCACCCGCGCCAGAACGACTGAGCGAATCAGAGAATCGTAGGCTGGGCGGCTACCTCGTCGCCAGGAGCCTCATCGGCAAACGCGACCTTCGGCACGAAGAACAGCAACACCGCGGCGAGGAAGCCGCCGGCGGCGCAGATCGCCCACACCGCCAGATATCCACCTAGCGAGGCGGCCGTCTGGCTGGCCACGGTGCCGACTCCCGCTGCAAGCACCACACCGAAGATGGCCGAGGCGAACGTGCCACCGATCGTCTTGGTGGTGTTGGTAAGTGCGGAGGAGATGCCGGTTTGGCCGGCTGGTGCGGCGGCGGCGGCCGCGGCAGGAAGCGCGCCCACGAGCGCGCCTGAGCCGATACCCGCGATCGAGAGGTTGAGCAGCACTTGCCAGAGCTCCTGATGAAACGGCAGGAAGAGGGTGTAGCCGACGCCCACGAGCGCGGCTGCGGCGATCAGAATGATGCGAGGGCTTGCGCGGCGCGACGTCAGTGCGAAGATAATTGCTCCGACGATGAGTGAGACGAGGTATACCCCGATCACGTTCGATCGTGCCGACGCGTCAAGCCCCAAGCCGTAGCCGAGCGACGAGTCGGTGCCCGCGTAGGTCGATAGAGGCCCCTGCGCTCCGAGCAGGCTGATGCCCACCAAGAAGGCGGTGATCTGTACCGGCCACATCTCAGGGCGCCTGAGAACGCGAATGTCGATCGCCGGGTCTTTCTGGCGCAGTTCGAAGCGTGCGAACCAGACGAACACCAACATGCCGGCGATAAGCAACACCGCGACCCAGACCCATGAACCAGCGCCCAGTTCAAGTTCGTTGATCATGCGCATATACACGAGCGCACTCGTGATGAGCAGCAGACCCCATGCCAGAATCACGAAACCCCAGGTGTCGAGTTGCCGGCCGGGCATCGGCTCCGAATCGGGAACAGCGAACCAGATCACGAAGACCGTCGCGGTTACAGCAATGGCGGGAAAGATCAGTGTGAAGGTGAGGTTGCCACCGCTCGCATCGAAGATGCGGCCAGCGGCAAGCGCGCCGAGAATTGCGCCCGCTTGTAAGCCGACAACCAGGAGGCCGGCAGCGCGGCGTGTGATCGAAACGCCGTGGTTCTGACGACGACCGCGTTCGAAGATCAGCGCGATCTCAAGCGGCAGCCAGACGACATAGAAGCCCTGGAGCGACCACGCGATCAGAAAGCTCCAGAAATCGCCCGCAAAGGCCAGCCACCACGTCGCAGCGGCCGTAAGGATCGCCGCGACGAGCAGTATCTTCTTGTGCCCGTACATGTCGCCGAGCTTCGCCATAATCGGCACGACGAGCGCCGAGAGCAGAAGCTGAGCTGCCTCGAACCAGTTGACGTCAGAGTCGTGAACTCCGAGCGCGATCACGATGTCGCTGAACAGCGGCACGTAATAGCCCTGCAGAATGCCGCTGGTGATTTCAACGAACACGAACCAGCCGATGAGGCCTGCGGTGATGCCGAGGGCGGAGCCACGGAGCCTGTCAGCGGCAGCAGAGGATCGAGACATCGGCTGAGCGTAGCACCGCCGCGCGCCTAGGCTAGAACTGACGGACTAACGAAAGGCACAGTCAATGTCTGAGCGCGAGACACTCACATGGGATGGGTTCGGTGAATCCTGCCGGGATCTCGCTCGCACCATCCTGGCCGACGGGTTCGTTCCCGATGTCGTGGTAGCTATTGCGCGTGGCGGCTTGTTGCCAGCCGGCGCGATCGCATATGGGCTGGGCGTGAAGAACTGCGGTGCCATCAACGTGGAGTTCTACACCGGCATCGGCACAGTTCTGGAGGCGCCCGAGATCCTGCCGCCGGAGCTCGACATGACGTACCTCGGTGGAAAGCGCGTGCTGTTGGTCGATGACGTCGCTGACAGCGGTCGCACTCTGGCGCTGGCGGTCAGCTTGCTGAAAGATCGTGGTGCGGTCGTTCGGTCGACGACCATCTATACCAAGCCGACGACAATCATCCACCCCGATTATGTCTGGAAAGACACATCTCTCTGGATCGACTTTCCCTGGTCGTTCCAAGGAACAGTTGCCGAAGAAGATGCATCCTGACCAATGGCGCTGTCGCTCGACCAACTCGCCGCTGCGGGGCTGATTGACGAAGGATGGTCTCAGGCACTTGCGCCCGTTGCGGGCGATCTCGCCGCGATTGGCGAACGGCTGCGAGACGAAGTTGCCGCGGGCCGTGCGTATCTACCCACTGGCGAGCACGTGCTTCGCGCTTTTGAGCGACCGCTGGCTGAAGTGAAAGTTCTCATTGTCGGTCAAGATCCCTACCCGACGCCGGGTCACGCGATCGGGCTGTCGTTCGCAGTCGACAGAGCTGTGCGGCCGTTGCCGCGCAGCCTCAGCAACGTATACAAAGAACTCGAAGCTGACCTCGGAATTGCGCCGGCAGCTCACGGTGATCTCTCTGCCTGGATCGATCAGGGGGTGATGCTCTTGAACCGCGTGCTCACCGTGCGTGAGGGAGAGACGGGCAGCCATCGCCGATGGGGGTGGGAAGCGGTCACGGAGTGCGCGATCCGCGCGCTTGTTGATCGACACGCCCCGCTGGTGGCGGTGCTCTGGGGCAAAGATGCAGCGTCTCTGCGTCCGCTACTGGGTGAAACGCCGATCGTGGAATCGGCCCATCCATCACCGCTCTCGGCTCGCCGGGGATTCATCGGCTCGCACCCGTTTTCTCGCGTGAACGAGCTGCTGATTCAACAGGGTGCCACGCCGATCGACTGGCACATTCCCGCGTAGGCTGGATCTCATGCTGGAAGAGGAGTACGACAAAGATCGGCGCGTTCTTCCGGCACGATTGCGAAAGAAACCCGCCCCCGAGCAGCCTTTTTCATACGAGATCCGGCCTATCGTCGACGCCGATCTTCCGTATGTGCGCGAGATCTACAACTATTACGTCACCAACTCGGTCGTGACGTTCGACGAGAAGAAGTGGACTCTCGCTCAGTGGCGCGAAAAGCTCGAATACCTGCGCAAGCTCGATATGCCTTTTCTCGTGGCCCAATCGCCGAGCGGCCAGATTCTCGGCTACGCCTTGGTGCAGCCGATGTCGTCGAAATCGGCGTACCGCTATTCGGTAGAAAACTCGATCTATCTGGGGCACGCCGCAGCAGGAAAAGGTCTTGGTCGCGCGATGCTCGTGGCGTTGATCGACGCGTGTGAAGCCAGTGGCATTCGTGAGATGGTGGCGATCATCAGCGACCGAGGAGCAGAGGGATCGATCGCGCTTCACCAGAAGCTCGGGTTCGTTGAAGTGGGGAGAATGGGGCGGGTGGGCCGCAAATTTGGTCGCTGGCTAGGCACAATCTACCTGCAGAAGAGTTTGAAACCGAAGAAGCGTCTGCGACGCCGGAAATAGGCCCGCAGTTACCGTCGCTCGGATCCATCCGACGAACGCACGGCATCGATCAGGCTTCGCCATGCGCCCGTCGCTTCTGCTTCGGGCACCACAGCCTGCTTATCCGGCGTGCCTGAGCATTGCGCGTGAACAAGCCACACGAATCGATCGGCGGTGCGCACTTGCGTCGTGTCGTCGGCCTCACGCTGTGTCTCAGCCCACGGGCATTGTTCGACCAGCGACGCGAGCTTGCTGGCATCCTCGTTTGCCGCGGTGACATGCCACTGGCGACTCAAGCCGGCAAAGCCACCCGTTCGCGTCACCGAAACGCGAATTTCGCTTGGCTCAATCGGCGATTGGCTCATCATTCATGACGCCTACGCCCACCCATCCGGAGCGAACGGCGGCGGCCTCCTCTGACTCCTCACCGTACTCCCCAACGGCTGCAGTCAGCGTCGCGGCCGCGAACGACGCGAAGTCAGACGACGGGGCGAGACTGCGCGCTGCCAGGGTGCGGTACCAGATGAGCCCCGCGCGTTCCCACGCGCGGCCGCCCAGCGCCATGGCGGTCAGATAGAAGGCGTGATTGGGAATGCCCGAGTTGATGTGCACCCCGCCGTTGTCGCCCGACGTGATGACAAAATCGCGCATGTGCGCCGGCTGCGGATCGCGGCCCAGCACATCATCGTCATACGCTGACCCAGGTGCCGACAGTGATCGAAGCGCCTGGCCTTCGACGTTATCGCTGAAGATGCCCTCGCCCACGAGCCAAGACGCTTGCTCAGCCCGTTGACCGCGCGCATGCTGTTCGGTCAGCGCTCCGAAAACATCAGAAAGTGACTCGTTCAGCGCTCCCGATTGCCCTTCGTAGTCGAGCCCACCCTCAGTATCGACAACCCCGTGGCTCAGCTCGTGAGCGACGACGGACAGGCTGCGCGCGAAACCGACGAAGATCTCGCCGTCTCCGTCACCGAACACCATGCGCTCCCCGTTGTAGAACGCGTTGTCGTATTCTCGGCCATAGTGCACGGTCGCGAGCAGACTGCCCCCGACGCCATCAAGGCCGTTGCGACCAAAAGCGTCCCAGAAGAAGTCGAACGTTGCGCCAAGCCCGTCGAACGCATCGTTGACCGTGACGTCGGAAGACGGGGGAGCCCCCTCGGCGCGCACCAGCACACCGGGCAGAATCGCTCGTGTCTGCGCGTCCGAGATCTCACGGTGCGGCGCGGGTGCGGTCTCGGCGATTAGGCTGCCAGCCTCGTCGATAGACAGACGCAGGCGCGAGCGAGGTGAGTGCCAATCTTGAGTGAGCGCCAGGGTCGAGCGTGCTGCCTGTGCTGCGCGAGCCCAGCCCGGTTCTTGCACGGAGGCAATACGAGCCAGCAGGTATGGCGGAACGATCGCAGCTGTCATGGCTTGAGGCTAGTGGTCGCTTCAGACCTTGCCTGGGTTCTTGCGCCTACTGGTGAGGGTTGATAACGGGTATCGACGCAAGCAGGCGACGCGTGTACGAAGTCTGCGGTTCGAAGAGCACCTTCTCGGTGGGGCCTTCTTCCACGATGCGACCGTCTTTCATCACCACGACTTCGTCGCACAGACTCTGCACCACCCCAATGTCATGCGACACCATCACGATCGTCAGGCTGTCGCGCAACCGCAGTTCGCCGAGCAGCTCGAGGATCTGTGCGCGTACGGTCACGTCGAGCGCAGAAAGAGGCTCATCACCGATGAGGAGGCGAGGCCGATGCGCGATCGCGCGCGCGAGAGCAATCCGTTGGCGCTGTCCACCTGAGAATTCATGTGGGTAACGGCTGGCCATAGTGCTGTCGAGGCCGACTTCTTGAAGCACCTCGCTCACGCGGGCGCGGTGGTCTCCGTCTATTCCCAGGGCCCACAGCGGCTCCGCGACGATGCGCCCGACGCTCATACGTGGATCCAACGAGGCATACGGGTCTTGAAACACGATGCCGGTTTGGCGACGCAACCAGTGCAGCGACCGCGCTTTGGCGCCGGCATCGACGGGCTTGCCATCGAAATGGACTGTTCCCGCCGTCGGCTTGTCGAGTCCGAGGAGCAGGCGCACAAGCGTGGATTTACCCGAACCGGACTCACCGATAATTCCGACGGCGGATCCTTCCCTTACATCGATATCTGCGTCTTCGAGCGCAGTCGACGTCGACGCGCGCGCGAAGAGCTTTTCCGCTGGAGCCCGATATGTGCGCCTCAGGCCACGCCCTTTCAACAGCACGCCGCTCATTGCCCACCTCCGGGGCGCCACAGTGTGGCGGTAGCATCGCGCAGCAGCGCTTGAGTGATCGGCGAGGTCGGTGCGCTCAGCAGATCTGCAACAGGCGCGGCCTCCACCACGCGGCCTCGTTCGAGCACCACCCCGTGCGTCGCGATGCGTGAGAGTACTGCGAGGTCATGAGTGATGAACAGCAGCGACATACCGTCGTTGGCGACCAGAGATTGAAGCAGGTCGAGCACCTCTGCCTGAATCGTGACGTCGAGTGCTGTGGTTGGTTCGTCGGCGATCAGAAGACGCGGACGACAGGCCAAGGCCATTGCGATGGCCACTCGCTGACGTTGCCCGCCGGAGAGTTGGTGCGGGTATCTCGCGACGATCGTCTCGGGCTCTGGGAGCGCGACTCGGGATGCTTCGAGGATCGCGCGGGCTGCGGCATCTCTTTTCGAGAGTCGCTCGTGAATACGCACCGACTCCGCGATCTGTCGGCCCACGGTGCGGATCGGGTTGAGGGCGGTTTGCGGCTCCTGGAACACCACGCCGATTTCGTCGCCCCGAATGCGCGCGAGCTCACGGTCGGGCAGTCCCAGCAGCTCTCGCCCCTGCCACTGCACGCTGCCGGTGGCATGAGCGCCGTCGGGCAACAGCCCAGCGATCGCAAGCGCCGTCATCGACTTTCCCGAGCCTGATTCCCCAATCAGGCCGACGCGGGCACCGTCATCGACGCTGAATGACACGTCATCGACCACACGCTTGCCGTCGATCTCGACGGTGAGAGAGGACACCGTGAGACTCATGCCACGACCTCGGGCATATGAGTGCGCGAACTGCGGGCTGGTCCAGATGTGGCGCGCAACGTCGGGTCGGTCACTTCTCTGATCCCGTCTCCGAGAAGATTGAGTCCGAGCACAGTGAACGTGATCGCCAGACCTGGCGCCAGCACCGCCAGGGGGTACACCGTGAGATACGCCTGCAGCTCGGCAAGCAGGAGTCCCCATGATGGCTCGGTGACAGGTGCGCCGAACCCGAGGTACGACAGTCCCGCCTCAGCGAGGACGGCGACAGCCATGCCCCAAGACAGCTGCACGATGAAGACGGGGGCGACGTTGGGTAGCAAATGCCGCAACAGATTCTGCGAGGGGGTCAGGCCGTATGCCCGACCGGCAACGACGAAATCGCTGTGCTGCACGCGTCTGAGTTCGGGTCGGGTGACTCGAGCGATGTTGACGCCGAATCCGATTCCGACCGACCAGATCACAACCCACAGCGATCCTCCCCAGACGGCAGAAATCATCATCGCGATGATGAGCACCGGAAAAGCGATCAGGATGTCGACCAGCACCGCGACCGACTCACGAACCCAGCGCACGGTGAGGGCTCCCAGCGCGGCGAGCAAGACGCCGATGATCGCGGCAATAGCGCTCGCACCGACGGCGACGATCACGGTGGTTCGTGAGCCCGCCATGATCAGACTCAGAATGTCGCGACCTGAACCGTCTGTGCCCAAGATGTGCGGCCAGCTGGGGGAGAGCCACCGGTTTGAGATCTCGACGCGTTGTGGATCGAACGGCGTCCACAACAGTGAGACCAGCGCGGTGACGACCACGAGCGCGACAACGATTAGTCCAAACCGGCTGGTAGACAGCCGCCACAGTCGGGTGAGCCAGTGCGCGCGGGAGGGGCGTTGCGCAGCATCCATCACTCCGCCTCCCTCTGACGTGGGTCGATCACGCGTTGCACGATGTCGACGAGAAAACCGACGATGAGCACGAAACCGGTGAGCGCGAGAAGTTCGCCCTGCACTTTCGGCAGGTCGCGCGCGCTCACGTCGGCGACGAGCATTCGGCCGATACCGGGCAATGAGAAGAGCTGTTCGATGACGACTGCGCCGACAATGATTCCCGCGACCTGCAGACCCAGCACCGTGATGATCGATAGCCCAACCACCGGCAGTCCGTGGCGGATAAGCGCCGAATTGCGGGTGAGGCCTTTCGCAGCAGCGGTGCGGACAAAGTCTTGGCCAGCGGCCTGCAACGTGGCGCTGCGCACGAAGCGCATCAACATCGCACCCTCGATGATGCCGATGGTCAGCGCAGGCAGGATCAGGGCGCTCACAGCCGCCCACGGATCTTGCCACCCCGCGCGGGGAAAGCCCTGAGCGGGCAACCAGCCTAACCACACGGCAAAAACGACGACGAGCATCATTCCAGCCCAGACCACAGGCACGGCCGCAATTGCCTGCGCGCCCGCGCTCAGTGCCGTGCCGGCAGCGCGCCCCCGGCGCATGGCAGACAGCACGCCCAGTGGCACGCTGAACAGCACGGCGATCATGAGAGCCATGATGCCAAGCGGTACCGTCACCTGGGCTTTTTCAGCGAGTTCACTTTCGACGCTCGCGCCGGTGAGGAGGGAGTTGCCCAGCTCGCCGCGAAAAATACCGCCGATCCAACTGAAATATTGCTCGCCGAGCGAACGCTCGAGCCCCAACTGTTCGCGCAACGCGGCGGCCTGCTCGGGAGTGCTATTCGTTCCCGCGATGAGTTGCGCGATGTCGCCCGGCAACACCCGCAACGTCAAGAAGATCAACACGCTGGCGACGAACAGCCCTACCAATAGGAGGGCAGCGCGCGTCAGCGTGTATCGGATCACCCGTTGCTCTTGCCGAGTTCGGCTATGTTCAGTCGTTCATTGACGTTGGTAGAGGGCATACCCGAGATGTTAGTACCGACAGCAACCACCGAGGCCCCGGTGTAGAGCCAATCGGCTGCCGAGTCCTCTGCCACGATCCGAGCGGCCTCCTGAAGCAGCGCTGCGGCTTCATCTTCATCGGTTGCCGCAAGCGACTCGGCGTACAACTCCTGCACGTCTGGGTTGTCATAGGTGAAGTAGTAGTCCGGGTTCGCCCAGTTCTCGAAGTCTCTCGCCTCGGTGTGCAAAACGAAGCTCAGGTCGTAGTCCTGGTTGACATACACGCTGTTCAACCAGGTTGAGAAGTCGACCGATTCCACCTCGAGTGTGATGCCAACCTCGTTGAGATCTGAGACCAAAATCTGCGGCACTGTTGTGGAGTAGAAGTTCGGAATTGTCAGGGTGAGCGTGAGGTCTTCTGCGCCGGCCTCTTCGAGGAGTGCGCGAGCCGCAGCAGGGTCGTAGGGTGCGACGTCTGACAGGTCTTCGTAGCCGGGATCGAGCGCGGGAATCGGCCCGTACTGCACCTCGCCCGAAGCTTGAGCCTCGATAAACGACTCCTTGTTGATCGCCTGTCGAATCGCTTGGCGCACGCGCTGGTCATCGAGCGGTTCAGCGTTGCTGTTGAAAGCGAGCGTGCCCTTGTCGGTGGACTGGCCAAGCACCAGGGCGAAGTCGCCGGTCGCTTCGATCTGCTCTTGGAGGTTGGCGTCGAAGCCGGTCAGCACGTCGACTTCGCCAGCCAACGCGGCGTTGAGCGCTGCTTGGTTGTCTGGAATGTAGGCGAAGACGACCTCGGCTACCTGCGGAGCGTCGCCCCAGTACTCTTCATTTCGCGTGAGCGTGATGCTGTCGCCCTGGCGCCAGCTCGTCAACGAAAAGGGGCCGGTACCGTTGGCAGCGGTCTGATAGTCGATCTCGTCGCCCTCTTTGAGGATGATGCCGGCGCGACCCGTGAGGTTCCAGAGCAAGCTCGAATCCGGCTCGGTGAGCGTGAGCGTGACGTCTTGTCCCTCGGAGGTGATTGATTCCACGTTCGAAAGACGCGCAGAGTCGGTCCACTCCGCGCTGTCTTTCCTCGTGGTCAACGTCCACACCACGTCTTCGGGTGTCAGCTCCTGACCATCGTGAAACATCACACCCTCTTGCAAGGTGAATGTGTACGTGAGGCCGTCCGGTGAGACGGTCCAATCACTCGCAAGCGACGGGACGATGTCTTGGTCGGGCGTTCGAGAGACGAGTCCCTGATACACATTGTCGATGAGTACCTGGTCCAACGCCGAGCCCGAGGTCTGGCGAATGTCGAGGTTGCCTGGTTCGAGAACGAGCCGAATGGCGGCGGACGCTTGGGGGTCAGCCTCGCCCGTGGCTGTCGGGGATGATGCGGGGGCGCCAGAGCATGCGCTGAGCGCGAGCGCGCCTGCGGCGATCAGCGAAATAACCGCGGCGGCTGGGGTACGTCGAGACATTGGGGGCCTTTCTCAGCTGTGCGCATCGGGCGCGCGTGCACCGGGTTTGCAGACAAGAAACCACGGGTGCGAAAGACAAGCCTAGAGAACTTGTGACCGCGCGCGCGTTCTGCATGCAATAAATGCAACTAAACTGTTAGGCGTCTATTGCGTGTTTTGCGATCTGATCAGCAAGTTCTCGCGGTATCTCCTCTTGGGGGTTGTGCCCAGATCGCATCGGAATGATGGATGCCGAAGCCACCCGCGACCGGAACTCGGCGAGGTTCGCATCGCTGACATAGCCACGTTCGCCACGAATAAGCGTGATCGGCGCGGATACACCGGAGAGATCGCGCCAGCCGGGTGCCCCCAGGCTGGAGGCCACAGGAAGCGGTGCCGCGGTCGGTTCGGGCGCTTCGTCGTTTGTCTTGGACATTGCCGCCGCGAGATGCGCGAAGTGATGCTTCCATTCGACTCGTCCATCGGCGCGAATGCGTGAGTTGAAATACACGCCCCGTTCGACCTTCTCGCGCGAACCGCCGCCGAAACCGAAGCTGATCGCACGATCGACGAGTTCATCGCGGGTCGCCCAGTCGGTCGGGCCAGCGAAGAATGCACTCAGTTCCGACGGCCCCTCGTCAAGCGAAACACCGGGCGTGATGTCGACAATCATCAGATCGCGCACCAGATCGGTTCGCTCAGCGGCGACCGCCGCTGCGGTCAGGCCGCCCAGCGAATGGCCCACCAGCAGCTGAGGACCATCAGTCCACGCGTCCATGGCCGCGGCAACGTCAGGCCAAAGGGTCTCGGCGACGTAATTGGCATCCTTTCGCCACGATGAATCGCCGTGCCCTGGCAGATCGATCGCCAGGGCGGGCAGGCCGAGCGCAACGATGGTGGTGTCCCAGGTGTGAGCGTTCAGGCCAGCGCCGTGCAGCAGCGTCACTGCGGGTGAGGTCGCTTGACTCCCAGGGGGGTGATACCGGAGTGCGCTCAGTCTTCGGCCATCGGCAAGCTGCAGATTTATGCGCTCGCCACGCGGCACCTCGCTGGTGATGCCAGCATCGTGTGCTTGGTCGCTCAGAAAGGAGAACTCGTCGTCGGGTTCATTCATCCTCATAGTCTGACCCACCTCAAACGTGTTCGCGACACGTGGGCATCGCGCTAGCTAGGCTGGCGGCATGAGTGAAGAATCCCGGGTGCACTTATCGCGATCAGCGCCCAAGGCCTATCAATCTCTCGCCGCGTTCTCCAAGACCGTGGGTGCGCTCGCGAGCGATGCGGCAATCGACGTGCGGCTTAAGGAGCTCGTGCAGATTCACACCTCGCAGATCAACGGTTGCGCGTATTGCGTGCGGGTTCACGTGAACGGCGCGAGCCGCGCCGGTGTCTCAGCTGATGAGATCGCCCAGATTCCCGTGTGGCGGGAATCTGGAGTGTTCAGTGCTCGAGAGCGCGCGGGGTTCGAACTGGCCGAAGCCTTCGCGCATATCGATCGAGGGGGAGTGCCCGACGACGTGTACAACAGGGTCGGCAGCGTTTTGACAGAAGAAGAATACGTCGCTCTGAGCTGGATTCTGGTTGCGATCAACGCCTTCAACCGCGTCGCCATCGCAGGCCGCTATCCGGTGCCGCCCCTCGAGGTGGCGGCTGAGAGTGCTACTGCGAGCGAGAGCGAGTGACTTTCGTGGATGAGGCTCCGCTTGTGGCGGGTGCGATGAACTTTCGAGACACCGGAGGTTTGTCCGCGGGCGTCGGTTTCACGCGTCGAAGCATCCTCTTTCGCTCGGGTAATCTGGCGCGGCTGGAGCCGGCGGGCACGCGTGCGCTGGGGGAACTGGGGCTGCGCCGCATCATCGACTTGCGTTCCGACACGGAGGTCACGCATGAGCCAAGTCGCATCGAGGGGCTGCCGATTACGACGCAGCATGTGCCGCTGTTCTTGGGTTCAGTCGCCTCGATGTTCGCGAACGACATCAGCCTCGACGAGATGTATCAGCTGCTGCTCGACGATTCCGCGCTCGGTGTCGTGGCAGCAGTGCGAGGAATCATCTCGGATCAACCGGTGCTGGTGCACTGCACGGTCGGGAAAGACCGCACTGGTGTAGTCGTGGCAATCGCGCTTGCATCAGCAGGAGTTGATGTCGACGCGGTGGTCGGTGACTATGCGCGCACCGAGAGCCTGCTGCCAGCGCAGCGAAATGAGGCCGTGGTGGCACGGCTGCGTCAGCGTCATCCCGAAGCGCGACACATTGAAGACCTTGCCACGCGGTCGCCCGCTCCGGTGATGAGCTCACTGCTGTCGAGGGTGAGCGAGCGCTACGGATCAGCTGCTGACTATCTGCGCGCCCATGGAATCAGCGACGACGAAATCGACGAGCTACGCCGGGTGCTTATCGAGTCGTAGCTGTCAGGTGAGGTTAGGCAACCCTTTGCTATCGCGGTATAGTGAAGGGGTCATGAACTCTTCCACCGAGCACAGCGCGCGCGCATGCCGCGCATCGCGCCACACGCGCGTGCAACACCTCATCACTGCTGATGAGTCTTCGTTGGCAGATCTAGAGGCGCTCCTCGCCACACTTCCAATCTGTTCGACGGGTCGCGTGTTCGTAGAGATTCCTGACCCGAGCTGGCAGGGTGCGATTACCGCTCCAAGCCGCATGGTGGTCACCTGGCTTGATCGATCACGACGTTCGGGTGCTCCGGGAACAAGCCGCGGTTGTGCGAGCGGTGAAGCGCTCTCGAGGGCCGTGAATGCATGGGCCGACGAGATGCTCTGCGAAGAAGACGACGCGACCCGCGTTCACCTGCTCGGCGGCTATCTCGGCACGGCAGACATCGTCGATCATCTGATCGAGATGGGCATCGCGCCTGATGCGATCTGCAGCCCAGAGCGCTACGGGCTCACCGCTTCGCGCTAAGCAGCGGTCACGCGCTGTCGCGGGGAACGTAGTTGCCGTCTTCAAGGCCCGCTTCAATCTCGAAGCGATTGCGTAGCGCATTGCGCCCGGCGAACTGGTAGAGGACCGGCATCAAGATGCCATATCGTTCCCACTGCCGTTTGTGAACAGCTTCGTGCCGCAAGACCTCTTTGGACACGGGTCGATCACCCGTCAGATAGCACCCACCAGCGCAGACGCCGCCGCGCGGAAAAGTCCACTTCGGCATGCCCTGAAATACCCAGAGGCCTTCGCGGTTTTCTACTCGACCCGTACTCCAGATTGAACCCCAAATCCATCCCACTGCGTTTCCGTAGAGATAGCCGAGTCGGCTGATCGGCGAGTCGAGAAGCACCGTGGGAATCATGCGGTCGAGACGTTGGCCGCGCTCGAGAGCAGACGCCGCTTGCTCGCGCCAGTCAGCAGGAGGCTGCGCGATCGGGCTCACGCGAGGCTTCCCACGAGACGTAGGATCGAGCCGAGGTCATCCACAGCTGCGGCGGGAGAAGCCGGAGCGAAGCCGCAGATGCTACTGCCGACGAGCTGAACGCGCGAGCGCAGCTGAGATATCGACGTGACCACGTCGGCGACTTGCGCCCCGAACGGTACTGGCGCCGTCACCCCAGAAATCGCCGAGGGATCGAGCACATCGAGGTCGATGTGCACATAGACCTTCGTCGCGCCGAGGGCAGATACGGCCTCGGCCAGAGCCTCAGGCTCCGCAAGGCGAGAGGTGCTGATGACGGTGACCGGCACGCTATCGACGAAGATGCGCTCGCTGTCGTCGAACTCGCGGACGCCCGCCATGACGACCTGCGTCGGCGAAAGCGGATGCGCGTTCACTCTCAGCGATTCGGTTCCGTCGCCAAGCGCTGCGCGCAGCGCCATTCCGCCGAACGCGCCAGAAGAAGAAGTCTCAGGCGTGTGCAGATCGGCGTGGGCATCGAACCACACCAGGACGAGATCGGGATGCTGCGATGCTGCGTACTCAATGGCGCCGACGGCGGCGCCGCAATCGCCGCCGATCAACATGACGGGACCATCGCTTTCAGCGAGCGCGTCGCGCAACCGGTCACGGGTGCGCGCAATCGCGCTATGGCGTCGTACTCCGGTGTCCTGAGCATCGCCAGCTTCGGACGCCACGTCGATGGTGATGCACGACGCGCGAGGGAGATCGCCAGCGATCGATTGCGCGCCATCGATGAGTCTCATCGCTCTCGGTGACTCAGAACCTTGCCACTGCGGCACAATCATGAAACGCGTCATAGTCCCAATCCTTGCGGAGAAGTGACGAAAGGCCCCGGTCCCGTGGGACCGGGGCCTTTCGTGTGTTGCTAAGGAGTGTACGGCTGGCTGGGGGCGTTGATCGCCGCAGCCGGTGGGGTGCCGCCTGTCTTGATTGCAGCCAGGCGCGCTTCGACCTCGGTCAGTTCGCCGACGTCTTCGAGGGCCTCGAACTGTGCATCCAGCGATGACGCAGCGAGTTCTTGCTTGCCAGCAGCGAGGGCTTCTTGACGACGCACTTTGTCTTCAAACCGGCCGAGTTCGCTGGTGGGGTCGAGCACGTCGATCGATTTGACTGCGTCGTGCACCTTGTTCTGAGCTTCAGCGGTCTTCGCGCGCGCGAGCAGTTCCGAGCGCTTCGACTTCAGCTCTTCGAGCTTCTGCTTCATGCCGTTGAGACCGTCTTTGAGCTTGGCAACGACCTCGGTCTGCGAGGCAATCGTCGGCTCAACGGCGCGGGCTTCGTTCTCTTCGCTGATCTGACGTTGCAGAGCGATCTTGGCGAGATTGTCGAACTTGTCGGCGTCGGCGATGTTACCCGCGCCCCGCAGCTCGTCAGCTTTGCGGCTGGCGGCGAGTGCCTTGTTGCCCCATTCGGCCGCGGCCTGGATGTCTTCCTGATGGTCTCGTTCGAGCAGGCGCAAGTTGCCGATCGTCTCGGCGACGGCCGACTCGGCATCAGCGATGCTGTTGCTGAAATCGCGCACCAGCTGGTCGAGCATTTTCTGTGGGTCCTCGGCGGAGTCGAGAAGCGCGTTGACGTTTGCCTTCATGAGAGTCGAGATGCGACCGAAGATGGACTGTTTCGCCATGGGATTTCCTTCCTAGTGGACTGAGAGTGAATGAATGAGGTCAGAGGGCTCGCAGCTCAGAAACGACCACCGCCTCGGCGACCGCGAGTACCGCCGCCGCCAAAACTGCCGGTGCTCCGGCTTCGGCTTCGTGAGCCGCCGCCTGTGCGCCCCATACCGCCGTAGCCACGCGATGAGCGACCACCCCCGCCCAAGAGTGAATTGATTACGATGCCACCGAGCATGGCTCCCATCATGTTGTTTCCGCCGCCGCCTTGTCTATGGACAGAGCGGGTCTGAAACGCGCCGACATCGTTCTGGGCGAGTTGGGCAGCGTGGGCGGCGAGCTGATTGGCGCGTTGTGCGTGCCCAAGAGCCTGCTCCGGATCGCTGTTCTGCAATCCTTGCGCTCGAATGAGCGACGCGCCGGCTTCGGCAAGGCGCGTGCGTGCTTCTGCACCGACCGCCCCACGGCGTGCTGTGATGAAGTCCTCGGTCGCTGACACCTGCGCCTGTGCTTGCAAGATCTGCTCGCCCACCTGCGCGCGAGCGCGCTGCGCGTTTGCGGCGGCATCTCGCACCTGCTGTACAACCGAGTCGATTTCGGTGTTCGCAGCCTCGAGGCTTTGCATCGCCACCAGCGGGCGCTTTCCGCCCTCGCCCAGACTTGCGCGTGCCGCAGCGATCTGCTGGCCTGTTGCTGCGATTACTGCAGCGACATGCCCGTTGCTGTCAGGCAACGTCGCAGCGGTGCGCATATCGCTTTCAAGTTCTGCAATGAGGGCGACAGAGCGCTGTTCAGCGGCGGCCAAATCTGCGGTCAGTTTCTCGATGGCTTCTTCGAGAAGGGCCGCTTGCCCGACGGCTTCTTCGGCCGCGCGAATTCCCACCGCGGCTTCGCCACCGTCGCCGCGCGTCAGTGCGGCAGAAGCTGCGGCAATCTGCTCGTCTGCGAATGCGATGCGTGTGCTGGCCTGAGTGGGGTTGTCGGCGATCGTTGCGAGCGCCTGGGGTGCATAGAGCAACTCCAGCGAGGCAAGGTGCGCCGCGGCTATGTCCACCGCCTCCACCACAGCGTCGCGTGATTTTTGTACTCGCACGAGTGCATCCGGCGCGTTCTGTTCGAGTTTGCGAAGCTCATCAAACTCGGCTGCCTTTGCGTCGAGCGCCTTGTTGGCTTCGTCGCAGAGCTCGATGATGCGGGTGTTCCACGACCGCACATCAGCGGCAGCGTCGGGAACCTCGTCATCGAGTTGCTGTTTTAGGGCGAATGCATCGTCGAGATTCTGCTTGGCCTTCGCGAGGGTCTGCTCGAACGACTCCGTCGCTTCGTCGCCGAACTGAGCCCGGGCGAATCCCAATTCTTGAGCGCTCGTCTTGAGCGCGTCGTCAGTCTCGATGAGGCTCGATGAAGCTTGTTGCTGCAACTCCTCGATCGATACCGGTGGCTCGGCACTCGATGTGCCGTCAACGCCCGCCCCTACCGATGTTCTCTTGCGTCGGCGTGCAAACCATACGAGGAGATAGATAATCCCGCCGACCACGACGATCCCGAGCAGCAGCGGGAAGAACCAGCCACCGGATCCGTTTGAGGTGCCGCTCGAGCTGGTTCCGTTAACGGCAGAAGTGAATCCGTCTGCTGCGGCGTCGATCGCGCCGGCCCAATCGTCATCTGCGAGGGCGGGCTGCACATCTTCTTGCTCGATGGAGGCGAGCTGTTCGAAGGTGACAGGCCCCTCGGAATCGCCCGAGATGTAGTACTGCCGGCTATCGACAGCCACGGCCATCAAATACTGCGTCGGCCCCAGTCCGTTGGCTTGTGCCGTTTCGTTGGCCCAGTCGGCAGAGTCCGAAGGATTGGTGAACTCATCGACGTAGACAACCCATAGGTCGACGCCGGTGTCACTCTTGAGCTCCTCCAGTCGGGACTGGCCATCGGCAGCGTCGCTGCTGGAAAGCACTCCGGCATCGTCCAGTACGTAGCCTGAGCTGAGCGGGACCGGATCGGTCGCGCTGGCTGCTCCCGATGCCAAAGTAAGTCCAACCGCTACGGTTGCTGCCAGCATCGCTGCCCATCGCGTGCGCATCCAGGTCCCCTCCGGGCGCAGCTCCTGCCCCCAAAAGTCGAGTCTATTCAGCGATCGGGGTGGCGTGGTAGCCCGGCCGCCAGTCAGCTGGGGTGCGCGAGTCGCTGGCGTCGTTCGCTTCGTGCCGCGCTATGGTTTCGCCTTCGGAGGATTGATGGACGATCGGTATGGAGCAGACGTGTTGGCGTCTGGTTGGCGCACGCGCGGGCAGCGCGAGATTCCCCGCGTGCAAGCGCAGCGAGATCTTGTGGTGGAGGTGGTCGAAGACGGCTTTTGCGGCGCGGTCGTTGGCATCAGCTCGGGAATGGTCGAGCTCGAAGATCGCCGGCGCAAGCGGAGGCTCTTTCCGCTCGGCGGCGGATTTCTTATAGACGGAAAACCAGTGACGCTTGTCGTGCCGCAGCGTGCCGCTGAGCGGCCGCGACGTACCGCATCGGGCTCTTTTGTGGCCCCTGAGGCGCGAGCTCGTGTGGCGCGAGCCAGTCGCATCCTCGTTGAAGGTCGGCACGACGCTGAACTCGTCGAAAAGGTGTGGGGTGCTGACTTGCGCGCCGAAGGTGTCGTCGTGGAGTACTTGCAGGGGATCGATTTGTTGCACGACTTGCTTGAGGCGGAGCCACCGTCAGCTGAGCGACGCTATGGCGTGCTCGTCGATCACCTCGTTCCCCACTCAAAGGAATCGCGCGTCGCCCAGCAGATTGAGCGTGGAAAGCATGGTGCGCACCTGCGCATCGTCGGACACCCGTGGATCGATGTGTGGCAGTGCGTCACGCCTAAAGCGATGGGCATCACTCGTTGGCCAGAGATTCCGCGCGGTACCGAATTCAAGGTCGGCATCTGCCGCGCATTCGGATGGCCCGCACAGGACCAGGCCGACATCGCCCACGCCTGGCAACGCATTCTGTCGCGGGTGACGACCTACCGTGACCTTGAACCTGCGCTTCTTGGGCGCGTTGAAGAGCTGATCGATTTCGTGACGCAAGAGGGTAGATAGCCTAAGAGTGTGACCGAGCTGCCCCCTGCTATCCCTGAACCGTCGACTTATCGTGACCGGCCGGTGTCGTTTGTGCGCCGCGGTGGCCGCATGTCAGACGCGCAGGAGCGGGCGTGGGCCGAGCTGGCTGACTTCTACGTCATCGACCCGCCGCGTGACGCGGCTGCCACCAGCATCCTTCCCGGTTCGGCCTTTTCTCCCGCGGATGTCTGGGAACGAAGTGCGCGCCTGGTGGCCGAAATCGGCTCGGGTCAGGGCCACGCGATCATCCACGCTGCGACCGAGAACCCTGACACCGACTTTCTGGCGATCGAGGTCTTCCGTTCGGGTCTCGCTCGCACCATGCTCGCGGCCGAGCAGGGCGAACTGCGCAATATTCGCCTCGTCGAAGCGAACGCCCCAGAGGTGCTCATGCACTTGATTCCTCAGGCGGCGCTCGACGAGCTGTGGGTCTTTTTTCCTGACCCTTGGCATAAGAACAAGCACACCAAGCGCCGAATGGTCACTGATGAGTTCGCTGGTCAAGCAGCCGGAGCGATCGCAGATGGCGGCATGCTGCGCCTCGCAACCGACTGGGAAGACTATGCGCTGCAGATGCGTGCCGTGCTTGATGCGTCCGCCGATTTCGAGCGGGCATTTGACGGTTCGTGGGCGCCTCGCTTCGAGGGTCGAGTGATCACCGCTTTCGAACGCAAAGGTGCACGCGTGGGTCGCGATATTCGTGACCTCGCCTACCGTCGCCGCGCCCGCACATGATCGCCTCGTTGACCGACGCCCTGGAACGCTGATGCCCGCCGCCGATCTGATTCTTCCAGTGCGCTCAGCTCGCTCCTGGGGGCTACTGCCGGCGCTTCTCGTGTGTCTGGCCGCTCCTGCGTTCTTCGTGGTGCGGGTTCCGTGGGTGGGCTGGCTGTTACTTGCCGCCGGGCTCGCAGGAGCGCTCTGGCTTTCACGGGTGGACGCTGCCGTGCAACCCGCAGCTACCGAACAGTCGGCGAGCTCCGGTGCCATCAGCATCCGCCCGCCGAGCCTCGTACGCGACCTGTCTTTGGTTGCTCTTGGGATGCTCATCGTCAGCGCAATCCCTTTGAAAGCCGAACTCGACAACTGGGCTATGGTGCGGTTCAGCCTCGTGCTCGGCGGAGCGGTCGCGGTGCCGTACCTGATCTCGCGGTTCGTCTTTCGGGATTACGCCACTCGGTTCCCATGGCGCGGTGGCGGGCGGTGGACCTCGTTTCAGTGGGGCTGGCTGGTGCTGGTGTTGGTGCTCGGCTGGCTGATTCTGCCGTTCTACTTCATCACCTCGGGCGTCTACCTCAACTGGCCCGTTGTCGACACCCCCGAGATGATTGCGCGACTCTTTGTTGGAGTCGGAGCAGTGGGAATCTGGGACGAGCTGTTCTTCATCTGCACTGTTTTCGCGCTCCTGCGACGCCACTTTCCGGACTGGCAGGCTAATTTGCTGCAGATGGTCGTCTTTGTGTCGTTCTTATGGGAACTCGGCTATCAGGCGTGGGGTCCGTTGCTGACAATTCCGTTCGCACTCCTGCAGGCATTCATCTTCATGAAGACTCGCTCGCTCGCGTACGTCGTCACGGTGCATCTGCTCTTCGATGCCGTGGTGTTTCTCGTTCTTGTGCACGCCCACAATCCGGGTGTGCTTGATGGCCTCTTTCTCGTGTGAGTGTGCCCTGGGCGTGATCAGTGCGTGGTCGGTCTGAAGGTGGTCGGCAGCGAGTATGAATCGTGCTTGCGAACGCTCGGCCGGTGGCACATAGGAAGTTCATTGACTGCACAAAGGCCCGTTGTAGCGAAGCCCTGAATAGTGGCCTTTATGGAGATCACACAGCCCCGCGCGAACGTTGTTCGCGTCGCGATGTGCGGTGTCGGCACTCTCCTTCCCGCGCAACCGATCGGGGTGGCGTTTGCCCCCGAGGTCGGGCGAGTTTTGCGTCGACGAATCACAAGGAGCACAAAATGAAAAACAAGAAGTACACGCTCACCGCAGTAGCCGGTTCGTTCTTGATCGGTGGCCTCATTCTTGCGGGATGCGCGTCGCCCGAGACTGCTACCGAGGTATCGCCGGTAGTGACTACCGAAGTGACGACGACACCCGTTGATGTAACCGAGTCGATCGGAGCGGTCGCCGCAGAGGTTCTCGCAGCCAACGCGAACACGACGACGGTCAACAGCGACGAGTGGAGCATGGACGGCGCGGTGTCTATCGCGCTTGACGGAACCACGGCCTCGGCGGACGGCGAGGGCGTCACCGTCGCAGATTCTACGGTCACTATTTCTGCGGCCGGCACCTACGTGTTGAGCGGACAGTTCGACGGTCAAGTCGTTGTCGACACGGAGGATGAAGACGTCGTTGCTCTCGTGCTCGATGGGGTGGAGATCTCCAACTCGACGAGTGCTGCCATCAATGTCGTGAACGCAGAAGACGTCGTCGTTTCGCTGAGCGGCACCAACGTGCTCACCTCTACCGGCGACGATGAAGAAGCTAACGCGACGCTGTTCAGCGATGCAGACCTGACGATCACGGGCGATGGGTCGCTCACGGTAAGCAGCGTGAACGACGGCATCACTAGCCACGACGATCTTGTCGTGCTGTCGGGAACCATCGATGTCACTGCGGGCGACGATGGCCTTCGAGGAAAAGACTCGCTCGTTGTCGAGGGCGGCACCATCACGGTGGATGCCGCAGGCGACGCGCTGAAGTCAGACCAAGAAGAAGACGACACTCGCGGGTTCATTCACATCGCGGGGGGCACGCTCGATCTTGCGGCCGGCGATGACGGCCTCCAAGCGCAAACTGACCTCGTCATTACCGGCGGTGAGATGACAGTGGATGCTGAGGACGACGGGCTGAAGTCAGAGGTGTACATCGTCGTCTCTGGCGGAGATACCTCGGTGGTGAACTCATACGAAGGTGTCGAGTCGTACTACATCACGATCGAGGGCGGTGCGCTCGCGGTGCTGGCGACCGATGATGGGATCAATGCCACCAGCGGCACCAGCACGACCACAGACATCGGGGGAGTCGTTGAAGACGACGATGGCGCAATGCTCACGGTAACCGGCGGTGAGACCATCGTCTCTGCTGAGGGCGATGGCGTCGACACCAACGGTTCTGCGCTGATCACCGGCGGCACGCTCACGGTATTCGGATCTTCGAGCGATCGAGAAGGTGCGCTTGACGCCAACGGCTCGATCGTGGTCGACGGTGGCACCGTGCTCGCGGTCGGAACAACCGGCATGGCTGTCTCGCCCGATGCGTCATCGGTGCAGGGGTGGTTCTCGGCTTCTCTCGACCAGAGCTTTGGCGCCGGAGAGACGGTTCAGGTTCTGGATGACAGTGGCGAACTGATCGTTGAGTTCACCTCGGTGAAGACGTTCCAGTCGGTCGTTCTGTCGGACGCAGCCCTTGAGGAAGGGGCGACCTACTCGATCACCGTCGGAGGCCAGAGCGCAGGGACTGCCGTCGAGGGTGTCGAAGCTGCTAGCACGACGGGTGGCGGAGGCGCCCCAGGGCGGCCCTAGCAGCCGAGCGGCGAACCCGCAGCGCACGAGAAGATCGCCGTCCGAATCGGGCGGCGATCTCTTTTGATGCAGCCGGGACTGTTTGCGGCTTAGCCCGATCTATCTCCGTCGGGCCCCGGGCCGGTTGCGACGGGGCGGCCGGGCGTGTTTGACCACTGACTCCACGAGCCGGGATACACGGTGACGTCCACACCCACGACTGCTCCCGCGAGTGCGAGATGCGCAGCGGTGAGCCCCGAGCCGCAGTAAGCCGCCACCGCGGCTTCATCCGTTACTCCAGCACTGGTGAAGGCTTCGCGGATCGCATCGGGTTCCGCGAAACGCTCCCCGTCGAGGTATGCCCCGGCAGGAATGTTGACCGCTCCCGGAATGTGCCCCGCGATCGGGTCGTACGGCTCCGTTTCACCTCGGTAGCGCTCGGGCGCTCGCGCGTCGACCAATATGCCGTGCGCGGGCCATGACTCGGCATCGTCGATCGTCGCGAGTCCTCCGCTCAGCTCGTCAATCTCAATCGAGCCCGCCGCGGCTATGACATCGCCCACTTCGAGGGGCATGCCCGCTGCCGTCCACGCTGATAGTCCGCCGTCCAGCACCCGCACGTTGTCGACGCCCGAATGCGTGAGCAACCACCACGCACGCGCGGCCGAGACAGAGCGATAGTCGTCGTAGACAACAACCGCGTCGCCTTCGCGCAGTCCCCAGCGCTGCGCAGCACTTTGGAGCGTCTCTCGCGAGGGGACGGGATGCCGACCCTCCGATGCTTCACCGTGGGTTGCGAGTTCGGTGTCCATGTCGACGTACACCGCGCCGGGAAGATGGCCGGCGCGGTGGTCTGCGCGTCCGTCGGGCTGTTCGAGTCGGTACCGCACGTCGAGCAGATGGATGCCAGCACCGGCCGCGAGCTGATTGTGGAGCTCATCCACAGAGATGAGCGGGGGTATCTGGGAGGTCGCCATGCCGACATCCTCCCACCTCGCCTTCAGCACGCGGCAGAACAACTGCGAGAGGCTCTAGAGGTCGGCAGCAAGTACTCTTTCAGAATGCTAGCGCCCGAGGTTCTCAGATACGCGGCTTTCAGCGCTCGGCCAGACGGCGGCAATCCCGCCGGGGTCGTGCTCTCAGCAGGGGAGCTGGACGACGTCGCGATGCAACGGATCGCGGCGGAGGTCGACTACGCAGAAACTGCGTTCGTCACCGGGATCAGAACCGACGGTGCGCTGAAGATTCGGTACTTCTCGCCGATTGCCGAAGTCCCGTTTTGTGGGCACGCAACGGTGGCGACAGCAGTCGCCTTCGCTGGACAGAACGCGTCAATCAGCGGCAACGCGGTCACGTTCGAGACGCCGGTGGGGGATGTCGAGATCGCAATCTCGCGCGACGAGGTAGGTGTTCGTGCGGCATTCACAAGCATCCCGCCGTCGGTCGGAGAACTCGCCGACGGCGACCTTGCGACGATCCTCGAACTGCTGGGGCTCACTGCCGACGCGCTAGATCCTGAGCTGCCGCCACGTATCGCTCACGCGGGCAACCCGCACCCGGTCATCGTGCTCCGCGATCGCAAGGACTTCGACAGCTTCACGTTCGACCCAGGGGTGGTCCGATCTTTCATGGACCGCAGAGGCTGGCCCGCGACGATCACAGTGGCTCACCGATTCGAGCCCGACCGATTCGGCGCACGCAACCTGTTCCCTGTCGGGCGGATCACCGAAGACCCGGCGACGGGTGCTGCGGCAGCGGCTTTTGGCGCGTACCTGCGCGAGCTCTCCGCGGTGGTAGTGCCCGCTCGAATCGTGATTGAGCAGGGCGAGCATGTTGGACGACCCGGATTCCTCACCGTCGATATCCCCCTGACTGGCGGCATCGTCGTCTCAGGTCATGCAGTGCCCATCGAGTAGGTTCGCGCTGGGTCGAGCGGACGGTCCGCAGAAAAACTTTCGACTGTGCTGTCGATTGCAGGCGGATGCTGCGTCATACCGGTGAGGCGGAAAGGCCGCCACCAAAGGATGCCCTATGAACGTGCCACTCAACTTCGTCGCAATCGTGATAGCCACGCTGGCGGCGATGGTCATCGGCTATCTCTGGTACGGACCGCTGTTCGGTAAGTACTGGCGCCGACTGTCAGGTCTCGACACCAAGGCTGCGCCGAAGCCGCAGGTCATCTATCCCATCACTCTCGTGGCCAGCTTTGCTACGGCATGGAGCCTGGCGTGGGTTGGCGGTGCCACTGGCGTGAATACTGTCGTGGTGGCCGCTATCCTCTGGCTTGGCTTTTCTGCTTCTCGAGCACTCATCGTGACACTCTTCGAGGCGCGGCCGATCCGGCTGTTCCTGATCAACACGGGCCACAACCTGGCTGTCGCACTCGCAATGGCTGTCATCATCAGTGTTATGGGCATCTAGCCCGCTCGACTTCGAAGGAACAGCAAATGGAATACATGATCCTCATCAACTCTGATGAGACATACGCAATGCCGGAACCCGGTCAACCGGGCTTTGATGAAGTCATGGCGGCCTGGATGGCCTTTAACCAGAAACTCATCGATGGCGGTCACTGGATAGCCGGCGCAAATCTGGAACCAACGACGACAGCAACAACTGTTCACAAGGTGCCCGGGGCTGCTCCGACTTTGACGGATGGCCCGTACGCTGAAACCAAAGAGCAACTGGGCGGGTTTTATCTGGTGAAAGCCGCAGATCTCGATGAGGCGCTTGCCCTCGCGACTTCTTTGCCGATTCCCGCCGCATCTATCGAGGTGCGGCCCGTCAAGGTGAGGCCAGACGCAGCTTGACCGACTTGATTGCCGAGGCGATTACTCGCCTCGCGCGTGAGGAGGGCGGGCGCGTTGTCGCCCTTCTCGCGCGTCGCTTCGGCAATCTGGATGTCGCTGATGAGGCAGTGCAGGCCGCGCTTGTCGTCGCCGTCCAGGCGTGGGAGCGCTCTGGTGTCCCCGACAACCCGGCCGCGTGGCTGTACACAGTCGCGCGTAATTCCGCGATTGATGAACTCAGGCGCGAAGCGGCGATCCGGCGTCGAACGCTTGCTGTCGCATCCGAGGTTCTAGAGAGACAGAGCTGGGAGGCGGAACCGAGCATGATCGACGACGATCAATACGATGGGTCTGAAAGTCTGCGCCTGATGCTGCTCTGCTGTCATCCGGCACTTGATCGTGACTCACAGGTTGCCCTCACGCTGCGACTCGTCGGCGGGCTGACAACTCCAGAAATCGCCGCCGCCTTCCTGATTCCCGAAGCGACTCTCGCGCAACGCATCGTGCGAGCCAAACGCAAGATTCGGGCCGCAGGCATTCCGTTGTCGATCCCCGCTTCACTCGATCAACGAGTTGGCGCGCTGCTTGGTGTGCTCTACCTGGTTTTCAACGAGGGCTATTTGTCTCGCTCACGCGAGGGCATGCGGGTGGACCTCGTCGATGAAGCGGTGCGGCTTACCCGGCACGCGCGCGAACTGCTCCCTGAAAATGCCGAGGTCGAGGCGTTGCTCGCGCTTGAGCTGTACGCGCACGCACGCACTCCATCGAGAGTTAACTCCCTGGGCGATCTTGTACTGCTCGCCGATCAGGATCGAAGCGCGTGGGACCAGGCTGAGATAGACGAAGCCAATGGCGTTCTTCACACTGCCATGAAACGACTGCAACCTGGCGCGTTTCAGCTTCAGGCGATGATTGCGGCCCAGCACGCTAACGCGACTACTGCAGGTGACACGGATTGGGCGCTGATCGCTGCGCTGTATGCTCAGCTGACTCAAGTGGCGCCGTCACCCGTCGTCGCGCTCAATCATGCGATCGCGGTGGCCATGGCTGACGGCCCGCTTGTGGGTCTCACACTCCTAGAAAGAGTCGATTCGCTTCAGGAATACCATCTCTTCCACGCAACCAAGGGAGAGCTTCTGTTGCGAGCCGGCCGACGAGATCTTGCCCACATTTCTTTCGTTCAGGCGCGCGCGCTCACAGCCAACGCCGCAGAACAGCGACACCTCGAGCGGCGACTTGCGGACTGCTAGAGCCGGTGCCACGCGAGCGCAGTCTGCTGAGGGCTGATACCTCAGGAAGCCTCGACCGCCTCGTCTAGAAGCGAACGCGCGAGGAGGGTCGAGCCGGCAACAGCTGCCGGCATTGTCGCTACGGCGCCGAGCGGCACGAGGAAGCACAGCTGTGTGGCGACGCCGAAGCCCAGCACGCGGGCGCGCCGCCCGCGCCGCAGTGCGCTTCGCTCAGTGCCGATCAGGCCGCGTGCGGTCAGAGCACGGGAGGTCAACTCGTCGGTCAGAAGCCACCCCGTCAGCGTGACGCCGACAATCCCGCCGAGTATCGAGCCGACGGCCGGGATCAAGCCGATGAGTACGGTGATCAGCGCGACCAAGATGCCGCGCGCGATCAGACTGAGGCTGTCACGTGCTGCGCGCCAGAAACCATAATCTGCTTCAAGGCGGCCTGTGCCTTCGGCCGCTTCCACCGAGCGCCAGATGCGGTCATAGAAAGGCTCACCGATCAGCAGAGTGAGAGCGGTGAATGACACCGCACCGATAGCCAGCGCCGCGCCGAACATCGCCGTGCCGACGGTGACGCGGATGACCATCGCCCAAATGGGGGACCATCCGTCAGCGAAAGGCGTCAGCATGCTTGTGAGCCCGGGCAGCGACACGCCGAGTGCGACGAGGCCGGCGACGAAGAGTACAGCGACGATCGCTGCGGGAATGAGGCCCAGCGCCATGGCGCCCGGCCGACGGCGCCAATGCGCAAAACCCCGGAAGAGCAGGCCAGCACCACGGATGAATTCGCGCATCGCGTCCAGAATACGGGCGGATAGGGTTGTGTCGTTCTCACTATCATCGACCTGTGGCCAAGAATGCGATCATCTTTCACGGCACCGGTGGCAACCCTGAGGTGGCGTGGTACCCGTGGCTTGACCGGCGACTGAGCGAGCGGGGATATCGCGTAGAGCGCCCACACCACCCGGGCATCAATGTCGAGCCGATCGCTGAATTTTTGCTCTTAAACCGGCTGGTCCGCTGAAACTGCGACCAGGTGCAACATCGAGTGCTTCAGCGCAGCATTGCCGCACCACAAAGCTCGTGGCCAGCGCCGCTTCAGGCCTGCTGAGCGCAAATCGGGTGGAGCCAGCCGAGGATCGTCTGGAGTGCTTCGGGATCGAGGTGCGTGCCGTCTTCGTTGTACACCGCGCCCGGGGCCGCGGCGATCTCGACGGGTGTACGAGTGTCTTCTTTGAAGACATGGTTGGCGTTGGTCGGGTAAGCGAAGACAATGTGGTCGTTGCCCGTGGCGGCGCGCTCAAGCGGTTCAGCGTCGAGTGACATGTCAACTTGCACATCCTTGGCACCGATCAAGACGAGAGTGGGGATGCTCACGGCACCGAGATACGCGGCCGCGCTGTCGGCGACGAGTTCGCGCGCGAGCGGGAGGTTGGCGGGTGCCTCCAGGCTGGCGAGCAGCCGTTTCAATGGGTCGGGAAGAGTTGCGTCGGGGTTCATCGGCTCACCTGCTGCGTAGCGTGCGAGCGCTTCTTCCACCGCGGTCACGATTGCAGCACCGTCGGGCAGTTGTGCTGTTTGCGCCGCGAGTTGTGACAGGAGAACCTCTCCCACCGGCCGTCCCGGGGGTGCGGACAGGACGGTACCGACGAAAGGAAAGTCCTGCGCGCTCGTTGCGTAGTGCAGCACGTGCAGCGTGCCCTCGCTGTTGCCGAACCCAACGATGCGAGCCGAGTCGATTGCGTCATAAGCGGCCAGTGCGCCGACGGCGGCCACGAGCTCGTCCAGATGAGAGCGCATGCTCATTGTGCCCGACAGCGCCGCAGCATTCTCGGCCGCGTGCGGGCCCGACGCGCGCTTGTCGTAGCGCAAGGAGGCGATTCCGGCCTCGGCGAACGCCTCGGCAAACAAGCGTCCGCTGCCATTCGTGCCCGAGACAAGCGGTGAGCACCAGTCGCGGTCAGTCGGTCCACTACCAGCGACGAGGACAACCGCCGGAAACGGGCCTGCGCCGTTCGGAAGGACCAGGGTCGCGGCCATCACGATGCCGTCCAGGTTCCAGCTGAGTTCGAGTGATCGGGTCATGGTGCCCAGTCTTGAGGCGCATGGCCCTAGAACGCCAATTGAGCGAGCCCGTTCTTCGCTCAGGCATCGGCCCAGCACCTCGGGATCAAAAAATCGCGGGTCCGGAAGACCCGCGATCTCTTGTATTTGCTGTGCCCCCGGCGGGAATCGAACCCACGACCTTTGGTACCGGAAACCAACGCTCTATCCCCTGAGCTACGGAGGCGCACCGATCGAGATTACCACCCATGCCGCCGCGTCTTCACCGGTTCAGGGCGAAATGATCGGTTCGGCATCCTCCGGGGCATCAGCGACAACTTCGGTCGGGGCGATGATCTCGCCGAGAGCCGTCATCACTCGCTCGGCAAGGTAGGCGTGCCCCTCGGTCGAGGGATGATCCCGACCTGCACCCGTATCGATCACGTCAAGATAGTTCGCCGCAATGATCCAAGACTCAGCGATCGGCGAGATGTACCACCATCCGCGCTCCGCTGCGAGCGTCGCGAGCTCTTGATCGATCTGCTCGGTGGCCGCTTCGATGGGCAGCACCTGCGGGGCGGGGCCAAGGATGACGATGGATGCGGCAGGGTACTTCGCCGCAAGCTCATCCCAGGCGGCGTTGACCGCTCCCTGATAGGCAGCGGGCTCATAAAGGCGACGGTCGTTGATTGAGCCCTGCACAATGATGAGGTCAGGGGAGAGGGCAGCATCCATCGCCTCGAATCGGGTGCCATATGCGGGGCCGTCGATTCCCGGTTTGAGATAGCCGCTGCCGCGCACACCGTCAACGCGCACCTCCCAGCCGAGGTCTGCGCCGAGTCGGTAGGCAAAGCCCAATTCGGGAACGATCGCCGCCGAACCATAGACCCACGAATCGCCGAACACCAGCACACGGGGCGACGTGGGAAGAACAAGTGCTTCAGCGGTCGTGCCGACCGGCTGCGATTCCGCGCCAGCGACCGGCGCCGAAGTCTGCAGCCAAGGGCGCCAAAGCGTCGTCGCGCATACCACTGCGAGAGCGAAACCGACTGCGATGACCGCCCACCACGGGCGTGAAACCCGGGCTTTGGGGTGCGGCGTCATGCTTCGAGGCTACGCGACGATGAGGCCGCGTGACCCCTCACTTCAGTGACGCATCGGCGCCCGCAACATGTGGCCCAAGAACATGTGGCCCCGGGGTCTGAATTACCGTGCGAGGATACTTCGATGCACCGCTTCGTTACGGCTGAACTGGACCTCGATCTGGGGGCGTCCATCGACCTCATTTTCCAGATCACCGCGGCGCAATCGATGCCCCTTTCGAGCGAGCAGTTGACGTTCATGCAGGGTGGCCGCGTGTACACGCCCACCGAGATCGTCGACCAGTCTGGCAGCCGCCTCCACCGGCTCACCGGCGAGGCCGGACTGCTCGAAGTGCGCTACGAAGCAGTCGTTGAAGGACGCGCAACGCATGCGCGCACCAGCGACCTCGAAGCGATCACCTACCTGCGCCCCAGCCGCTACTGCCAGTCCGATGAAGTGTTCCAACAGGCCCGCCGCCAGTTCAAAGGTCTGCAAGGGCACGATCTGATCGCTGCGGTCTCTGAGTTCGTGTCGACCAGTACGACCTATACGCCAGGACTGAGCCAGGGCACAGATAGCGCAGTGACCACGCTGATGACCGGTCAGGGAGTATGCCGCGACTACGCACACGTCGTCATTGCCCTGCTGCGCGCCATGGACATGCCGGCGCGCTACACGGCCTGCTTCGCGCCTGGCCTCAGCCCGATGGACTTTCACGCCGTCGCAGAAGCCTACTTCGACGGTGCCTGGTACGTCATTGACGCGACACGACTGTCGAACAGAAACTCGCTTGTGCGCATGGCCACCGGGCGTGATGCATCAGACTGCGCCTTCTTGAGCTACCACGGTGGATTCGTCGGGCTTGAGCGCATGCGCGTCGACGCGTGGGTGCTGCCCGACGATGGTGAAGATGCCGTGCGAGTGGGAGCTGTAGCCGATGTCACCGACCCGGCTTCAGACGATTTCATCGAACTGGTGCAGATCGCCTGATCGATGCGGCGAGATTGCTCCCGTCCGCCACAACTAGACTGGCACGGATATGAATCCTGATGCTCTCTCCGCCGCTCTGCTCGCCGTCATCGCCCCGCTCATCGAGGCGCGACGCCCGGGCGCAAGCGACGGTCTGACGTCGGCCGACGTTCCGCTCGAGCGCCCCAAGAATCGCGACCATGGCGACTGGGCATCGAACGCGGCGCTCAAGCTGTCGAAAGCGGTAGGCGTCAACCCCCGCGAGCTCGCGGCCGAGATCGCCGAAGCACTCGGCGCGGTCGATGGCATCGCCAGCGTTGAGGTGGCAGGTCCCGGGTTCATCAACATTCGATTGGATGCTGCCGCTGCTGGCGCACTTGCGAAGACCATCGTCGAGGCGGGCGCTGCCTTTGGCACGAACAAGACGCAGGCCGGCCGAACGATCAACCTCGAGTTTGTCAGCGCGAACCCCACTGGCCCGCTTCACATCGGCCACACGCGCTGGGCCGCGCTCGGCGACGCTATCGCACGCGTGCTGCTCGCCAGCGGCGCCACGGTTGATCGCGAGTTTTACATCAACGACGCCGGCGCCCAGATGGAGCGCTTTGGGCACTCCGTGCTCGCAGCCGCGCAGAACAAGCCGACCCCAGAGGGCGGCTACGCCGGCGCATACATCGACGAGCTGGCACGGCGAGTTCTCGCCGCCGAACCCGGCCTGCTTGAACTGAGCGACGACGAACAACTAGAACGATCGCGCGAGCTCGCATACGGCTTCCAACTCGCTGAGGTGCAGTCGTCACTGTTGCAGTTCAATGTTCATTTCGACGTGTGGTTCTCGGAGCGCACGCTTCACGCGCCTGGCCCGAACGGCGAGCCCAGTTTGGTCGACGAAGCGGTAGACCGGTTGCGCGAGCAGGGTCACGTCTTTGATGAGGGTGACGCGGTGTGGGTTCGCACAACCGACTTCGGTGACGACAAAGACCGCGTTATCCGTCGATCCAACGGTGAATACACCTATTTCGCCGCCGATGCTGCCTACTACCTGAACAAGGGCGACCGTGGCTTCGCGCACAAGATCTACCTGCTCGGTGCTGACCACCACGGCTACGTGCACCGTCTGAAAGCGCTCGCCGGTGCCGCAGGAGACGACCCCGAAAAAGACATCGAGGTTCTCATCGGGCAGCTCGTATCGGTGAACGGCGCACGCCTCAGCAAGCGCGCCGGCAACATCATCGAGATGGATGATCTTCGTGAATGGCTCGGCACCGACGCGCTGCGCTATTCGCTGGCACGCTACCCCGCTGACTCGCCGCTCACGCTCGATCCAGAACTGCTGCGCAAGCGCACGAACGACAACCCTGTCTTTTACGTGCAGTATGGCCACGCGCGTACGCACAATGTCGGGCGGAACGCGGCAGCATCCGGCGTTGATCGCAGCGAGTTCGCTCCCGAACTGCTCACTCACGAGACCGAGTCAGCGCTGCTCGGCGCGCTACAGGAATTCCCGCGTATCGTCGCATTCGCCGCCGAGGTTCGTGAGCCGCATCGGGTCGCACGTTATCTCGAAGAGCTCGCAGGTCTGTACCACCGCTGGTACGACAACTGCCGCATCATTCCGCTCGGCGACGGCGAGGTTGAAGCGGTGCATCGCACCCGCCTATGGCTCAACGATGCCACCGGACAGGTGCTTCGCAACGGACTCGACCTGCTCGGGGTTAGCGCACCAGAACGGATGTAAGAGCCGATGAGCCTAAACGATACGCAGCCGACAACGGTCATTCCTGACTGGAGCTATGCAGAGCCGCCCAAGAAGCGTCGCTGGCCGTGGATCGTGATTCTGGTTCTCGTCGTGGGCGGCGCGATCGTGGCCTGGTTCGCCGCCGAGGCTGCGGCACGCGACATCGCCGAGAAAATGATCAGCAGCGGTGTGGCAGATCAACTCGATCTTCCCGCGGATCATGAAATCGATGTCGACATCGAAGGCACGGTGATTCCGCAGCTTGTCGTCGGTCGACTCGACACTGTCGTGATCACCTCTGACGACGTGCCGCTCGGTGACGTAGTCGCCGACGTGAGTGTGACGGCGAACGATGTGCGGGTGCGTGAACCGCAGGGCATGAGTGGGGCGACTGCGACAGTCGCTCTGAACGAAGAGCAGTTGCGCGGATTGATGTCAACGGTCGACGGTTTTCCCGCTGACACGATGGGACTCAGTGGCTCAACGATCACGATGGACATGGAGCTGTCGCTCCTGGGCCTCTCCGTGCCCGTCGGCGCCGCTCTCACACCGTCTGCCGTTGAGGGTGAACTCGTACTCAGCCCCGATTCCGTCGAGGCGGCGGGCGCAGAGCTAACCGCCGAGCGTTTGCGCGACCAGTTCGGAGTTGTTGCCGATGTGGTGCTCAAGGACTGGCCGGTGTGCGTGGCGGAATACCTGCCTGCTGGAGTAACGCTGACCAGCGCCGAGGTGAGCGGTGGCGAGCTCATAGCCGACTTCACCGTCGACAGTGCGCTGCTCACGACCGACGCGCTACAGCAGAACGGCACCTGCGAGTGACACCACGCCATCGGGCGTCATACGTCACGGGCTCGGCATACGCCGTGCCGTAGACTCAGGAACTGCCCGGCGCGTGCGCCTGCCGGCCGCGGTATTTTGCCGCCTTGGCTGTTCTGGCGGCATCGCAACCCAAGTTCCCACCGATTGGTCTTTCTGTGTCCGCCGCTTCGCCCTCTTCCGTGTCGACACGGCTGGACGCTCCCAACGACGCCAACGAACTTGTCGAGGCAGTGTGGCCGAGCGATGCGACCCGCGACGAACAGGGTGAGATTCTGCTTGGCGGCATCACTGCTTCTGCGCTACGCGAAGAATTCGGCACCCCACTGTGGGTCATCGACGAAGACGCCATTCGTGCTCGCGCACGACAGACGCTCGATGCGTTTCGCGCGGCGGCAGGGCGTCATGGAGCAAGTGCCCGCGTCTATTACGCCGGCAAAGCGCTATTGACTGCTGAGGTCGTGCGTTGGGTTACCCAAGAAGGCCTCGCCGTCGATGTGTGTACCGGAGGGGAGCTGGCTCTCGCGCTCGCCGCAGGAGCAGAACCTGCGCGCCTCGGCTTCCACGGAAACAACAAGAGCACGTCCGAACTCGAAGCCGCGGTAGCAGCCGGAGTTGGCTCGATCGTCATTGACAGTCCGATCGAGATCGAGCGTCTCGGGGCAATCGCCCAGCGGCTTGGCATCAACCAAACGGTGCTGATCCGTGTGAACAGCGGCGTGCACGCCGAGACTCACGACTTTCTTGCCACCGCTCACGAAGACCAGAAGTTCGGCTTCACCCTGGCGGATGCTCCGGCCGCCGTCGCGCGCATCCGCGAACTCTCTTCGCTCACCTTCATCGGCTTGCACTGCCATATCGGCTCGCAGATCTTTGGTACCGCTGGCTTTGAAGAGTCAGCCGCGCGCCTTATCGAGTTGCACGCCAAGCTCGCCGAAGACGCGCCTGTGCCGGTGCTCAACCTCGGCGGCGGATTCGGCATCGCCTACACCGCAGCAGACCAACCGACCCCGATCGAAGAGCTCGCGGCAGGCATCGCCGACGCCGTCGCTCGCGAATGCGAGGTGCGAGGCATCGCCATGCCCAACCTGGCATTCGAACCAGGGCGCACGATCGTTGGCCGCGCTGGTGTCACTCTGTATGAAGTGGGAACCACCAAGACCGTCAACCTCGAAGACGGCGCGACCCGCCTCTATGTGAGCGTCGACGGCGGCATGAGCGACAACGCGCGCCCGGCGCTGTATGGCGCGCAGTATTCGGCGCGCCTCGCTTCGCGCAGCAGCAATGCCGACCCGACGCTCGTGCGCGTTGTTGGTAAGCACTGTGAGTCTGGCGACATCGTGGTCGACGCGGAGTACCTGCCCGGCGACGTCACTCCCGGCGACCTGCTCGCGGTGCCGGCCACCGGCGCCTACTGCTTCTCGCTGGCAAGCAATTACAACTTCGTCCCTCGCCCGCCCATGGTGGCGTTGCGTGGGGGAGAGGCACGAGTCATCGTTCGCGGTGAGACGATCAACGATCTGCTCGCGCGTGATGCTGGCCTCACCGATTCTCCGATGGAAGGGATCGCATGACCGATTACCGCCGCCTCCGCGTCGCACTCCTGGGTGCTGGCTCCGTAGGCTCTCAGGTTGCTTCGTTGCTCAGACAGCACGGTGACGAGCTCGCCGACCGCGCGGGAGCAACACTCGAGCTTGTTGGCATTGCCGTGCGCGATGTCAACGCGCCGCGCGAAGTTGATCTGCCTCAAGAACTGCTCACCACTGACGCGAAGACGCTCATTGTTGGTGCAGACATCGTCATCGAGCTGATGGGCGGCATCGAGCCCGCACGTGAGTACCTGCTCGAAGCGATCAACTCTGGTGCAGACGTCGTCACGGCCAACAAAGCGCTGCTGGCAACCCATGGGCCCGAGCTGTTCGCGGCTGCAGACCAAGTGGGCGCGCAGGTGTACTACGAGGCAGCTGCCGCGGGCGCAATCCCCATCATTCGTCCGCTGCGCGATTCGCTCGCTGGTGACCGCGTGCAGCGCATTATGGGCATCGTCAATGGCACGACGAACTACATCCTCGACCGTATGGATAAAGAGGGTGCCGAATTCGCAGACGTTCTCGCCGACGCGCAGGCTCTGGGATATGCCGAGGCTGACCCGACGGCCGATGTCGAGGGCTACGACGCCGCTCAGAAGGCAGCGATTCTCGCGAGCCTGGCATTCCACACGACGATTCCCCTTGAGTCGGTGCACCGCGAGGGCATCACTCAGATCGACAAGTCGATGATGGATGCTGCCCGCAAAGCGGGCTACGTTATCAAGCTGCTCGCCGTCTGCGAGCGACTCAACGACTCCGCTGGCGGTGAATCGATCTCGGTACGCGTGTATCCGGCGCTGGTTGACCGCGAGCACCCACTCGCGTCGGTCCACGGCGCGAACAACGCGGTCTTCGTGCAGGCAGAGGCCGCCGGAAACCTCATGTTCTACGGCGCTGGAGCGGGTGGAGTTCAGACAGCCTCCGCAGTGCTTGGCGACGTTGTTTCGGCTGCGCGCCGCCACATCGCCGGAGGTGTCGGGGTCGGCGAGTCGACGCTCGCCAACCTGCCTATCGTGCCTATCGGGCACGTCACCACGCGCTATCAGATCACGCTCGAAGTCAACGATCGTCCAGGAGTGCTCGCAACGGTTGCTGGCACGCTGAGCGATGGCAAGGTGTCAATCGCGACCGTCGAACAGACAGTGATCGACGCCGACGACGCGGACGCAGCCACCGCGCGCTTGGTGATCGGCACGCACAAGGCACGTGAACAAGATCTCAGCGACACGGTAGACACGCTCGCCGCAAGTGGCGTCGTAGCACGGGTTGTATCGGTATTGCGGGTAGAAGGAGACTGAAAATGGCACACCTTTGGCGCGGAGTTCTCCGCGAATATGCAGATCGTCTTGGCGTCACTGACGCCTCGAATGTCGTCACCCTCGGCGAAGGCGGCACCCCACTGCTGCCGGCACCGTCGCTGTCGCGCCGCACCGGCGCGGACGTATGGGTGAAATTCGAGGGAATGAACCCGACGGGGTCGTTCAAAGACCGCGGCATGACCGTTGCGCTCTCGCGTGCCGTCGAGCACGGTGCGAAGGCGGTCATCTGCGCCTCGACGGGCAACACCTCAGCATCCGCTGCCGCCTATGCGGCCCACGCTGGAATCACCGCCGCGGTGCTGGTGCCCGAGGGCAAGATCGCGATGGGCAAGCTCAGCCAGGCGGTCGCGCACAACGGTCGTCTGATTCAAGTACGCGGCAACTTCGACGACTGCCTCGAGATCGCACGCGAGCTCGCCGACAACTACCCTGTGCACCTCGTCAACTCGGTGAACCCCGACCGTATCGATGGCCAGAAGACGGCTGCCTACGAGATCGTTGAGGTGCTGGGCGATGCCCCTGACTTCCATTTCATTCCGGTCGGCAACGCGGGCAACTACACCGCGTACTCGCGCGGCTACACCGAAGAAGCCGAGCGCGGCGTCTCAACTCGCGTGCCACGCATGTTCGGCTTCCAAGCCGAAGGCTCAGCGCCGTTCGTTCGGGGCGAGATCGTGAAGAATCCTGAGACGATCGCCAGCGCGATTCGCATCGGCAACCCTGCCTCTTGGGACCTCGCGCTTGCCGCGCGTGAGGCCACCGACGGCTGGTTCGGGGCGATCGACGACGAGCGCATTCTGGCGGCTCAGAAGCTGCTCGCATCAGAGGTCGGCATCTTCGTCGAGCCTGCATCTGCGATCAGCGTTGCGGGTCTGCTTGACCGCGCTGAAGCTGGAATCATTCCTGCCGGATCGCGCGTCGTTCTCACCGTCACTGGTCATGGACTCAAAGACCCTCAGTGGGCGTTGCGCAATGCTGACGGCACCGACGTCACTCCGACGGTTGTTGACGCAGCTACCTCAGAGGTCGCATCGGTACTCGATCTTCAACCGGTCCAGGCCTCGGCGTGAACGCGGCGCTTTCGCCGGCACCCGGGCGATGCGTCGTCGTCAGGGTGCCGGCAACCAGCGCCAACCTTGGCCCCGGGTTCGACACCCTCGGACTCGCACTGAGCGTGTACGACGAACTCTTGGTCACAGCCCTTGCCGAGGACGAACTCGAGATCGAGCTCACCGGCCAGGGCGTCGACGACGTGCCTCGCGATGCGTCGCACTTGGTTGTACGCACGATCGCGTATGCCTACGAGGCTGTCGGTCGGCGTATGCCGGGGCTGCGTCTTGAAGCACACAACGTCATTCCACACGGCCGAGGAATGGGTTCCTCTGGCGCCGCTGTTGTTGCAGGCTTGCTGGCAGCGAAGGGGTTGCTTGCCGGCGATGTTGAGCTTGGCGATGAGACTCTGCTGCGCCTTGCGACGGAACTTGAAGGTCACCCCGACAACGTTGCCCCGGCGCTGTTCGGAGGCTTGACGATCGCGTGGGTCGATGAGACCGGCCCGATGCATAAGAAGTTGCTCGTACACCGTGGCGTCGCGCCGCTCGTGTTCGTTCCCGAATTCACAATGTCGACCAGCGTGGCCCGCAGCCTGCAGCCCTTGCACGTTCCGCGCGAAGACGCCATCTTCAACGTGTCGCGTTCGGCGCTGCTGATCGCGGCGCTTACGCAGAGCCCTGAGCTTCTGCTTGCGGCAACCGAAGACAAACTGCACCAGAACTACCGCGCGCAGGCGATGCCCGAGACGACAAGACTGGTGTTGGAGCTGCGCGCACAGGGCTACGCGGCCGTGGTGTCAGGTGCAGGGCCGAGCGTTCTCGTTCTGGCCGACGGACCAGGACAACGACTCGCTGCTGCCGAGTTTGTCGCCACGCAGATTGACACCCCGTGGGAGGCGCTGATGCTGGCCGTCGACTTCAAGGGTGGTACAGTGAAGGAGTACGCGGAGGGTTCCACGCAAACAGCGTGACTCTGGCCTCCGTCGCAAATCTGCGAAATTTCCGCACGGCCGTCTGTTGACGAACTCTGACCATCACTTGGGTATCCGAACCCGTCTTCAGCAGGTGTCTGCCCCGCAAACATCCCGTGCGATCGTGCATATTCCAATCGTTTTGACAAGGGAGAACTCGTGGAGTCCATCTCCGAGATCCACACCACCGACAATTCAGCTGAAGAGCGCGTAGACGCGTCTCAGAAGGCTGGTTCAGTGGAGACCGCAACCACTACCGACGCCGCGGCTTCAACGCCGCAGAGCGCGGAAGCTCCAGCAGAAGCTGTCGCGCCAGCGAAGGCGCCGCGAAAGCGCGCCCCTCGTCGGGCCAAGACTGCAGACGTCGAGGCAGCAGCAGCTGACGCCGCAACAGCTGCCCCCGACCAGAGCACTGCGGCAGCACCTGCTGCCGCAGACAGCACGCCCGCTGCCCCCGCGACCGCTGAGACGTCCGCTGCGTCTGACGCATCTGATGCTGACGCTTCGAGCGCGCCAGCCAAGAAGCCGGTCCGCAAGCGGCCGACCAAGGCTGCTGCTGCTAAGGCTGCTGCCGAAAAGGCGGCCGCTGCAGAAGCCGCGAACGGCGCCGAAGCCGGCAACGCAGCTCCCGCTGAGGTCTCCGCCGATGACGCTTCTGCCGCCACCAAGAACGACAACGCCACCAAGAACGACAACGCCACCAAGAACGACGGTGCTGCGAAGAACGACGGTGCTGCGAAGAACGACAACGCCACCAAGAACGACAACGCCACCAAGAACGACAACGCCACCAAGAACGACAACTCTGCGAAGAGCGACAGCGGCGCGTCGAACGACAGCGCAGCAGCATCCACTTCTGATGGCGCGCAGTCCGACAACGACGACTCAAACGAAGGCACCCCTTCGCGCGGTCGCAACCGCAACCGCAACCGCAACCGCAACCGTAACGCGCAGGGCGGCCAGAACAACGGTCAGAACGCGCAGGGCGGCGGCCAGAACAACGGTCAGAGCGGGCAGGGTCAGCAGAACAACGGACCGCAGTCTGATAACGACGACGACCAGTCGCAGTCTGGTGGCCGCGGCCGCCAGCGCAACAAGCGTCGCGGACAGCCGGGCGACGAGTTCGAAACTGAGATCAACGACGACGACGTCCTCATCCCGATCGCCGGCATTCTCGACGTTCTCGATAACTACGCATTCGTGCGCACGTCGGGATACCTCCCCGGCAACAGCGACGTCTATGTCTCGCTCGGTCAGGTGAAGAAGTACAACCTGCGCAAGGGCGACGCCGTGGTGGGCGCGATCAAGCAGCCACGTGAAGGCGAGCAGTCGGGGCGTCAGAAGTACAACGCCCTGGTGAAGGTCGACGCAGTAAACGGTTTGTCGGTTGACGATGCTGCAGCTCGCGTCGAGTTCAACGAACTCACCCCGCTGTACCCGCAGGATCGCTTGCGTCTTGAGACCGCTCCTGAAAAGCTCACGCAACGAATCATCGACCTTGTCGCACCGATCGGCAAGGGCCAGCGCGGTCTCATCGTCGCTCCGCCCAAGGCCGGAAAAACGATCGTTCTGCAGCAGATCGCCAACGCGATTGCCACGAACAACCCCGAGGTGCACCTCATGGTCGTTCTCGTGGACGAGCGCCCCGAAGAAGTGACCGACATGCAGCGCACGGTCAAGGGTGAGGTCATCGCCTCAACCTTCGATCGTCCGGCAGAAGACCACACGACGGTTGCTGAGCTCGCCATTGAGCGTGCAAAGCGTCTTGTCGAGCTTGGCCGTGACGTCGTAGTGCTTCTTGACTCGATCACTCGCCTCGGTCGCGCGTACAACATCTCGGCACCGGCTTCGGGCCGCGTGCTCACCGGAGGCGTCGACGCTTCCGCGCTGTACCCGCCCAAGCGGTTCTTCGGCGCAGCGCGCAATATCGAAAACGGTGGATCGCTGACCATTCTCGCGACGGCTCTCGTGGAGACCGGCTCAAAGATGGATGACGTGATCTTCGAAGAGTTCAAGGGCACCGGCAACAGCGAACTTCGGCTTTCTCGCCAGCTCGCCGACAAGCGCATCTTCCCCGCTGTTGACGTCAACGCCTCGAGCACCCGTCGTGAAGAGATGCTGCTGTCGAACGACGAGGTCAAGATCACGTGGAAGCTGCGTCGCGCCCTCGCGGGCCTTGACACCCAGCAGGCGCTCGAAGTGGTGTTGGGTAAGCTCAAAGAGACACAGTCCAACGTTGAGTTCCTTGTTCAGATGCAGAAGTCGATTCCGACGCCAGCATCTGGCAACGGTCACGGCCACACAAACGACAACAGCATTCGCTGAGCGACGGGGGAGCACCACGTGTTCGACTCCGTAAAAACGCTGATCGAAGAGCACCAGGCCCTTCAAACTGAGCTCTCCGATCCCGCTTTGCACGCTGATGCTCGGCGCGCAAAGCGGGTCAACCGGCGCTACGCCGAATTGAGTCGCATCGTGGCCGCGCACGACGCGTGGCTGGCGGCCTCTGACGACCTCGAAGCTGCCCGGGAATTGGCAAAGGAAGACGAAGTCTTCGCCGAAGAAGTGCCGGCTCTTGAAGAGTTAGTGCAACAGACGCAAGAGAAACTGCGGCGACTGCTGATTCCACGAGACCCCGACGACGCGCGCGATGTGATCATGGAGATCAAGGGCGGCGAGGGCGGTGCTGAGAGTGCGTTGTTCGCCGCCGACCTGCTGCGCATGTACATTCAGTACGCCGCTTCGAAGGGGTGGAAGACAGAACTGCTCGAGCGCAACGAATCTGACCTGGGCGGCTACAAAGACGTGCAGGTCGCGATCAAGGGTTCGTCGAGCGACCCCGCGCAGGGCGTATGGGCCCACCTCAAATACGAGGGGGGCGTGCACCGCGTTCAGCGCGTGCCAGCTACCGAGTCTCAGGGGCGCATCCACACCTCGACGACAGGCGTTCTCGTGTTTCCCGAAGTCGACGAGCCCGACGAAGTCGCGATCAACCCGAACGATCTGAAGATCGATGTGTTTCGTTCCTCGGGTCCGGGCGGGCAATCAGTCAACACGACCGACTCTGCTGTGCGCATCACGCACCTTCCTACCGGCATCGTGGTGTCGATGCAGAACGAGAAATCACAGTTGCAGAACCGCGAAGCGGGAATGCGCGTGCTGCGCGCGAGGATCCTGGCGAAGCAGCAAGAAGAGATCGACGCGGCCGCCTCTGATGCGCGCAAGTCGCAGATTCGCGGGATGGACCGTTCCGAGCGAATCCGCACCTATAACTTTCCCGAAAACCGCATTGCAGACCACCGAACGGGGTACAAGTCGTACAACCTCGATCAGGTGATGGACGGGGCGCTCGATCCGATCGTCGAGTCCGCTGTGAGCGCTGACGAAGAAGCACGATTGGCCGCACTCGGCTCGGAGTCCTGAGCTTCGCGTTAGATCGCTGGCGAGCGTTCTGTGACGCGTGTCGACGCTCGTCGCACCATCACTGCAACGATATGCTCGCGTCATGATCATGTTCCTCATCCGCGCGCTGATTTTCGTTGCTTCGGCGGCGCTGGGCATTGTTGTAGCTGACTTGGTGCTCGAAGGATTCGTCATCGATTGGAGCGACTGGTGGGGCTTCGTGCTCGCCGTGCTGATCTTCGCGGTGCTGCAGAGTGTTCTTGCTCCGTGGATCACCAAGGTTGCTCGTCGAAACGCTCCCGCTCTTCTCGGCGGCATCGGAATCATCTCGACCCTTGTCGCGCTGCTGATCGTCGTGGTGCTGCCGATTGGCGGCATCCGCATCACCGACGCTCTCTCATGGGTGCTTGCGCCCGTCATCATCTGGGTGGTGACGGCACTGGCCACATTGCTGCTGCCGATGATCTTTATCAAGAACAAGGTAGAAGACCGCCGCGACTCGAAGTAGTCACTGACACGGCGAAAGGCCCCGTCCACGCTATGCGGCGAGGACGGGGCCTTTCGTCGTGCTGTCAGATGCTGTAGTCGGGCGCGGTCAGGATTGCCCGCGTGTCCTCACGTTGGCGGCGCGCGCGTGCTTTGGCCGGAATGCCGACCAACACGCTGTCAGCGGGAGCATCACGGGTGACGACGGCGTTTGCGCCCACGACGCAACCCGCGCCGAGCGTGATCGGTCCGAGAACCTTCGCGCCGGCGCCCACAGCGACACCGTCGCCCAGCGTCGGGTGGCGCTTGCCGCCCTCACGCTGACGGCCGCCGAGTGTGACACCGTGATAGAGCATCACATCGTCACCGACTTCAGCCGTTTCGCCGATCACGACACCCATGCCATGATCGATGAAAAAGCGGCGACCAATCGTGGCGCCCGGATGGATCTCGATTCCGGTCAGCCAGCGGGTGAGCTGCGACCCCGCCCGTGCGACGAAACGAAGCCGTCGAGTCCACAATGCATGCCAGACCCGGTGCGCCCACAGTGCGTGAAGCCCGGGATATATCAGAGCGATCTCTAGCGAGCTGCGTGCAGCCGGGTCGCGAAGCTTGGCTGCGACGAGATCTTCGCGAAAGCGCGCGACGACCTGTGATGACGCGATCGCAGCGAGTCCGCGTGGTGAAGCCTTAGACACAGTGATTATTCGGCGCTGAGGTTCTCGAAGAGCACAGTCGACAAGTAGCGCTCACCGTTCGACGGGATCACGACCACGATGTTCTTGCCGGCAGCCTCGGGGCGTGCTGCGATCTGCAGAGCCGCCCACACTGCGGCGCCCGAAGAGATGCCGACGAGAATGCCATCCTTGGTGCCGACGGCACGCGCGGTCTCAACAGCATCCGACAGTTCCACATCGATGACTTCATCGATGACGCTCTGGTCGAGAATTTCGGGGACGAAGTTGGGGCCGATGCCCTGAATCTTGTGCGGACCGGGCGTTCCTTTGGTCAACAGCGGCGAGTCTGCGGGCTCAACAGCGACGACCTTCGCGTTTGGTGCCTTCTCTTTCAGAACCTGTCCGACGCCGGTGATGGTGCCGCCAGTACCAATGCCAGCGACGAAATAGTCGACCTGACCATCGGTGTCGCGAAGGATCTCTTCCGCGGTGGTGGTGCGGTGAATCGCTGCGTTGGCCTCGTTCTCGAACTGACGAGCCAGCACCGCGCCAGGGGTCTCGGCGACGATCTCGGCAGCCTTGTCGACTGCACCGCGCATGCCCAAAGCGGGCTCTGTGAGAACAAGCTCAGCGCCGTATGCCTTGAGCAAGAGGCGACGCTCGATCGACATCGAGGAGGGCATCGCGAGAATGACGCGGTACCCACGAGCGGCTCCGACCATTGCCAGGGCAATGCCGGTGTTTCCGCTGGTGCCTTCGACGATGATGCCGCCTGGCTGCAATTCGCCCGAGGCTTCAGCAGCATCCACGATGGCGATGCCCAGGCGGTCTTTGACGCTTGAGGCGGGGTTGTAGAACTCCAGCTTTGCCAGCACGTTGCCTTCAACGTCTTCTGCGACGCGGTTGAGGCGAACCAATGGTGTGTTGCCGAATGTGGAGGTGATGTCGGGATAGATACCGGGCATGTGTGGGCCTTTCACGGGTGGTAGTCGCGTGCGATGGCTAGCCTAAGGGAGCGATCCCGAAAGGGGCCTTGTATGACGATTCAATTCATTTCGCCTGGATTTGACGCCGGGCGTATTGTTTATAGCGCTCATGGCTCCAGTTCATTCCCCCCAGGCGATTTCGCCGTCCCTTCGACGCGCGTCAGCGGCGCTTCAGCGCGCCGGCATCGCTGACCCCGACGTTGACGCCGAGCTGCTCGCAGCGTTCGTTTTGGGTTCGAGTCGTGGGGGAGTGCAAGCCAGCGCCGTGCGCGGGGACGAGTTCTCCGAAGAGCAGGTTGCACACTTTGACCAGCTTGTCGCACGACGCCTCACCCGCGAGCCTCTTCAGCACATCACAGGGCTCGCCCCGTTTCGGCACCTAGAGTTGCGCGTCGGTCCGGGTGTGTTCGTGCCCCGCCCCGAGACCGAGATGGTCGCTCAGCTGGCCATCGACGCGCTCGGCGCGGTGGCAGCGCCTGCCCCTATCGCGGTCGATCTCGGCACCGGAAGCGGGGCCATCGCCCTGGCGATGGCGACTGAAGTCGCCCACGCCCGCGTGTTTGCGGCAGAGAACTCCGTCGACGCGTTCTTGTGGACGAAAGAGAATTTCGAGCGAGTGGATGCTGAAAACGCCACCCTGGCATTCATTGACCTCGCCCGGGCCTTTCCTGAACTTGATGGCACTGTTTCGGTCGTGGCATCCAATCCGCCCTATGTTCCCGACGATGCGATCCCGCGGGATCCTGAGGTGCGCTTCTTCGATCCCGAGGTAGCGCTCTACGGCGGCGCAGACGGGCTAGACGTCGTCAGGGTTCTCAGCCAGGTTGGGCTTCGGCTCGCTCACCCCGGCGGCACGATCGTGATCGAGCACGGCGAGTGGCAGGGTGCAGGCATTCGCGAGATCCTGGCTCAAGATGGCTGGCTAGGCGCGGCAACACACCCTGATCTCACATTGCGTGACCGCGCAACCACCGCTTTGCGGCCCTGACTCCCCGCTCGATGGGGGATGTGCCCAGCAGTCACAATTAGACTGTGCCCGACATGTCTGAGATCTTCGATTGCCGTGATGAGGCGCAGGTGCTCTCGGGCATGCGCCAAGCTCGCCAGGCCATTGGTCGTGGCGAACTCGTTGTTCTGCCCACCGACACCGTTTATGGCGTTGCGGCAAATGCTTTTGATGCCGAGGCAGTGCAACGGCTTCTCGACGCGAAAGGCCGCGGACGCCAATCGCCGCCCCCGGTACTAGTGGCGGGCATCACGACGCTGCGTGCTCTCGTCGCTGAACTGCCAGAGGCAGTCGAGCAGCTTGTGGAGGAATTTTGGCCCGGCGGGCTCACCATCGTCTTGCCTGCCCAGCCCTCACTCACCTGGGATCTCGGTGAGACGCGCGGCACTGTTGCGGTGCGCATGCCCGCACACCGCATCGCGCTCGAGCTTCTCGAAGAGACCGGACCGCTCGCTGTTTCGAGCGCGAACCGCACGGGCAAGGCCGCCGCGATCACGGCAGAAGAAGCGCATGCAATGCTTGCCGACAGCGTGAAGGTGTATCTCTCCGATGGAATGTCGATCACGGGTATTGCGTCGACAATCGTCGACGCGACGGGGCTGATCGGCACCGATGAGAAGATTGTCAAGGTGCTGCGCGAAGGCGCCGTCAGCCGAGTGCAGCTGCGAGAGGTTCTCGGAGATCTGCTAGAGCCGGACGCCACGTGAAGCAGTACGTCTTCACAATTCTTTTTACCGCCACGCTGGCCTTTGTTCTCTCGTGGGTCGTATGGCGCGTGAGCATGCGCTACAAGCTGTACCCAGGCATTCGTGAGCGAGACGTGCACAAGACACCGACCCCGCGGCTTGGCGGGGTGGCGATGTTCTTCGCCGTCGCCGCAGCCATTTTGCTTTCATCACAAAACCCGTTCTTCGCGATCGTGTGGGCTGAGCCGCAGCGTGTGTGGGCGATTTTGGGCGCTACAGCGCTGATCGTGTGCGTGGGACTCGCAGATGACCTGTGGGATCTGGACTGGACCATCAAGCTTGGCGCCCAGTTTCTGGCCGCGGGAATCATCGCAGGAATCGGCCAGTTGCAAATCGTGTCGCTGCCCATCGGCGGCCTTGCCGTCGGGTCGAGTTGGGTCAGCTTCACCCTCACGGTGTTCTCGATCGTGATCGTAATGAACGCGGTCAACTTCATCGACGGTTTGGACGGTCTGGTCGCTGGCGTATGCCTGATCGCAAACTCCGTGTTCTTCGCCTATTCCTACCTGCTGGTGCGAGACATCGGCTCCAGCAGCTACTTCAACCTCGCCTCTTTCATCGCTGCGGTTCTCATCGGGGCGTGCATCGGCTTTCTCCCCCTGAACTGGAGCCCGGCGAAGCTCTTCATGGGGGATTCTGGTGCGCTGATGCTCGGTTTGCTCATGGCGTGCTCTGCCATCGCGATTACCGGGCTTGACCCAGCGTTGATCGGCGACAACGACCAATTCGGACGCTCGCAACTGCTAGGTGCCTTCATCCCGATCATCTTGCCTGTGGTCATTGTGCTCTTGCCGCTGCTCGATTTCGCGCTGGCCGTCATCCGCCGCATGGCGGCAGGAAAATCACCGTTTTCGCCAGACCGTAAACATCTGCACCACCGCATGCTCGACATGGGCCACTCCGATCGCGACGCGGTGCTCATCTTCTATGCCTGGACCGCTATCTTCAGCCTCGCCGTGCTGCTGATGTACATCGGCACTCAGCAGGAGTGGCCGGGCAACTACCTGATCGGTGTCGTCTTCGGCGTCGTGGGCATCGTCGCATGCCTCGTCGTCACCTTCCTTCCCTCGCGCCGACCTGCGCCTGCGCCCGCCCTGGAGAACACCCCATGACCAATACGACCGTCTCAAGTACGCCGATTCTGCGAACAACCCTCGTATGGTCGGGAGCCGTCACCGCCGCTCTGGCGGTGGTCGCTGCCATCATCGGCTACCTGGTCGACGGCACGACGGGAATGCTCAGCGCGCTGACCGGCGTGCTGATCGCCGCGGTGTTCCTCGCGATCACCGGTGTCAGCATCCTGATTGCGAACAAATGGTACGGCGACGATCTCTACGTGCCGATCTTCTTCGCCGTAGTGCTGGGCGGGTGGATTCTGAAGTTCGTCCTCTTCTTGATTGCCATGCTCGTCCTCAGGGATCAGCCGTGGATCAATCCGACCATCTTCGTGCTTGCTGTGATTGCGAGCGTTCTCGCCTCGCTGGTAGTCGATGTAGTGGTGCTCACCCGCATGCGAGTACCGCACGTGAGCGACATCTCGCTTCCTACCGACCCCGATGAGGGCGACAAGGTAGATGAGAAACCTGTGAATGATGAATTCTCCAAGGATCAGAAGCCGTCTGCGGCGGCAGAGGGCCCGGGAGTTTGATAGGCTCAATTTGCGCCCGCCCGCTTGCCTCGCAAGCACTGCGGCGTGACGCTCATCGACCATCGTCGCAACGGTTTACGCCGGTGCCCCGAAGCTGGAGTCAGCGCTGTTTACTCATGCTGCGACCCTGATCGCCCACGCCACTGCCGACGGAGGGGCCGAATTTCACGGACCCTCGGTCAACGAGTTCTTCCCTGAAGTTCTCTTCGAAGCATTCGGTGTTGTTCCGATCACGCGAATTCACCTCATCCAGTTCTTGGCGACTCTCGCCGTTGTACTGATCTTCTGGCTCGGTACGCGCCGCATGAAGGTCGTTCCGGGACGTTTCCAGAGCCTCGTCGAGATGGGCTTGGACTTCGTCCGAGTCAACATCGGTGAAGACCTCCTCGGCAAGAAAGACGCACAGCGCTTCTTGCCGATCCTTACGACGATGTTCTTCATGATCTTGTTCATGAACATCACGGGAATCATCCCGTTCCTGAACATCGCGGGTACGAGCATCATCGCCGTGCCGCTCACGCTGGCCATCGTCAGTTACGTGACCTTCATCTACGCGGGAATCAAGAAGAGTCCTAAGAACTTCTTCAAGAACTCCTTGTTCCCCAGTGGCGTGCCGTGGCCCATCTACATCATCGTCACGCCGATCGAACTCATTTCGACGTTCATCATTCGCCCCGTGACGCTGACGTTGCGACTGCTGATGAACATGATGGTCGGCCACCTGCTGCTGGTGCTGTTCTTTGCAGCCACCCAGTTCTTCGTCGTCGACCTTGGCGGTTGGTGGACGCTTCTCGGCGCCGGCAGCCTTGCCTTCGGGTTTGTCTTCACACTCTTTGAAATCCTCGTGGCCGTACTCCAGGCTTACGTCTTCGCCCTCCTCACCGCGGTCTACATTCAGCTCGCGGTAGCGGAAGAGCACTAAGCGGGTCGGCTGCACGCCGCCCATAATCGAAAGGAAACACAACCCGTGGACGCAACTACGGTTCTCGCAGAGCTCAGCGGCAACGTCGCAACGATGGGCTATGGCCTCGCCGCCATTGGCCCCGCCATCGGCGTGGGTATCGTCGTCGGCAAGACCATCGAGGGTGTTGCTCGTCAGCCCGAGCTGGCTGGTCGTCTCCAGGTCCTCATGTGGATTGGTATCGCCTTCACTGAGGCGCTCGCCTTCATCGGCATCGCGACCTACTTCATCTTCGTCTGATCCGTTGACACTCAGCCTTAAGGAGACAGGATGCTAAACGCTCTTGTCGCGTACGCCGCGGAAGAGGGTGAAGTGGCTAACCCACTCATTCCCGCTTGGTACGACATCATTTGGTCGGCGGTATGCTTCGTCGTCATCCTCGTCATCTTCTGGAAGGTTGCCCTTCCGAAGATGAAGACGCTCCTCGACGAGCGTGGCGCGGCGATCGAGGGAAACATCGCCAAGGCTGACGAAGCGCAGCGCAAGGCCGAAGCCGCTCTCGAGGAGTACACCGCGCAGCTCGCTGACGCACGCAAAGAAGCCGGTGAGATCCGCGACGCCGCCCGTGAGGACGGCAAGAAGATTCTCGCCGAGGCCAAAGACTCTGCGACGGCTGAAGCCAGCCGCCTCACTTCGTCTGCACACGCGCAGATCGAGGCAGAACGCCAGACGGCATTCGTCTCGCTGCGCAGCGAGGTCGGAACGCTAGCGCTCGACCTGGCAGGCGGAGTTATCGGCGAGACGCTCTCAGATGACGCCAAGGCGCAGGCTGTCGTAGACCGCTTCCTCGCTGACCTTGAGGCATCTGAGGCAGAGAAGGCATCGAAATAATGGGGAGCGCGACCACTCAGGCCCTTGCGGCAACGACGACGGCACTCGATGCCGCGTCGGGCGTCAACCTCGACGTTGCTCGCGAGCTCTTTGCCGCGGCCCGCGCCGTAGGCGAAACGTCACAGCTGAGCGGCGCGCTTGCCGACTCCGCAGCCCCGATTGAAGCGCGACGGACTGTCATTGCATCGGTGTTCTCGGCGTCATCAACGGCCACGACAATCGACCTGCTGAATGCTGTCGTCGATCAGCGCTGGTCTTCAGCTGCTGACCTCGTCGATGGCATTGAGGAGCTGGCAATCCGCGCGGTAGCGGTTGCAGAGCCTCAGGTTGACCTCGGCGCAGAGCTATTCCAGTTCTCGCGAACCGTCGCAGAAAACCCGGAGCTGGAGCTCGCGCTTGGCAGTCGCCTCGGCGATGTTTCGGCTAAGGGCGCGCTCGTGAAGAGCCTGCTGGCCACACGCGCGAGCGAGGCAACGACTGTGCTCGTCGCCTCGCTGGTGCAAGCACCGAACGAACGTCGCGTGCGTGAGCTGATCGCTCGTGCGTCACAGCTGGTAGCCGATCAGCGTGGGCGCACCGTAGCCACCGTCTACACCGCTGCACCGCTGTCGGCCGCGCAAGCCGAGCGTTTGGCGGCAACGCTCTCTCAGCGCTACGGCAATGCCGTGACGCTGAACACGGTTATCGACCCGTCGGTCGTTGGCGGACTTCGCGTGCAGATCGCGGACGACGTTATCGATGCAAGCGTGTCGGCACGGCTGGCGGACCTACGTCAGCGACTCGCTAGCTAGTACAGACTTCCCGCCCGAGTGGCGGAGAGATTTTGGGGCCACGCCCCACCGAGAAATATTGATTACAAAGGGAAGACAATGGCAGAAATCTCAATCAGCCCCGACGTCATCCGTGACGCGCTGAAAGACTTCGTAGCCGCCTACGAGCCCACCGGCGCTGCGGCTACCGAGGTCGGCACCGTCATCGACACTGCAGATGGCATCGCTCACGTCGAGGGTCTCCCCGGCGTAATGGCAAACGAACTCGTTCGTTTCGCCGACGGCACCGAGGGCTTGGCCCTCAACCTTGACCAGGACGAGATCGGCGTCGTCGTGCTCGGCGACTTCTCCGGCGTTGAAGCCGGCCAGCAGGTCACCCGCACCGGCGAGGTTCTCTCTGTCGCCGTGGGCGATGGCTACCTGGGTCGCGTTGTCGACCCGCTCGGAAACGCCATTGACGGTCTGGGCGAGATCGCCACGACCGGCCGTCGTGCGCTCGAGCTTCAGGCTCCTGGCGTGATGCAGCGTAAGAGCGTGCACGAGCCCATGCAGACCGGCATCAAGGCAATCGACGCCATGATCCCGATCGGGCGCGGACAGCGTCAGCTGATCATCGGTGACCGTCAGACAGGCAAGACGGCGATCGCGATCGACACGATCATCAACCAGAAGGCCAACTGGGACTCGGGCGACACCAACAAGCAGGTGCGTTGCATCTATGTTGCTATTGGTCAGAAGGGTTCGACCATCGCTTCGGTGAAGGGCGCGCTCGAAGACGCTGGTGCGATGGAGTACACGACTATCGTTGCCGCTCCCGCGTCTGACCCCGCTGGCTTCAAGTACCTGGCTCCGTACACTGGCTCGGCCATTGGACAGCACTGGATGTACGAGGGCAAGCACGTTCTCATCATCTTCGACGACCTCTCGAAGCAGGCCGAGGCCTACCGCGCCGTATCGCTGCTTCTGCGTCGCCCGCCGGGCCGCGAGGCATACCCGGGTGACGTCTTCTACTTGCACTCTCGTCTGCTTGAGCGTTGCGCGAAGCTCTCGGACGAGCTCGGTGCTGGTTCGATGACCGGCTTGCCGATCATCGAGACGAAGGCCAACGACGTCTCGGCATACATCCCAACCAACGTGATCTCGATCACCGACGGTCAGATCTTCTTGCAGTCTGACCTCTTCAACGCCAATCAGCGTCCCGCTGTTGACGTCGGCATCTCGGTGTCACGTGTTGGTGGTGACGCACAGGTCAAGTCGATCAAGAAGGTTTCCGGAACGTTGAAGCTGGAGCTGGCTCAGTACCGCTCGCTCGAAGCATTCGCAATGTTCGCTTCCGACCTTGACCCTGCTTCGCGTCGCCAGCTTGCTCGTGGTGCCCGCTTGACGGAACTGCTCAAGCAGCCGCAGTACTCGCCTTACCCGGTCGAAGAGCAGGTCGTTTCGATCTGGGCTGGCACGAACGGCAAGCTCGACTCGATCGAGGTCGAGGACGTTCTCGACTTCGAGCGCGAGTTGCTTGACTACCTTCGTCGCAACACCTCGGTGCTCGACACGCTTCGCGAGTCGAATGTGTTGGATGCTGACACGGTAGCCACATTGACCGCTAAAACCGACGAGTTCATCCTGGAGTTCCAGGCCGGCAAGGGTCAGGCGATTTCAAAGCCAGGCCATGAAGAGGTCGCGGCGGCTGAGGCGGATGACGTGAACCAGGAGAAGATCGTCAAGGGTCGCCGCTAGGGCGACACCGGACTGAGACAATGGGCGCACAACTCCGGGTCTACAAGCAGAAGATCACTTCTGCTCAGACGACCAAGAAGATCACGAAGGCGATGGAGCTGATTGCTGCTTCGCGCATTCAGAAGGCGATGGCGCGCGTGCGCGCATCATCACCTTTTGCGCGAGCAGTGACGCGGGCCGTTTCCGCCGTGGCGACGCATTCGAACACCGATCACCCGCTTACACACGAACGCGAGACAATTCTGCGTTCTGCCGTCGTGATCTTCACGTCGGACCGTGGACTCGCGGGCGCGTTCAACTCGCAGATTCTGCGGGAGGGATTGCAACTCGCCGAGCTGCTTCGGGAGCAAGGCAAAGAGCCGGTGTTCTACCTCGTGGGTCGCAAGGCTGTCGGTTACTTCCAGTTCCGTCGCATCGCAAGCGCGGCTGAATGGACGGGCGACACTGACACTCCGCACTTCTCCACAGCGGAGGAGATTGCAGCGGTACTGCTTGACTCCTACGATCGCGGTGGTGTTGACGGTGGCGTAGACGAGATCAACCTCGTGTACAACCGCTTTGTCAGCATGATGACGCAGTCACCCGAGACAGTTCGGTTGCTGCCACTCGAAGTCGTCGAATCAGACGAACAAGCAACCGCACAGGTATACCCGCTCTATGAGTTCGAGCCGGAAGCCGAAACCGTTCTAGACGCACTCTTGCCGGTGTACATCCAGAGCCGTGTCTTCAACGCACTCCTACAGTCGTCCGCAGCAAAGCACGCGGCAACTCAGAAGGCGATGAAGTCAGCCTCAGATAACGCCGACAAGCTCATCACCGACTACACCCGCCTGCGCAACAACGCGCGTCAGGCCGAGATCACGCAGCAGATCGCCGAGATCGTCGGCGGCGCCGACGCTCTGGCATCGGGCAAGTAGAAAGACGAAAGAGAAGAAGCCATGAGCCTCACCGAAGAGAAGACCGTGTCTACGGGCGTCGGGCGTGTTGCCCGCGTGACCGGACCCGTCGTCGACATCGAGTTCCCGCACGACTCGATCCCCGAGATCTACAACGCGCTCAAGACCACCATCACTATTGATGGCGAGTCGAACGAGATCACGCTCGAAGTTGCTCAGCACCTCGGTGATGATCTCGTGCGCGCCATCTCGCTGAAGCCCACCGATGGGGTTGTTCGCGGCCAGGAAGTGCGCGACACCGGCGGCCCCATCACGGTGCCCGTTGGCGATGTCACCAAGGGCAAGGTGTTCAACGTGATCGGCGAGGTGCTCAACGCAGCGCCCGGCGAAGAGATCGAGATCACCGAGCGCTGGGGAATCCACCGCAAGGCCCCGAGCTTCGACCAGCTCGAGTCGAAGACCGAGATGTTCGAAACCGGCATCAAGGTGATCGACCTGCTGACGCCGTACGTGCTCGGTGGAAAGATCGGTCTGTTCGGTGGTGCAGGTGTTGGAAAGACTGTGCTCATCCAGGAGATGATTCAGCGCGTCGCGCAGGACCACGGTGGCGTGTCGGTGTTCGCAGGTGTGGGAGAGCGTACTCGCGAGGGCAACGACCTCATCGTAGAAATGGAAGAAGCGGGCGTTTTCGAGAAGACGGCGCTTGTGTTCGGACAGATGGATGAGCCGCCGGGAACGCGTTTGCGCGTCGCCCTGTCGGCGCTGACCATGGCCGAGTACTTCCGCGACGTGCAGAAGCAAGACGTGCTGTTGTTCATCGACAACATCTTCCGCTTCACGCAGGCCGGTTCTGAAGTTTCGACGTTGCTTGGCCGCATGCCTTCGGCCGTGGGCTACCAGCCCAACCTCGCTGATGAGATGGGTGTGCTTCAGGAGCGCATCACGTCGACGCGCGGCCACTCGATCACCTCGCTGCAGGCGATCTATGTGCCTGCCGATGACTACACCGACCCGGCTCCTGCAACCACGTTCGCGCACCTTGACGCGACGACCGAGCTTTCGCGAGAGATTGCGTCAAAGGGTCTGTACCCCGCGGTTGACCCGCTCACCTCGACCAGCCGAATCTTGGACCCGCGTTACATCGGTGCTGACCACTACCGTGTGGCAACCGCTGTGAAGCAGATTCTGCAGAAGAACAAGGAACTCCAGGAGATCATCGCGATCCTCGGTGTTGACGAGCTCTCTGAAGAAGACAAGATCGTCGTTTCGCGTGCGCGCCGCATTCAGCAGTTCCTTTCGCAGAACACCTACATGGCGAAGAAGTTCACCGGCGTCGAAGGCTCCACGGTCTCGGTGAAGGAAACTATCGAGTCGTTCGACGCGATCGTCAAGGGTGACTTCGACCACGTCGCCGAGCAGGCGTTCTTCAACGTTGGTGGTATCAGCGACGTTGAAGAGCAGTGGGCGAAGATCCAGAAGGAGAACGGCTGACATGCCGCTCCACGTAAGCCTGGTCTCCGCTGACGCAGAGGTCTGGACCGGAGAAGCTTCGCTTGTCGTCGCCAAGACGGTCGTCGGCGAGATCGGTCTTATGCCCGGTCACGAGCCGATGTTGGCGATCCTCGCTGAAGGACAGGTGCGCATCACGCAGCTGTCGGGTGAGAAGATCATCGCCAATGCTCAAGACGGCTTCGTGTCGATGGAGGGCAACGAGCTCACCATCGTCGCCGGCAACGCGTCACTGATCTCCTAGCGATTAGTCATTTCAGAACGGCCAGCCCCTTCGGGCTGGCCGTTCTGCGTCTCAGGAAGATACCTGCATGCTGATCCTGTTACCGCCTTCCGAAACGAAACGGCCGGGCGGATCAAAACAGCCGCTCGATTTGACGCGGTTGTCATACTCGTCACTCACTTCGCAACGCGAAGCGGTGATTGAATCGCTCGTTGCGCTCTCAGATGACCCTCGCCGAGCGGCACGAGTGCTGAAACTGGGCCCCAAGCAGATCGTCGAGGTGGCCGTCAACGCACAGTTGCGAGAGTCGCTGACGATGCCCGCCGTTGATCGCTATACCGGTGTGCTGTTCGATGCGCTCGATGCTTCCACGCTTGACGGCGTTTCGCGTCGCTGGCTCGGGGCTCACGTTCGCATTCACTCCGCTCCTTTCGGGCCCATCGGCGCCCTCGAGACGATCCCCTCGTACCGACTAGGTGCCGCGGCATCGTTGCCAGGGATACCATCACTCAAGCGCGTCTGGGCCGAGGCAGTCTCAGCGGCAATTTCCCAGGACGGACCCCGTTTTGTGCTGGATATGCGGTCGGAGGCATACGTGGCTCTCGGTCCGGTGCCTGCGACGGTGCCCTCTGTCTACGTGCGCGTTGTGAGTCATACCGCTGAGGGAGAAGTTCGCGCCCTGAACCACTTCAACAAACATGCGAAAGGAGCCCTCGTCCGTTTGTTGGCAACCTCTCGTCCGCGAGTTTCAACGCTGACGGGGTTCATGCGCTGGGCGGAGTCTGCGGGCGTGCAGATGCGGGTGTCCAACGGCAACGAGGTGCTGTTGATCGTTTGACGCCCAAAGCGTCATTCTTCGGGAATGTCTTTTGGCAAAGGCTGTGAGTCGCTAGCATGAAGCACGCGGGCCGAAAGGGTCTGATTCGTATTGGGCTTCGGGCTCGAACAATCCATGGGGAGCGCTTCACCGTGAACACCACTTACTATGACTACGACGGCGCCAGCGGACTGCTGGCGTTCTACCTGGTTCTTATACCGTTTCTGCTGATCGTCGCACTCGCTGGCTACATCATCTTTTCGATCTTCCTGATGAAGATCTTCGAAAAGGCGGGGGTGAAGGGCAAGTGGCGCGCATGGGTGCCGGTATACAACACCATGATCTTCAGCAAGTTGGGTGACCTCAGCCCTTGGCTGATCCTGATCGCTGCTGGTGCGGCGATCTTCCTGAGCTGGATTCCTGTGATCGGTCCGCTCTTCGGCCTGGCCGGCTTCTTGGTGACTCTGCTCGCGGCTTGGCGCGTAGGACTGAAGTTGCAGAAGGAAGCAGTGTGGTTGATTCTTTACTTCTTCTTGAGCATCGTCTGGTACGGCATCAACGCTTTCGACAAGTCGCGCTGGAACACCGCAATTCCCGCAGCCCCGTGGGCGGGCAACGGATTCCTCTCCGACAAGACGGTGTGGGAGGCAGTGCCCAGCCAAACGCCCGCCGGTGGCTTCCCGCCCAATCCGACGACGACTCCCGGCGCATATCCGCCCGCCGCTGGCAACACCCCGCCCGCAGCGCCGCCGGTGTACCAGCCGCCCGCAGCTCCTGCCGCACCGCCCGCAGCCGCTCCGACGCCTCCGCCCGCAGCCCCGACGCCTCCGCCCGCAGCGGCTCCTGAGCCGCCGGCAGCGCCCGAGCCGCCCGCGGCCCCGGAACCGCCCAAGGCCTGACATCTTAACTGAAGCCCCTCGCCATTTGGTGAGGGGCTTCATGCGTGACGCGGAGAGATAGCGTGGAGACATGAGCAACTCAGTTCCCTTGCGTCGTGTCGGCGCTTCCGGTCTTCAGGTCTCGGCTGTCGGTCTCGGCTGCAACAACTTTGGACGGCCAGGCACTCGGTCAGAGTCACTGCAAGGCACTCGTGATGTGCTTTTTGCGGCCATAGACGCCGGCGTCACTTTTCTCGACACCGCCGATATGTACGGCAAAGACCCCGGACTTTCGGAGTCGTTGATGGGAGAGGCATTGAAAGAACGCCGCGACGAGGTGACGTTGGCGACCAAGTTCGGTCACTTTGGCCGCGACATGGGGTATCCGCCTTCGGGCGCTAAAGCCTCGCGCAGCTACATCCGACGGGCCGTTGACGGGTCGCTGTCACGGTTGCAAACCGACTGGATCGATTTGTACCAGCTTCACACGCCCGATCCCGAGACGCCCATCGAAGAGACGCTTGACGCTCTGAGCGATCTCGTGCGCGAGGGCAAGGTTCGCTATATCGGCCACTCGAATATGTCGGGATGGCAGATTGCGGAGGCCCACTACGCAGCGTTGCAGCGATCGACGGTGCCGTTTGTTTCCGCACAGAACCACTACAGTCTTCTCGCGCGCGCTGCCGAGCGTGAGGTGATTCCCGCTGCTACCCGTTTTGAGGTGGGATTGTTCCCGTACTTTCCGCTGCACAACGGGCTGCTGACAGGCAAATTTAGTCGCGATCACGCACCCGAGGATTCTCGCATCGCGAGGCAACGTCCCCACATCTGGCAAGACGCTCCGTGGGATGCGCTCGAGCAGTATCAGGCGCTCTGTGAGGACTGGGGCATCACCATGCTCGAGGCAACCTACGGGTGGATGCTGGCGCAGCCAGCCATCTCCAGTGTGATCGCCGGCGCCACGAGCCCCGAACAGGTGCGTTCGAACGCCGCAGCGGCCACCGCCTGGACGCCCACCAGCGATCAGATCGACGCGATCGACGCGTTGTTCCCGTTGCCGGACGACCCTGGCGCGAAGGCATAGCTGGTTCGGCCTGTGACATCGCTCACGGCCGACGCCCCGCACCGCCCTGCCTCTCCAATTCAGGCGGTAGCGTATCTGTCGGTGAGCGTCGCGTGAGCGATTTGAGGCCACGCTCCAGAAAGGACCGCCGTGCTCGGCAAACTTCTCGGACTCTACCTGCGCCCTGCGTGGCTGCTGATCGTTGCAGTTGTGATCTTCCAGCTCGCGCAATCGATCGCTTCGCTGCTTTTGCCCACGCTGAACGCCGACATCATCGACAACGGTGTGGTCGTGGGCAACATCCCCTACATCTGGTCAACCGGCGGCGTGATGTTGATGATCAGCTTTGTGCAGATCATTTGTGCGATCATCGCGGTCTACTTCGGGTCGCGGTTGGCTATGGGCATCGGGCGCGATCTTCGGAGCGATCTCTTTCATCGCGTAGTCGCCTTTTCGCAGCGTGAAGTGGGACAGTTCGGGCCACCCTCGCTGATCACTCGGAACACGAACGATGTCTACCAGGTGCAGATGCTCGTGCAGGTTTCTGCGACCCTGATGATTTCTGCGCCAATGCTGGCCATTGGCGGCGTGATCATGGCTGTCCGGCAAGACGCCGTACTTTCTTGGCTGATGGTCGTATCGATACCGGTTCTCTTGGTGATCGTCAGTCTTATCGTGTGGCGGATGGTGCCTGCCTTTACCCAGATGCAGAAGCGCATTGACCGGGTTAACCAGATCATGCGCGAGCAGCTCACCGGCATGCGGGTGGTGCGCGCGTTCGTGCGTGAACGTGAAGAGCGGGTGCGCTTCGCCAAAGCCAGCGATGATGTGAAAGACACAGCGCTACGGGCGGGCAACCTGATGGCGATCATGTTTCCCGCTGTCATGCTGGTGATGAATCTCTCGAGCGTGGCTGTGATCTGGTTCGGTGCCTACCAGGTGCAAAACAGCGGCGTCGAGATTGGCACGCTCTTCGCGTTTCTCACCTACCTCATGCAGATCCTCATGGGCGTCATGATGGCGACGTTCATGTTTGTGATGATTCCCCGCGCGGCGGTGAGCGCGACTCGCATCGGTGAGGTGCTCGACACCGTACCTTCGGTGGCAGCGCCAGCGTCAGCATCCACACCCCCTCCCATCTCGGGCCGCGTCCAGTTCGAGAACGTTGATTTCTCTTACCCTGGCGCCGAAGACGCAGTGCTCAAAGACCTCACTTTCACAGTGGAGCCGGGCACGACGACAGCCATTATCGGCTCGACGGGTGCGGGTAAGACCACGCTCATCGGCCTCGTGCCTCGCTTGTTTGACGCAACTGCGGGCGCGGTGACGGTCGATGGCCTCGATGTTCGCGCGTATGACCCCGACGAACTTTGGCGCCGCGTCGGCCTGGTGCAGCAACGTGCTTTCCTCTTCACCGGCACGGTTGCCGACAACCTTCGTTACGGCGACCCTGGTGCGACCGACGAGGAGCTGTGGCGAGCGCTCGATATCGCGCAGGGACGCGAGTTCGTCGAGGCGCTGGCTGACGGACTGCAAGCCCCGATCGCCCAGGGCGGATCTAACGTGTCTGGTGGACAGCGGCAGCGCTTGGCGATTGCACGCGCACTGGTGAAGAACCCTCCGATCTATATCTTCGATGACTCCTTTTCGGCGCTCGACCTCAGGACCGATGCCGCTCTGCGACGAGCCCTCGACGAGAAGCTGCCAGGCGCGACACGACTGGTTGTTGCGCAGCGGGTTTCGACGGTGCAACAAGCCGACCAGATCGTCGTGCTTGATCACGGGCGAATGGTCGGAATAGGCACACACGATGAGCTCTTAGCCTCGTGTGAGACGTATCGAGAGATCGTGGAGTCCCAGTTGGCAGCGGAGGCAGCAGCATGAGCGGCCCGTCACGTCCGGGGCCCGGGCCTCGGGGGCCAGGCGGAAACACCGCACCGGTAGTCAAGGCTCAGAACTTCGGTCCGAGCGCGAAGCGGCTGCTCGGCACGCTGCGCACAGACACGCCCAGGCTGGTTGTGGTGCTGATCTTCGCCGTCCTGTCAGTGGGACTGTCAGTGCTCGGCCCAAAGATGCTCGGCGAAGGCACCAACATCGTCTTCGCTGGTTTCGTCTCTCTGCAGGTGCCTGCTGATGCGACCCAAGAGCAGGTTGTGGAGGGTCTCGTCGCCGCTGGGCAACAAGAGCAGGCTGACATGCTCTCGGCGATGGACTTCACGCCGGGGGCCGGCATCGACTTCGACAAGCTCGCCGGCATTCTCATCGTCGTGTTAGGGATCTATCTGTTTTCGGCCCTTTTCGGCTGGCTGCAAGCGCGCATGCTCAACGGCATCGTGCAACGCGCTATGCATCGCCTGCGCCTGCAGGTCGAAGACAAGGTGCAGCGCTTGCCGTTGTCGTATTTCGATCGAGTGCAACGCGGCGACCTCTTGAGCCGTGTCACAAACGACGTCGACAACATCGGCCAAACCATGCAACAGACGGTGTCGCAGGTGGTGATCTCGCTGCTCACTGTCGTCGGCGTGCTCGTGATGATGTTCATCATTTCGCCGCTCTTGGCAGTGATCGCGCTGGTGACCATTCCGCTGACGATTCTCATCACGGTGCTCGTCGCCCGGCGTTCGCAGAAGCTGTTCGTCGCGCAGTGGAAAAGCACGGGAGCGTTGAACGCGCGGGTTGAAGAAACCTATTCCGGGCACGCGATCGTCAAGGTCTTCGGTCACCAGCAAGAAGCTGAAGCGGCGTTCCGAGAAGAGAACGAAGAGCTCTACCGCGCCAGTTTCGGCGCACAGTTCATCTCGGGCATCATCATGCCCGCCATGATGTTCATCGGGAACCTGGTGTACGTCGCCATTGCCGTCGTCGGCGGGCTGCAGGTGGCTGCCGGAATTATCTCGATCGGTGACGTTCAAGCGTTCATTCAGTACTCGCGTCAGTTCACGCAGCCCCTCAGCCAGCTCGGCTCGATGGCAAACCTGTTGCAGTCGGGTGTGGCGAGCGCCGAACGGGTGTTCGAGCTTCTCGATGAGCCGGAGCAGACGATGGATGCTGATCCCGCCGAGACTGCGCCCGCTGACGCGAGCCACCTGGAGTTCGAGAACGTTTCGTTCCGGTACTCGGCAGACAAGCCGCTGATTGACGGGCTCAGCCTGAAAGCGCAGCCGGGAAGCACAGTAGCAATCGTCGGCCCGACCGGGGCAGGAAAAACCACCCTTGTGAACCTCATCATGCGTTTCTACGATGCCGACAGCGGACGAATCAGCCTTGACGGCGTCGACATCCAGACGATGACGCGCGATGATCTCCGTGCGCGTACCGGCATGGTCTTACAAGACACCTGGCTGTTCTCGGGCACGATCCGCGAGAACATCGCCTATGGGCGGCCGGGCGCGTCAGAAGCTGACATCGTCGAGGCCGCAACCGCTGCCTACGTTGACCGATTCGTGCACGCGCTGCCAGATGGCTACGAGACGGTGCTGGACGACGATGCAACCAACCTCAGCGTGGGCGAGCGGCAGCTGATCACCATCGCGCGCGCGTTCCTGGCAGATCCGCGCATTTTGATTCTCGATGAAGCGACCAGCTCGGTCGATACCCGCACCGAGCTGCTCATCCAACGTGCCATGTCGAGGCTTCGCGCCGACCGCACCGCGTTCGTGATCGCGCACCGGCTCTCGACGATCCGTGACGCTGACCTCATCTTGGTGATGGAGGAAGGCGCGATTGTCGAGCAGGGAAACCATGATCAGCTGTTGCGCGCCCACGGTGCGTATTGGAGTCTGTACAACGCACAGTTCGAAGCGCCGATGGAAGAAGAACCTGAAACGGACGCGATCGAAGTGATTGCGGGTGTGACCGGCGCGTCGCCAGTGGACGGCGATGATGGTCTCGACCGTCGAGCTACTAGTATGTGAGGACACGGCAGGCTGAACGGTCTGGCGTGAGTGAGTCTATTGGGAGGACACGGCGTGCCCGAGGTATCCGCCCATTCTGCGACGGTGAGCACTCCTGATGGCCAGTTGCAGTTGAACTGGGCTGGCGTCACTGACACCGGTCGCCGTCGCGAGATCAATCAAGACGCGTTCTTTGCGGAGTATCCGCTCTTCATCGTCGCCGACGGTATGGGCGGCCACATCGGCGGAGAGATCGCCAGCGCGAGCACGGTCACTCGGATGCAAGCCATCGCCGGAGGCGCGAAGATTACGCCGAAGGTCATCGACAAGGCGCTCGCGCTCGCGGTCAAAGACATAGCTTCGCACCCTGAGACCACTGACGAGGGAACGGGAACGACGCTCACCGGCGTGTATCTCGATACCAGCGGCACCGAGCCTCATTGGGTGACGATGAACATCGGTGACTCGCGCGTGTACCTGTTTCGCGACGGAGCCATCGTGCAGATCACCACCGATCATTCGGTCGTTCAAGAGCTGATCGCGGCAGGGCGACTTAGCCCCGAAGAAGCTGAGAGCCATCCCTATGGCAACGTCATTACACGAGCGGTTGGCCCGACGGAAGGTACGACGCCCGACTATGTGCGCCTTGACGTCATCGACGGTGACCGCTTCGTCATCTGCTCTGACGGTTTGACCAAAGAACTCACCGACTACGGAATCCGGCATTTTCTCGAAGAGAATGCTGATCCTGCTGAAGCGGTGCGCGCGATGCTGGCCGCTGCTCTCGAAAATGGCGGTCGCGACAACGTGACTGTCATTGTGCTCGATGTCGCAGACGAGCGTTCCCGAGCGGCCAGCGACGACTGAGCGCATCGGCTCCTCCACAGAAGCGAGAACAGCGCACGCCAACACATGGCGACTGCGGCACCGATAGCGGGTGGCTTTGTGCGCTGAACTCAAGGAGTGCCGAACACCTTTCTCGCTGAACCGATCGCTCGAGTGCCTCGTCACCTGTCTCGAGGGGCAACGCCGAGGGGCGAAGCCTCCGATCATGTGGCTCGCGAGCCGGTCGGACACGAGATCATCGACGAAGACGCGCTGAGGCTGCCAGCGAAGTGGGCCGCGCCGACGCGTCCGCCGATCCCGGTGGTGGCTTCAGTCGTTCCGCTCATGGGAGCCATCGTGCTCTGGCTCGTCACGGGATCACCGATGATGTTGTGGTTCGCATTGCTCGGCCCGCTCATCGCTGTCGGATCAATGATCGATGGCAAGCGCGCCGCGCGCCGCGCGCGTCGCCAGGCGGAAATCGATGCCGCGCAACAACGCGAACGCGTGGCAGAGACCGTCACCAGGTGGCAGGCACGCGAGCGTGCGAAGCTCTGGGCACGGCACCCCGATGTTGCGTTGCTGATGCAACGCGACGCTGAGATTTGGCGGGCAGCGGCGGGGCGAGACGATGCACTCGTGCTGGGCGCGGCCCGTGTGCCCAGCGGTCTTCGCGTCAGCGGGGGAGAGGGTGACCCGCTCTCCGCACGCTTGCGCACCGAAGCCGCGTGGATCACTCAGTCGCCTCTTGTGGTGCAGGCAAGTGGCGGCGCGGTAGCGGTCGGTCCACCTGTACTCGCCAGTGCAGTGCAGCGCGCATGGGCGATTCAGCTGTGCGCGGCCCTGCCGCCGGGTGAGCTGCGAATCGTGGGACCGTTGCGAGGAGACCTTGAGTGGGCAGCCGAACTGCCTCATCGCAGGTCGACGAGCGGCATGGCGCTTGCGCTCATCGGCCCTGGCGAGCAACCGCCCACCGAAGCTGAGATTGTGCTGGCGCGCTCACTCCCCGGGGAGCCGTTGCCACCGAGGTGCGCCGCAGTGCTGGAGCTTGAGACGCTCTCCCGCGCGCATCTCGATCTGGCGGGGGAGAGGTTCGCAATAGAGCCGGAGGGCATCGCGCTGGAACAGGCGCAAACGATCGCCAGCATGCTCAATCACCGCGCTGCCGGTGCATGGGGCTTCTCGAGAGACGAAACGCCGCTGTTTCTGCATGCCCTCCCGGCTTTGCCTCCGGCCATAACGTCGAGCGGCTTGGCGGTGGCAATCGGTGCGGACGCTGGCGAAGCGGCTGTCGTCGATCTGGTTTCAGACGGTCCGCATGCGGTTGTCGCGGGGGTGACAGGGTCTGGCAAGAGCGAACTGCTCATCACCTGGATACTCGCGCTGTGCTCTAAGCGTTCGACGGCAGAGGTCAACTTTCTCCTCGCCGACTTCAAAGGCGGCACGGCGTTTGACTGCCTTGAGGGAGTGCCACACGTCACAGGCGTCATCACCGACCTTGACGGTGCGGGCGCAAGACGGGCCATTCAAAGTCTGCGCGCAGAAGTGCGCTGGCGTGAGGCCGCGATCGCCAGCGTCGGTGCGCGAGACATTCTTGACCCTCGCGTGACGCTGCCGCGATTGGTGGTGGTGGTCGATGAGTTCGCTGCGCTGCTAGGGGATCATCCAGAGTTGCATGCTGTGTTCACGGATGTCGCCGCACGTGGCCGTGCACTGGGGGTGCATCTCATCTTGGGCACTCAACGTGCGGCTGGAGTGGTGCGCGACAGCCTGCTTGCCAACTGCCCGTTGCGGATCAGCTTGAGAGTGACGGACGGAGCTGACAGTCGCGCGCTCATCGGTGTCGAAGACGCTGCCATGCTGCCCGGTGGTGTCGAGGGTCGAGGAATTGCGTTGATTCGCCGCGCGTCTGATTCTCGCCCACGCAAGGCAAGGATCGCGCTGTCGCAGCCTAGCGATATCGCGCTCGCGCGTGATGTCACTGCCGCGCTTCCGCGACGTCCCTGGCTTCCCGCGCTTCCCGCTCAGCTCAGCTTGGCAGAGCTGCTGCATGGTGGCGCGAGCGCAGCGATCACGCTCGGTCTGCTCGACGAGCCTGAACGCCAGCGTCAACGACCCATGACACTCGATGTCACAGACAGAGCCATCCTCATGATCGGCGGCGCCGGAAGCGGCAAGACCAACGCGCTTGAGGTGATTGCTGCGCAGGTCGAGGGACAACTGATTCGAATCCCGAACGATCCAGAGTCCGCGTGGGATGCGCTAGCCGCTCTTGTCGAGCAGCGCATCGAGCCCGGCACGGTGATACTGATCGATGACCTCGACTTGGTTCCCACTCGCTTCGGCGCCGAGTACGCGCATGCCGCGCTTGAGTGCATCGAAGAGCTGGTGCGCACGGCCGGCGCCCGCGGCATTCTTGTGGCCGCGTCGGCTCACCGTCTACTAGGGTCGGTGGCGCGCATCGCTGAACTCTTTCCACGGCGCATTCTGCTACCGCTGCCATCGCGGGCTGATCATCTGGCTGCGGGCGGATCTCCCGAACACTATGCGCCCGATGCTCCGGCAGGACGTGGACGCGTCGGCGGCGTCATGGTTCAAATCGCGACTGTCCCCGAGCCGTCCACCGCCCCGATCCCAACACTGAAGCAGGCATGGATGCCAACTGCCAATCTGACGGGCTATGTTGCGCGCCGTTCACCTGCAGCTCGGGATGCCATCTCGCACTGGCAGTCGGTAGGAGTTCGAGTGGCCTCGCTCGACGACTACGTCGCCCACCCCGAAGTCACCGCAGACGCCCGTGTCGTCGTTGCTGGTGAACCCGACGAGTGGCAACGGCACTGGCGCATGCTGTCGCAGATCCGCGGCGATCACGACCTTGTGATCGACGCGTCGTGCGCCGCTGAGTTTCGCGTGCTGACCGGGTGGCGAGCGCTTCCGCCCTACGTTGAACCGGGCCGCGCGCGTGCGTGGTTGACGGCGTCGGGGGGTGATCCTCAGCGAATCACTCTGCCGACTATTGACCAGCGACCAGCGCACCCATAACGTCAGGTTGTGGCTACATCCCCAATCAATCTGGATCACCCGCAGGGCAAGGGTCTTGCAACCGGCACGCTCGGTCTGTGGGGGTCGACGGTAATCGGTCTCGCGTCAACCGCGCCGGTCTATTCGCTGGTGGCAACACTGGGCTGGGTCGTGTTGGCCGTGGGTGCTCAGGCACCCATCGCGTTTGTGCTTGCGTTCATCCCGATGCTGTTTATTGCATTCGCATACCGCGAGCTCAACAACGCCGTGCCAGACTGCGGAACGACGTTCACGTGGGGGACGAAGGCATTCGGCCCATGGGTGGGCTGGATGGGCGGCTGGGGTGTTGCCGTTGCGGGAATGGTGGTGCTCGCGAACCTCGCACAGATTGCGGGTATCTATTTCTGGTCACTGTTCGGTGATGGCTCTCTGGCAGAGAACGTGCCACTCGTCACCGCGACCGGGGTGGTCTTCATCGCTTCGATGACGTGGGTGAGCTGGCGAGGGGTCGAGATCGGCGAGCGCATCCAGAACATCCTGCTCGGCATCCAGTACCTGGCGCTGGCGATCTTCGTGATTGCGGCGTTGTGGCAATACTTCACCGGGTCCGCGCCCAACCCGACGGCTTTCAGCTGGGAGTGGTTCAACCCGCTGGGCTTCACCGACTGGAGCGCATTTACCGAGGCTGTGCTTCTCGCGCTCTTCATCTACTGGGGCTGGGATACCTGTCTCGCTCTCAACGAAGAGACCAAAGACCCCAAGCGCATTCCGGGGCGGGCGGCGCTGTTGACCACGGTAATTCTGCTGTTCACGTACGTGGGTGTGACAGTCGCCGCGATGATGTACGCGGGCCTCGGCGACGACGCCACAGGCCTGGGCAATGAGGCGATCGCTGATGACTTCTTCCTTGCGATCAAAGATGGGCTCCTGGGACCCTTCGGCTGGGTGCTGCTGGTTGCGGTCATGATCTCCGCAGTTTCTTCAACGCAGACGACCATCCTTCCGACCGCACGCGGCACCCTGTCGATGGCCGCCTATCGGGCGTTGCCGAAGCGGTTCATGACGGTGCACCCGCGCTACAAGACCCCATCGTTTTCGACCCTCGTGATGGGCATCGTCGCGAGCCTCTACTACATCGGCATGACGCTCATCAGCGACAACATCTTGCAAGACTCGATCCTGTCGCTCGGCCTCGCAATCGCCTTCTACTACGCGATCACCGGCTATGCCAGCGTATGGTTCTTCCGGCGAGAGCTCTTGCGCTCCGGTCGCAACTTTGTCTACAAAGGTCTGCTGCCACTGCTCGGCGCTTTGATGCTCACGCTGGCGTTCGTACAATCCGCGATCGATATGTTCGATGTCGACTACGGCTACACCGTGCTCTTCGGTGTAGGCGGAACCTTCGTTCTGGGGGTTGGGTCGCTTGCCTTCGGCGTTGTGCTCATGCTGGTGTGGTTTATGTTTTCCAGCTCCAAGCCATTCTTCCGGGGCGAGAGCCTCAACGCAGACACCGAGGTGCTCGTGCCCGAGTAGATCAGCGAGAGCGGCTAGGCCAGAGCATCGTCCAACGAACCGAGCGGCATGTCGTGGGCAGCGGCGACTCCTGCGTTCACAACTGTTCCACCACAGGTATTCAGCCCGGCAGCAAGGCCTGAATCGGCTCGCAATGCCTCTTTGGGGCCTCGACCAGCGAGCTGACGGATATACGGCAACGTGGCGTTGGTGAGCGCCGACGTCGAAGTGTTGGGAACTGCGCCGGGCATGTTAGCCACGCAATAGAACACGCTTGAGTGCACCATGAACGTAGGCTCGGCGTGTGTTGTCGGGCGCGTGTCGGCGAAGCATCCCCCCCTGATCGACGGCGATGTCGACCAGAACTGACCCCGGCCGCATTCGCGAAACCATATCGTTGGTCACAAGCTTGGGAGCTTTTGCGCCCGGGATGAGCACTGAGCCCACGACGAGATCCGAAGCGGTCACGGCACGGTCAAGATCCAAGGGGTTGGATGCTGCAGTCTTCACCCGGCCCCGAAAGTGGTCGTCTAAGTAGCGCAACCGGTGCAGGTTGGTGTCAAAGACTGTTACATCCGCTCCCATCCCTACGGCCACTACTGCGGCATTGGCGCCAGCAACCCCGCCACCGATGATCGTCACGGTTGCGGGTCTGGTTCCGGGAACCCCAGACATCAGCAGACCTAGTCCGCCCGCGGATCGCAACAGCGTGGCGGCCCCGACCATCGGTGCCAGCCGGCCAGCAACCTCGCTCATCGGAGCGAGCAGGGGTAGCCCACCGCTCGCGGCCTGCACTGTCTCGTAGGCGATCGCAGTAATGCCCGACTGGGAAAGACTCTCGGTGAGGGGGCGATCGGCCGCAAGGTGCAAGTAGGTGAACAGCACCAGGTCGTCGCGAAAGTGGCCGTACTCGCTCGCTATCGGCTCCTTGACTTTCAGCAGCAGCTCGGCGTGATTCCACACTTCGGCGGCGTCATCGAGCAACGTCGCTCCGGCCGCCTCGTACTCGGCGTCTGGCATTGACGAGCCCGCACCAGCACCGCGTTGCACGAACACCTCGTGGCCGGCGACAGCCAGGTCGTGAACACCTGCGGGCGTGAGCGCCACCCGGTACTCGTTGTTCTTGACCTCTGTAGGAACACTGATTCTCATGGCCCGATCCGTTCCGCTCCGCCGTTGGAGCGCCGGCTCCCTGTGGGGAGCGTGTCTAAAAGGCGGGGCGGATGGCCCCGACATCTTGGCCGCCGCCGGCAATCGACAGCGAAAGGTGCGCGATGGTGTCATCAACGGCTGACTTGTCCAGAGCGCCGGCGCGCTCGAGCAGGCGCAGCGCGACCGCGGTCGCAGCGCGGCCATTGCCGTCGAGGATCTTCGCAGCCACGGTCGACCCGTCGGGCGCCACCATCACCATGACGCCCTCGGCTCCGTGTTTGGTGAAAACTCCCAGCCGTTCGGTGGCGATGGTGTCGGGCAAGCCAGGGCCCTGGATGGTCCAGGGATTCTGCCGTACGGCCTGAACAAGAGCTCCAGCACTGCGGTGCAATGCAAACGGCGACGTGACAGCGGAATTGCCGAGGCGGTGTATCGCCCGCGCTAGACCGAAAAGCGTGGTGGCATACACCGGTGCGCCGCACCCATCGATGGCAGTGGCTGCGGCCTTCTCGCCAACGAGTCGTTCGACCACTTCGCGAATATGCGCCTGTAGGGGGTGATCAAGCTCAAGATAGCTCGCGGTATCCCAGCCGTTTGTCGCGCAAGCCAGCAGCATTGCGGCGTGCTTGCCCGAGCAGTTCATACGAATCGATGATTTGTCGCTGTGCTCGCGCACCATCGTGTCGCGCGTTGCCCGATCACCCGGCCACGCCGCCGGGCAGCCGAGGTCGTTCTCGCCCAATCCCGCCGAACCGAGAATCTCGCGAACAACAGCGACATGACGATCCGTCCCGGCGTGACTGGCAGTTGCTAAGCCGAGACGTTCGCCCTCGAGTGGTGCTCCCGCGGCCAGGCAGGCGAGAGCCTGTAGCGGTTTCATGCTCGAGCGCGGCAGTACTAGTGCGGTGGGGTCACCGAGCTTGTGAATGATCGTCCCGTCGGGTGCGAGCACGATGGCTGCGCCCGCATGTCGGGACTCGATGAACCCGCTTCGTTCGACGACGGCGAGTTCCACAGCATCGGCTACGGCGAGAGTCTGCGGCACCCCGCTAGCCTACCGCCGCAGGCCCCTGCTGTGTCATGACAGACTGTGCACCATGTTGGGTGAGCATCGATACTCCGTCCGAACCACCTGGACGGGTGACCGCGGCTCGGGTACATCCGGGTATCGCGACTACGACCGAGCAGTTACTCTCTCGGTGTCTGGCAAACCTGAGTTGCTGGCATCGGCTGACAAGCCGTTTCGGGGCGATGCGACCAAGTGGAACCCCGAGGACCTATTGCTTTCGGCTCTCAGCGAATGCCATCTGCTCTCGTACCTTCATGCCTGCGTGAAGAGCGGGGTGGTGGTGGTGGGTTACGAAGACAACGCAACCGCAGTCCTCGCCGAGGATGGCCGCGGAGGAGGGGCGTTTCGTGAAGTCGTCTTGCATCCTCACGTCACGATTGAATCGGAGTCGATGAGGGATGCTGCCGCCGCCGCCCACGCGCAAGCCAACGAATGGTGTTTCATTGCGAATTCGGTGAATTTCCCCGTCCGCCATGAGGCGACTATCGCCGTTCGTGGGGAAGAACCTGTCTGATTCTCTCGATCGGTGTGTGCGCGGGAGCCTCGTTGTAGGCGTTGGCGAGCTCCTGGCCTGACAGCGAGTGGATGGCGGCCATGATGTCATCGGTTGCCAGGCGGCGGGCGCGACCCGACGTTGGCGGACCATGGTGAGCAAGCTCGAGCGGTTCGCCGAACCGGACGGTGATGCGGTGCTTGACCGAGGGCATCTTCGCGCCGACGGGCATCACAAGATCAGTGCCTACCAGGCCGACGGGAACGACGGGCGCGCCCGTCTGCAGAGCAAGAAAGGCAACACCGGTGCGCCCCTTGTACAAACGACCGTCGAGAGAACGGGTGCCCTCGGGATACAGCGCCACCGCGCGGTCTTGATCGAGCAGGCGGCGCTGCTGGTCGAGGGCGTCCAGGGCGGCTTTTCCTGCTCCTCGCTGCACCGGGATCGCACCGATCGCGCTGAAGAACTGGTTCGACACCCAACCTTTGAAACCGGGCCCCTCAAAGTAGCTCGATTTAGCAAGAAAATGCACCGGCCGTGGCGCCGCCACGGGAATGGCGATCGAGTCGATGAACGACAGGTGATTGCTGGCGAAAATAACCGGACCCGACTTCGGAACGTGACCGCGACCTTCGATACGCGGTCGGTAGATAAGTCGAGCCAACGGCGTGATCACCATTCGGCCCATGGCGTACGTCGCGCCCATGCGCGTTACTTCCACATCGGTGTCGCCTGATTCTTCAGGTTTGGGTGCGATGACCGGCTCTTCGGGGGCCGACGATGCACCCGAATTCTCGGCCGCGGCAGAAGAGTCAGGAGTCACCCATCGAGGCTACATGCGATTTCATTCCTATTACGGCACGTATGTATTCAGCCGAGAGATAGAAACGTGCGAGAGAATGAGGTTTCACCCCCAATTGACTATGAGGTTTATTCGTGCGTATTCGCCCGTTCGCCGCCGCGTCTGTTGCCGCACTTTCTATTGTGCTGCTCGCCGGATGTACATCGACCACCGACGCAGAGACCGACGCGTCGACTTCGACCGATACCGCAACTGATTTGTGCAGTGCCGCAGTATCTTCGGGGTCTGCCACCGACGCGCTCGTTGTCGAAGGCGAGGTTGGTGAAGAGTCGACTCTGGTGTTCGATACCCCCCTCGAGGTGGACGAACTGCAGAGGTCGGTCGTCGAGGAAGGGTCAGGCGATCCCGTTTCTGACGGCGACCTCGTCGTATACGCGCTCTCAGCATTTGACGCCGAGACTGGCGAAAGCCTGGGTGCATTCGGCTACGACACTGCCGCATTGCCCCAGCAGATTTCTGCTGACAACCCCCTCGGTCAACTGCTCGGCTGCGCAACGCCGGGAACCCGCGTTGTCGCCGCATTCCCGGCCGCAGACGACGGCACAACGACTGCCGAGGCCTACATCATCGATCTCATCGACGTCGCGCCCGGCGCTGCCTGGGGCGAGCCTCAGGACCCGGTAGACGGCATGCCGACCGTTGAGCTCGCTGAAGACGGCGCGCCAGCCATCACGGTGCCCGATGCTGATGCTCCGACCGAGGTAGAGATCGAAACCCTCAAACTCGGCGACGGTGCGGTCGTCGCCGAGGGCGACACCGTGCTCGTTCACTACACCGGTGTGAAGTGGTCTGACGGATCTGTCTTTGACTCCAGCTGGGAGAGCGGCACACCCGCATCGTTCCAGACCACGGGCGTTGTTGCGGGGTTCCAGCAGGCGCTGGAGGGACAGACTGTTGGTTCTCAGGTGCTCGTCGTGATTCCGCCGGAGTTCGGCTACGGCGAGTCGGAAGGCCACGAATTGCAAGATGAGACGCTCGTGTTCGTGGTTGACATTCTGGGAACGCAGCCCATCCTCTAGGTCTTCGACGGCTGATTAGGCTGAGGGTATGCGACGCATCCTCATCCTTGGCTCCACGGGTTCGATCGGAACACAAGCGCTCGATGTCATTCGAGCGAATGCGGGCCGGTTCGAAGTCGTGGGGCTTGCCGCGGGCTCCAATCGCGATGCTCTTCAGGCCCAAGCCGCCGAGTTCGGCGTAGAGCATGTTGCGCTCGGCGCGCTCGAGGCCGAACAGCTCGTGCGCGACGTCGAGGCCGATGTTGTGCTTAACGGCATCACCGGCTCGGTGGGACTCGGGCCGACGCTAGCGGCACTTGAGTGCGGCCGCACGCTTGCCCTTGCGAACAAAGAATCTTTGATCGTCGGTGGCGACCTCGTCACGGCCCTCGCCGCACCGGGCCAGCTCGTCCCGGTTGACTCTGAGCACTCGGCAATCGCGCAGGCGCTGCGCGCCGGCGACAATTTTGAGGTGCGACGGCTCGTGCTCACCGCCTCTGGGGGACCGTTCCGCGGGCGCAACTACGAATCGCTGGCGGCGGTGACTCCCGCCGAGGCGCTCGCGCACCCGACCTGGCAGATGGGGCGTGTTGTCACGACCAACTCGGCGACGCTGGTGAACAAAGGCCTCGAGGTGATCGAAGCGCACCTGCTGTTCGACGTTGCCTACGGCGATATCGACGTGGTGGTGCACCCTCAATCGATCGTGCACTCTATGGTCGAATTCAACGACGGTTCGACGATCGCGCAGGCGTCTCCGCCCGACATGCGCCTGCCGATATCACTCGGACTCGATTGGCCGCACCGGGTTTCGGGCGTGGGGCATCCCTTGGACTGGACGACAGCGACCGCATGGACTTTCGAGCCCCTGGATGAGGTGGCGTTTCCTGCAGTGCGGCTTGCAAAAAGTGTGGGACGTGCGCGCCGCACCTTTCCCGCCGTATTCAACGCGGCGAACGAGCAAGCGGTTGATGCGTTCCACGACGGAAAACTTCCGTTCACCGGGATCGTCGAAACCGTGCAGCGCGTCGTCGATGACCATGAGGCGCCAGCGGAGCTCACTCGTGAGTCCCTCGCGGAAGCTGAGCGCTGGGCACGCGAGCATGCGGACGCCGCCATCGAGGCGTTCGCCACGCGGTAACCGTGCCTGAGCGGCTAGTAGAGCGGACGCGTGGGATCTGACAGCGGGGTCTCATCGGCGGGATAGGGAACCGGCCATACCGAATCGGGAACGTCCCAGCCAGCGGCTTGGAGCGCACGGCGTGACAGCTCACGAGCCGAATATGGCTGTCGAGTGCCACGAACATCTCGGTAATCCTGGTGGCCTGGCCCCGCCCAAAGAATCGCGTCGCCGTCGCCGACTAGCGCGATCGCTTCGAGAATGGCCCGCTCGGGCGGCGAATACTCGCGAATATCCGCGTCTGGGCGAGCCCGACGAGCGCCTTCGATGAGCGTGGCGCGTATCGAATCGGGCTCTTCATTGCGGGGATGATGGTCGGTGACGATCAGAATGTCACTGCCGTCCACCGCGGTTCGACCCATGTCGTAACGCTTGGTCGCGTCACGATCGCCGTCAGCTCCGAACAACATGACAACTTTGCCCGGGGTGACACGACGCACCGCGGCGAGGGTCTTCTCGAATGCATCGGGGGAGTGCCCGAAGTCGACGTATACCGCCGGGCCTGCGTCTCCAGAGACGCGCTGGGTGCGACCGGGAAGATACGCGTCAATACGTGACCCATCGAGCGCCTCGACCAGTCGCTCCCACGCATAGCCGCCTTCAAGGATCATCACAATCGCGAGGCCTGCATTGGCCGCCATGTGGCGACCGATGACGGGAACGGTTGTGGTCAGAGTGCGACCGTCGCGACCGCGTAGCGTGAACTCGGTGCCATCCTGTCGCTCCTCGCGGATATCGACTATCCAGTCTGCATTGCTCGCGGCAGCCGCGTTCTCGGCGATAGCCGGGGTGCCGACAGTGACCGTCGGCACTTCGCTGCGTGCGACGATTTCCTCGCCGGATGGCGCGTCGACGCAAACAACGGCACGGCGCGCGCGATCGGAGCGGAACAGCGGGATTTTGGCTTCGAAGTACTCGCGCATATCTGCGTAGTCATCGAGATGATCATGGGTCAGATTGGTGAAGCCGGCAACGTCGAACATGATTCCGTCAACGCGGTGTCGCGAAAGCGCCTGTGCGCTCACCTCGACGGCGACAGCTTCGACTCCTCGTTCTCGCATTAGCGCGAGCAGAGCGTGCATTTCGTACGCCTCTGGGGTGGTCAGGCGCGACACGATTACTTCACCGGCGATATGACGCTCGGCGGTGGAAGACAACCCTGTCGTGGCGCCCAGCTGGCCGAGGATGCCTTCGAGCAGATGAGAGACGCTCGTCTTGCCATTTGTGCCCGTCGTCGCCAACAGAATTGGCAGGTCGTCTGCAGGCCCGGTCGAGTACACCCAGGCCGATAACTCGCCCAAGACGCCGCGTGGATCGTCTACCAGCACCACGGGCAGTCCCGATTGCTCCGCAATGTCGGCGCCGCTTGAATCCGTGACAACGGCGACGGCTCCTCGAGCCGCAGCCTGCACAGCGAACTCGGCGCCGTGGCGGTTCACACCTTTGACCGCAACGAACACATCGCCGGGACGCAGATCTGCGGTCGCGAGGGTGATGCCGCTCAGCGTGACACCCGACACGGTCCCACGAACTTCGGTGCCGAAATGCGCGGCAAGGTCGCTCAGCTGGTGTGTCGGCGGTGAGGCCGGGCGCAGCACCGGCGGCAGGTTCGAGGGTGAGTCATTCGACATATCTCGTCTATTCTCTCATCCCGACTGAAGTGAATCTGATCGCAATTACGGTGGGATGGCGCCTGCGCGTGGATATCCTCCTCACCATTTTCATGGGGTCACTCTGCTCGTCGTGCGCGTGTTCCGCGTCTCACGCAGGCGATGTCGCGGACACGGCCAACTCGTAGGTTTGTGCAGGTACCGTGAGCGTGTGGAAGTCATTGCGTTCATCATCGGTGTCGTTCTCATGGTCGTGGGCCTAGCTGTGTCGATCGCGTTGCACGAGATTGGCCACCTGGTACCGGCAAAGAAGTTTGGTGTTCGGGTCGGACAGTACATGGTCGGCTTCGGGCCGACGCTGTGGTCGAAGCGCAAGGGCGAAACCGAATACGGGGTCAAGGCCATTCCGCTCGGCGGCTACATCTCGATGGCCGGTATGTATCCGCCCTCTCCGAACTCGGCTCGCGCAGGCCGCGCTGGCGGCGGATTCTTCGCCACGATGGTGCAGGACGCCCGAGCAGCCAACGATGAGACGCTGGTCGGCGACGATGACCAGAGAGTGTTCTACAAGCTTCCCGTCTACAAACGCGTGATCATCATGCTCGGCGGACCGTTCATGAACCTGGTGTTGGCGATCGTTTTGTTCACAATTCTGCTTTCGGGGATCGGCGTGCAAACCGCGACCACGACAATCGGTTCGGTGAGCGAGTGCATACCCGCAGATAGCACCCGCACCGAATGCGTGGACTCTGATCCGGCGGCGCCCGCAGCGGCGGCAGGACTGCAGGCTGGCGACGAGATCATCGCTATCAACGGCGCCGAGATCTCGACCTTCACTGAGGTGTCGACCGCGGTGCGAGACTCCGCGGATGAACCCATCGAGGTTGTCGTGCTGCGAGACGACGCCGAGTACACCATAGTGCTGACCCCCGCCGCAGTAGAACGACAAGTGGTGGATGCTGATGGCCTTCCCGTTGTCGACGCGAACGGTGAGCCCGAGACGTCGGTTGTGGGCATCGTGGGAATCAGCCCGGTAGTGGATTTTCAGCGTCAGCCAGTGTGGAGCGGCGCCCAGATGGCGGCAACCAACGTAGGCGCAGTTGCGGGCATCATCTGGCAGCTGCCGGTAAGGATCTGGGAGACAGGTGTTGACACTGTCACGGGGCAAGAGCGAGACCCCGACGGCCCGCTGAGCGTTGTCGGTGTCAGCGTTATCGCGGGCGAAGTCGCAGCCGCCGAGGCGCCCATTTTGAATCGTGTTTCGGCGTTGCTGTCATTGCTCGCATCGCTCAACATTGCCCTGTTCGTGTTCAACCTGGTGCCGTTGCTGCCGCTGGATGGCGGTCACATCGCGGTAGCGCTGTGGGACGGCGTCAAACGCATGTGGGCGAAGATCTTCCGTTTGCCGCCGCCGAAGCCTGTCGATGCGACCAAGCTCGTACCGGTGACGTTTGTTGTCGTAGTGGCACTGATTGCAATGGGCGCCGTGCTGATTCTGTCTGACTTGATCAACCCGATGTCGTTGTTCTGAGCGACGCGTTCGGATTTGGCTAGGCAGAAACCGGCTTGAGCGCCTGGCCTACCAGTCGTTCGAGGGTTGCCATGCCATCACGCGACAGGATCGACTCGAGGTGCCCCTGCACCGAGGCGAAAGCGGGCCCGCGCAACGCATACACGGACCCAGCCGCGTCGGCCGCAATCTCAGCTTCATCGACATGCGTTGTGCCGGGAGAAACCTGAGCGGTGAACGTATTGTAGAAGCCGATTGAGGCGTCCACACCGAAGATGTCGACCGACTTCTGCAGACCCTGGTGCGGAGTAGCCAGCGGAGCCAGGTCGATTCCGAGCGAGTCAGCCAGCACCTGGTGGCTCAAGCAGACCGCGAGAAGCGGGGAGTGATTCTCACGCCGTCGCGCGACGATCTCGCGCACTCGCTGCATGCGGGGGCTGTCTGGATCACGAGGGTCGCCCGGTCCGGGGCCCGAGACCACCAGCTCGGCTGCATCGATCTGCTCGTCGGTGACGCTGTCCCATGGCGCAATCTGCACGCTCAGACCGAGGTGGCGCAGCTGGTGGGCGAGCATCGTCGTGAAGCGGTCTTCGGCATCGACGACCACCGCGCGATGCCCGGCGAACGGACCAGCGCCGTCGCGCCCTTGAGGGTTCAGCCAGAACGCGGCAAGACGAGAGTTGCGTGAGGCGAGTAGCGTGCTGATAGTTGGATCCTCAGCGAGGGTTCTCGGTTGGAGTGCGGGAGCATCCTCGTCGATCGCGTCGACGCTGACTGCTGTCGCTGCGCTGATCGGTGCCATGGCGTTGTCGAGCTCGATCGCACCGATAGCGCCGAGAACGCCGGCCGCCTTTCCATGCGTCTCGCCGACCTCGCCGTACGGATCGGAATGGCGCACGAGCGTGGCGCCCACTGGCACGCGCAAACGCCCGTCTTCGAGATAGGCGGTGCGAATGAGAATCGGCGCATCTAGATCGTGGGTAGCTTCGTCAGCCGCGGGATTCTCGCGAGGCGTGAACAATGCAGCGACGCCAGAATAATATCCGCGTGCGGTCGACTCGTGGCGGGTGATGACCGTGCACGCGTTCTGCATGGGAGAACCGGTGACCGTGGGGGCGAACATCGTCTCGCGCAGAATATCGCGCGGGTCGAGCTTGCTGCGTCCTCGCAGCACATACTCGGTGTGTGTCAGTCTCGACATCACCTTCAACTGCGGACCGGTGATGCGACCACCATCTGAGCACACGGCGCTCATCATCTTGAGTTCTTCGTCGACGACCATGAAGAGCTCTTCCGTTTCTTTGGTCGACTCGAGAAAGTCCGTCAGCGTTTCTGCGGTCGCCCCACCGGCAGGGTGACGAAAAGTTCCCGAAATCGGGTTCATCGTCACGACGCCGCTCTGAGCGCTGACGTGAGCTTCGGGGCTGGCTCCCACGGCGACATGACCGTCCGTAACGATCGCGAACGTCCAGTACGCGCCACGTTCATGCTCAAGCAGCGCCTTGAACCAAGTGAGCGCCGCTGTTGCGGCATCGGCAGTGACGGCCGCAACAAAGTCTCGACGAATGACAAAATTGGCGCCTTCGCCCTGGCCGATTTCCTCCGAGATTACCCGGCGCACGATGTCGGCGTAGTCCTCATCGTCGATATCGAAGCCCGCGTCGGCAAGAGCGATGGTCTCAGAGGGGAGCGCGTCGATGACGTCTGCGCGGTTGAGTGTGATGTGATCTGTCACCACGATGCAGCGCAGCGGGGCGCCATCGTCGTGGCATTCGAAACCGCGTTCGCGCACCTGGCGAAACGGCACGAGCGCTAGAACCTCTCGCGGCGTGCCCCGCCCGTCGACGAGAGGAATGTCAGCAAGCAGCTCAACGTCAACAACATCGCCGAGGAGGAGTTCGACGGTGGACTCATCGCGTGAGATGAGTGCGAATGGCGTGCCGTTTGCTGCTAGCTCGCGGAGAGAGAAGGGGGTATACCCGGTCATCGTCGGTCTTTCGTCGTGGGGGCGGCCGCCCTACGAAAAAGACCGCCCGTGGGCGGTCTGTAGTCGCACAAACCCACCGCTTATACGGTGAGCCACCAGGAAGTGTGCGCGGACATGGGGCGAACTTACCACAAGCGTGAAGGTCGGTACGTTTGCGTGGAATCTGCATGACAAGGTGCGCTTCCCAGCACACACGCGATTGTGCGGCGTAGGCTGGGGGAGTGCCAGCCGTGAATCTGGGGATGCCCAAAGCTCCCGTAGTCCTCGCCCCCCGCCGTAAGAGCCGACAGATCAAGGTCGGCAAAGTACTGGTGGGTGGCAGCGCCCCCGTAAGCGTTCAGTCGATGACGACCACGCCGACGACGAACATCAATGCCACTCTGCAGCAGATCGCGGAACTCACCGCTTCTGGGTGTGAAATTGTGCGCGTCGCGGTGCCGACTCAAGAAGATGCTGATGTGTTGCACATCATCGCGGCGAAAAGCCAGATTCCGGTGATCGCCGACATTCACTTCCAGCCGAAGTACGTGTTTCAGGCCATCGACGCAGGGTGCGCTGCGGTGCGTGTCAATCCGGGAAACATCCGCAAGTTCGACGACCAGGTTGGTCAGATCGCTGCGGCGGCAAAAGCAGCCGAAGTGTCTTTGCGCATCGGAGTGAACGCAGGCTCGTTGGATCGTCGCATTCTCGAGAAGTATGGCAAGGCGACTCCCGAGGGGCTCATGGAGAGCGCCGTGTGGGAAGCATCCCTCTTCGAAGAGCACGACTTCCACGACTTCAAAATCTCGGTCAAGCACAACGATCCGGTTGTGATGGTCAAGGCCTACCGGCTGCTCGCAGAGCGCGGTGAGTGGCCCCTTCACCTCGGTGTCACCGAAGCAGGACCTGCGTTTCAAGGCACGATCAAGAGTGCAACCGCTTTTGGCATCCTGCTCGGTGAGGGCATCGGAGACACGATTCGTGTCTCGCTCTCGGCACCGCCAGCCGAAGAAGTCAAGGTGGGGCACCAGATCCTGCAGTCGCTGAATCTCCGCGAACGCAAGCTCGAGATCGTTTCATGTCCCTCGTGCGGCCGCGCCCAAGTCGACGTGTACACCTTGGCCGAAGATGTGACCGAGGGCCTCAAAGACATGACAGTGCCGCTGCGTGTCGCCGTCATGGGGTGCGTCGTGAACGGCCCCGGCGAGGCGCGAGAGGCAGACCTCGGCGTTGCTTCCGGTAACGGCAAGGGGCAGATTTTCGTCAAAGGAGAGGTAATCAAGACCGTTCCCGAATCTGAGATCGTCGCCACGCTCATCGAAGAGGCGCGTCGCATCGCTGATGAGATGGGTCCAGACGCCACTCCAGGAACCGCGCAGGTGATCACCGCTTAATCTCATGTCTGCACCAGATCCACTCTTCGCTGTTTCCCGCTCCACGCGACTGTCGCCTCGACAGCGCACACTGATCGAACAGTGGGAGCCCACCGCTGAACTCGTTGCAGACCTAAGTTGGAGATTGGGCGGTACAACGGTGTTGCTTGCTCGAGCCGGAGACACCGAAATCGTGGTGAAGGCCGGTGAGCGTGGCGATCACAACGTCACTCGAGAGATCGAAGGACGCCAGCACTGGGCAGACGTATGGGTTGAGCTTGGCGTCGCAGCCAAGACTTTTCATGCTGACAGCGACGCCAACATTCTGCTTCTTGAGCACCTTCCCGGTGATCTCATCGCCGGCAGCGAAGCAGCGATCGACCCTGAGGTGCATCGGCGCGCTGGCGAGCTGCTGCGAATCTTTCACGACCAGCGTGCGATTGACCCATTCGATAGCGACGAAGAAGAGACCCGGCGCGCCTCAGCATGGCTCGACTCCGCGCATCGTATCGATGCCGACGCAGTGCAGCGGCTGCGATACGCGCTCAGCGTGCTTCCCGGAGTCACCGCTCCGCTCGTGCCAACCCACGGCGACTTTCAGCCCCGCAACTGGTTGCTTGACGACGGCGAGGTGCGTTTCGTTGATTTCGGTCGGTTCGGGCACCGCCCCGCAGCGACGGACTTCGCGCGCATGGCAGCGCAGGAGTGGCTGCAGAATCCTGCCTGCGAGACGGCCTTCATAGAGGGCTATGGCATCGACCCTCGCGATGACCAGGAATGGCTGACGATTCGCTTGCGCCAAGCGATCGAAACCGCGGCATGGGCCTACCAAGCAGGCGACCCGGCCTTTGAGCAGCAGGGTTTGCGCATGATCGATGAGGTGCTGGCGGACCTGGAGTTTTAGCGCCGCCTGCGCGGCGTAGGAAAGGCCCCAGATCCACTAGCGTGGTCAGGTGAGTGCACCCGCCGCGGACCCGCTGTCGCGACCCATCGTCGCGGGCATAGTCACCGCGCTGGTCGGGTTCACAAGTTCGTTTGCTGTTGTGCTCACCGGCCTCGCTGCCGTTGGGGCCTCGCCCGCACAAGCAGCGAGCGGCTTGCTGGCGTTGAGCCTGATGATGGGGCTGTCGTGCATTGTGCTTGCGTGGCGCTATCGCATGCCGATCACTGTGGCTTGGTCGACTCCCGGCGCTGCACTCCTCGCTGCGACAGGGCTCATCGAGGGTGGCTGGTCGGCGGCCGTCGGAGCATTCCTCGTCGTTGCCGCTCTGATTCTGCTCACCGCCGTGTGGCCGCAGCTCGGTCGCCTGATTGCCCGCATTCCGCCGTCTATCGCCCAGGCAATGTTGGCTGGCGTGCTGCTTCCCCTGTGCCTGGCCCCGGTGAGCGGTGTCGTGACGAATCCGTGGGGCGTACTGCCGGTGATCCTCACCTGGCTGGTTTTCCTGCGCCTTGCGCCGCGATGGGCTGTGCCCCTTGCGTTTGTCGCAGCGTCAATCGTCGTGGGTGTTCACCTCGTGACCAGCCAAACGGTGATTGACTCGACCACCCTCATCCCGGCGTTCGAAATCACCACGCCGACGTTCACGTTCGGGGGCATCGTCGGCATCGCGCTCCCGCTGTTCTTGGTGACGATGGCATCGCAGAATGTTCCAGGCATCGCGATCATGCGCAGCTACGGCTACGAAGTCCCTTGGCGCCCGGCCATGTTCGTCACGGGAGTCGGTACCGCACTGGGTGCACCATTCGGCGGTCACACCATCAACCTCGCGGCCATCAGCGCTGCGCTCGCCGCCGCTCCCGAGGCTGATGCAGACGCGAAACGACGCTGGGTAGCGGGGGTATCGACCGGTGCGACGGCCATGCTGCTCGGCGCAGTGTCAACACTGTTCGTGGCACTCGTGCTGTTGGCACCAGCCGCTGTGATTCCCGCCGTTGCAGGTATCGCCTTGTTCGGAGCTTTTGGTTCGGCGGTGCAACAGGCCATCGATGACCCTGGTGAGCGCATGCCCGCGGTCGTGACTTTTCTTGTCGCGGCATCTGGCGTGGCGATCGCGGGAGTGAGCGCCGCGTTCTGGGCGCTTCTCGTCGGGCTTGTTGTGCGTCTGGCGTTGCACGCTGGCCGCCGCGGTTGAGCGCGCACAACTAGGATGGACGATCGTGGTCACACGTCTTTCGAACTTCTTCCTCCGCACACTCCGCGAAGACCCGGCTGATGCCGAGGTCGCGTCGCACCGACTGCTCGTGCGCGCGGGCTACATTCGCCGCCAAGCGCCCGGTATCTTTGCGTGGTTGCCGCTCGGACTGCGCGTCAAAGCCAAGCTCGAGACCATCATCCGCGAAGAGATGGCGAATGCGGGCGCGTTCGAAGTCCATTTTCCCGCCCTGCTGCCGCGCGAGCCCTACGAGGTCACCGGTCGGTGGGAAGAGTACGGCGATGGCCTCTTCCGCCTGCAAGACCGCAAGGGCTCAGACATGCTCCTTGCGCCCACCCACGAAGAAGTCTTCACGTTGCTGGTGAAAGACCTCTACTCCTCGTACAAGGACCTGCCTCTCACGATCTTCCAGATTCAAGACAAGTATCGCGACGAAGCGCGTCCTCGCGCGGGACTGCTACGCGGACGTGAATTCACGATGAAAGACGCGTACTCGTTCGACGCCTCAGACGAGGGGCTTGACGCGAGCTATATGGCGCAGCGCGATGCCTACGAGCGCATCTTCCAGCGGCTCGGACTTGAGTACGTCATAGTTCAAGCAGACGCCGGAGCTATGGGCGGTTCTCGCTCAGAAGAGTTCCTGCACCCGACGGTTGTCGGCGAAGACACCTTCGTGCGATCGGAGAACGGCTATGCGGCGAACGTGGAAGCATTCACCACGGTGGTTCCCGACAGCATTGACTTCGAGGGGTTCGGAGCGCCGGTGATCTTCGATTCGCCGAACACCCCCACAATTCAGACGCTCGTTGACCACTGCAATGCAGAGCTACCTGCCCCGAGCGCGGGGGTTGCTGGACCCGCGACGGCGGACGTGAGCGAATGGACTGCGGCACACACCCTGAAGAATGTGGTGCTCGCACTCACGCAGCTCGACGGGACCCGTGAACTTGTGGTTGTGGGACTACCCGGTGACCGCGATGTCGACGACAAGCGTGTCGAGGTTGCTTTTGCCCCCGCCACCGTCGAGGCCGCGAACGAGCAGGACTTTGCCAAGTATCCGCAGCTCGTCAAGGGCTACATCGGCCCCTGGTCAGAGGCTGGCGCTGTGCTGGGTGAGGAGTCGACGACGGGGATCCGGTACGTTCTCGACCCGCGAGTGGTCGATGGCACAGCATGGGTCACGGGAGCGAACCTCGACCAGAAGCACGTGCACTCACTGGTAGCGGGCCGCGATTTCACCGCTGACGCCGTTGTTGAGGTCGCCTCGGTACGCGCCGGTGACCCGGCCCCCGACGGTTCGGGACCGGTTGAGCTTGCCCGTGGCATGGAGATCGGACACGTTTTCCAGCTTGGGCGCAAGTACGCCGAGGCGCTCGGGCTCAAAGTGCTCGACGTGAACGGCAAGCTCGTGACCGTGACGATGGGCTCGTACGGCATCGGCGTCACGCGCATTCTCGCGATCATCGCCGAGCTGAACAACGACGAAAAGGGCCTCATCTGGCCCGCTTCTGTCGCACCGTTCGACGTGCACGTCGTCGCCGCAGGGCGGGATCAGGTGGCTTTCGAAGTCGCTGATTCGCTCTCACAAGAACTCGAAGCCGCTGGCATTGACGTTCTCTACGACGACAGACCCAAGGTGTCGCCCGGCGTCAAGTTCGGCGATGCCGAGCTCGTCGGCGTGCCATACATCGTGATTGTGGGCCGCGGCGCCGCGGACGGCCAAGTCGAGCTGTGGAACCGTCAAACCGGTGAGCGCGAGACCATCGCGGTGGGCGACGTGTTCGGTCGTCTGCCCCGCTAGATCGGCGTTCGTTCACGCGTCGTTCGCCGAGAGGACGTTCGGCATGACACGCTTGGTGCATGCCCGATAGCGCATCCGTTCCAGCCGAAGCCACCGATGACCTACGCACGCTCATCGACGACGCGGGGATCACCCGCAACGCCGACCTTGTCGCGCGGATTTTGGCGACCGGCGTGGGTCTGGGGCTCGACGAAGCCGATCGACTTGACCTCAAGATCACCTCGGCTGCATTGACTGAGATGCGGGCAGCATTCAGTCTGTTCGCGCCGTATGTCGGTATTCCGAAGGTCACCATTTTCGGCTCAGCTCGTACAAAATCGCACGATGCGCAGTATCAGCAGGCATCGGCTGTTGCCGCTGTGCTTGCTGACCAAGGCTGGATGGTCGTCACCGGGGCAGGCCCAGGAATCATGCAGGCTGCTGCCGAAGGTGCCGGCGCAGACCGCTCAATCGGCGTTTCGATTCGGTTGCCTTTCGAAGACAAGCCGAACGCGATCATCGCCGGCGGTGCAAACGTTGCGATGAAGTACTTCTTCACGCGCAAGCTCATGCTGGTGAAGGAGTCGCGGGGCTTTGTGTGCGTGCCGGGCGGGTTCGGCACTCTCGATGAGATGTTCGAGTTGCTCACGTTGCAGCAAACGGGCAAGGCAGAGCCCACGCCGATTGTGCTGCTCGACGCACCTGGTGGAACATTCTGGAAGGGGTTGGAAACCTTCATCGATGAGCATCTCATTGCCTCTGGGGTCGTCTCACCGAACGACTTTGATCGTGTTTTTGTCACGGATTCTGTGGATGCTGCCGCAGCCGAGATCACCGGGTTCTGGCGCAACTACGATTCGCTGCGTTGGGTGGACGGTCGGCTGGTGTTGCGGCTCAAGGCCCAGCCGACAGACGCAGAGATAGATTCCCTCAATGAGTCCTTCGCTGACTTGCTGGCGGAAGGCCGTATCGAACGAGGCGCGCCACACCGACACGAGATCACTGACGGTGACAAAGTCGAACTGCCGCGACTGGTTCTTACGCTGAACCAGTTCAAGATCGGCGCACTACATACGCTGATACGCGGCATCAATTCGCTTCAGACCGCGCCTCAGATCGATGCCATAGACCCCTGAATCCTCGCGGTCTCGCAGAGAGCCAGGGTCGCGGTCCTGGATCGTCAATCCGTGTGTGGGGCCCCGTGCAGGTGATCGCGGTGCTTGTTGGCTTGGCGCTTCTTTGTCGGCAAGTCGATCGGACCGGTGACCGAGAGAGCGTCTTCCCACACCTCTACCCCCTTGACCTCCGGCAGTCGGTCGCTCGTGAACACAGGATCAAGTCCTTCTCGCCGCTGCTGTGAGTAGTCTTTTAGCAATTTGAAGGCGATGCCCGACAGCAGAGCGATCGCCACGAGGTTGGTCAATGCCATGAAGCCCATCACACCGTCGGCGAAGGTCCACACGACACCAGCCGAAATGAGCGCGCCCGCAAAGACCGACACAATCGCCACAATGCGGTAGCCCAGCAGTACGCCGCGGTGAGAAGTGATGAACTCGATGTTCGACTGACCGTAGTAGTAGTTGCCGAGGATCGACGAAAACGCCAACAAGAAGATGATGATGATGAGCAACACGTTTGCCCAGTCGCCCAGGGTGCTCGTGATCGCGTCTTGCGTGAGACCGATTCCCTGCGTGGCCGCGGACAGGTCAGGGACGGAGACCAAGATGATGAACGCCGTAATAGTGCAGACCAGGAACGTGTCGAAATAGACGCCGAGCGTCTGTACGAGACCTTGCTTCACGGGGTGGGTAACCGCAGCGGATGCTCCTGCGTTGGGGGCAGAACCCAATCCGGCCTCGTTTGAGAACATTCCGCGCCGAGCGCCGGTCAGAATGATGTAACCGAGCGCGGCGCCGACGACCTCGTTGTAGCCGAAGGCATCGGCGAAAATAGAGGCGATGACGACAGGAATGCGATCAAAGTGCATCGCCACGATTGCGATTCCGATGATTAGGTAGAGCACCGCCATCGCGGGCACCAAGGCCTGAGTTACCGACGCGATGCGCCGGACCCCACCGAACACGACGAGGCCCATGAGCAACGCAAGGCCAACGCCTGTCGCCGGAGCAAGCCAGTCGGCTGCGCTCTCACCCATGCTTCCCGCGATCGTGGCTTGGATCGTATTGGCCTGCAGCGATGAGAAGGCGATCGGAAAGCACACGATCAGAATGATCGCGAAAACGATGCCCATCCATCGAGCACCGAGTCCGCGTTGCATGTAGTAAGCGGGACCGCCACGGAACCCGTCTTTGTCGCGCGTCTTGTAGAGCTGGGCGAGGGACGATTCAATGAAGCTTGATGCTCCGCCGATGAGAGCCATGAGCCACATCCAGAAAACGGCCCCCGGGCCGCCGAGCGCGATTGCCGTCCCTACGCCGGCGATGTTTCCCACGCCGACGCGTGATGCCGCCGAGATCGTGAACGCTTGGAATGCGGATACCGATTGAGGATCGCCATTCTCATCGCGCGGGGTCTTGTCTGTCAGTGTTCTGAACATCTCCGGAATCAGGCGAAACTGCACGCCCCTCGAGCGGATGGTGAAGTAGAGCCCGAGCCCCACCACCACCGGCAGCACAATCCACGTCCAGAGGTTGTCGCCCCACACTGCCATCCACTCGGTCACTGCATCCATGCGCTCAGTATGGAGGCGAGATGTCGATTTTCGCCAGCGCGACGTGAAAATTGCTCGTGTCGATATCTCTCAGCTAGCACCGCCGTCTCATCCTGTAACGTTGTAGGGTTCCGGCGGCCCGATGCGTCGGTAAGAGCTGAATATGGAGGCACCTGTGGACATTGATCTGGGACTGTTGAGGACCGTCGAGCGGGAGAAGGAGATTCCCTTCGAAGAACTCGTGCGGATCATCGAGCAGGCGATTCTCACCGCCTACGCTAAGCACACCACTCCTGATGGTGAACTGCACGAAGGTGCGCGCGCGGTACTCGACCGCAAGACCGGCCACGTTGCTGTGTTCATTCCGCTGCTCGACGAAGAAGATGTCGTCATTGGTGAAGAAGAAAGCACGCCCGAGAACTTCGGCCGCATTGCTGCCTTCGCCGCGAAGCAGGTCATCAGCCAGCGCCTGCGTGACATCGCAGATGACGCAGTGCTCGGGGAGTTCAAGGGCAAAGAGGGCGACATCGTCGCCGGCATGATCCAGCAAGGCCCGAATCCGCGCATGGTGCACGTCGATCTGGGCACCGTCGAGGCGATTCTGCCGCCGGAAGAGCAAGTGCCTGGTGAGGAATACACTCACGGCTCGCGGTTGCGCGTGTACGTTACCGGCGTGACTAAGGGCACTAAGGGCCCGCAGATCACTGTCTCTCGCACCCACCCCGGTCTGGTGCGCAAACTCTTCGCGCTTGAGGTTCCTGAAATAGCCAGCGGCGTCGTCGAGATCGTCTCGCTTGCCCGTGAGGCCGGCCATCGCAGCAAGATTGCGGTGAAGGCGAACGACCCGAGCATCAACGCGAAGGGCGCTTGCATCGGCGAGCTGGGGCGCCGCGTGCGAGCCGTGACTGAAGAGCTTGCTGGCGAGAAGATCGACATCGTCGACTACGATCCGGAGTTGCCAAAGTTCGTTGCCAACGCGCTGTCACCGGCTAAGGTCACGTCCTCGTTCGTTTTGGATCTCTCGAGCAAAGCGGTGCGAGCGCTCGTTCCCGACTACCAGCTGTCGCTGGCGATCGGCAAAGAAGGCCAGAACGCACGCCTCGCGGCCAAGCTCACCGGAGCCAAGATTGACATTCAACCTGACAGCATCTTGGAAGACAGCTGACAATCGGCCCGTCGCTGTCGGGGTGTAGGATGGGACCAGTACGAACGTGTGTCGGATGCCGCACGCGGGACTCTCGGACCGCTCTTCTCAGAGTGGTATCAATCAACTCAACGCTCGTCATTGACGAACGTGCGGTGATGCCGGGACGAGGCGCGTGGGTGCATGAGACAAGCGAATGTGTGGAGGCCGCGATCCGGCGCCGCGCTTTCGTGCGTGCATTACGTGTGTCAGCGCCGCTTGACACGCAGACCATCGAGAAACGGCTGAACGGCTATGGAAACAAAGTGAACGGCTCGAAATGAGACCCGTCCGCGACTAACGGTCTGCCCTGTCTGGGGAGACCTCAGACAGGAGAATTGTGGCAAACGCCAAACCACGCGTACACGAGATCGCTTCAGAGCTCGGTGTTGACAGCAAGGTGGCTCTCGCGAAGCTGAAGGAACTCGGAGAGTTCGTCAAGAGCCCCGCGTCCACCATCGAACCCCCCGTAGCGCGCAAGCTGCGCGCTGCACTTCAGGCCGACGGTGTCGCAGCATCTGCTGCCGCCAACTCGAAGCCTGCGGCATCGGCCAAGACGGGCGCAAAGCCTGCCGCGGCCAAGCCCGGCGCTGCAAAGCCCGGTGCTGCGACTCCGGCCACGCCAGGTGCCGCTACCCCGGCCAAGCCGGGTGCGCGTCCTGGTCCAGCAAAGCCTGCTGCTCCCGCTGCACCGGCCGAGCCTGTTGCAGCTGAACCGACAGCTACCCCCTCGACGGCAAAGCCGTCTGCAGCAAAGCCAGGCGCCCCGACTCCGGCTCCTGCTCCGGCAGCACCCGAGACTGCTGCACCTGAAGCACCTTCCGCTGACGGGGCATCACCCGCTCCACGCCCTGGCGGCGCAGCGCCGCGTCCGGGGAACAACCCCTTCGCTTCTTCGCAGGGCATGGGCCAGCGCCCGGCAGGTCCGCGTCCGGGGAACAACCCCTTCGCATCCGCGCAGGGCATGGGTCAGCGCCCGACGCCCGGCAACATTCCGCGTCCGCAGGCCCCTCGTCCTGGAGCCCCTCGTCCGGGAGCGCCTCGCCCCGGCGGCGGAGGTCGTCCCGGTGGCGGTCGTCCCGGTGGCGCACCGTTCCAGCAGCGTCCAGGTGGTCCTGGCCGTCCCGGCGGTGGCGGTCGTCCCGGCGGCGGCGCTCCTGGCGGTCCTCCCTCAGGTGGTTTCGCCGGACGTCCAGGTGGCGGTGGCGGCCGTGGCCGTGGTCCCGGCGGCGGCACCGCAGGTGCCTTCGGTAAGGGCGGCGGCAAGTCGAAGCAGCGCAAGTCGCGTCGGGCGAAGCGCCAAGAGTTTGAGATGAGAGATGCGCCGACCGTAGGCGGCATCAACGTTTCGCGCGGTAACGGCGAAACCATTCGTATGCGCCGCGGCGCTTCGATCTCAGACTTCGCAGACAAGATCGAGAACTTGACTGGCTACACAGTCCAGCCAGGAACGCTTGTCACCATCCTGTTCAACCTGGGTGAGATGGCGACGGCCACTGAGTCCCTCGACGAGGCAACCTTCGAGGTGCTCGGCGAAGAGCTCGGCTACAAGATTCAGATGGTTTCTCCTGAGGACGAAGATAAGGAACTCCTCGAGACGTTCGGCCTGAACCTTGACGCAGAACTGGAAGCAGAGAACGAGGAAGACCTCGAGATCCGTCCTCCGGTTGTCACTGTGATGGGTCACGTTGACCACGGTAAGACGCGTCTTCTTGACGCAATCCGAAATGCCAACGTTGTCGCGGGCGAAGCTGGCGGCATCACCCAGCACATCGGCGCCTACCAGGTTTGGACCGAGCACGAGGGTATCGAGCGAGCGATCACGTTCATCGATACTCCGGGTCACGAAGCGTTCACCGCCATGCGTGCCCGCGGTGCGCAGGTCACGGACCTCGCGATCCTGGTGGTTGCAGCGGACGACGGCATCATGCCGCAGACGGTTGAGGCTCTCAACCACGCGCAGGCAGCGAACGTGCCGATCGTGGTTGCGGTCAACAAGGTCGACAAGCCCGATTCGAATCCCGCGAAGGTTCGTCAGCAGCTCACCGAATACGGTCTGGTAGCTGAGGAGTACGGCGGAGACGTCATCTTCGTCGACGTGTCAGCTCGCGATGGCTTGAACATCCAGCAGCTGCTGGACGCTGTTCTGCTCACCGCAGATGCTGGCCTCGACCTCACGGCCAACCCGAACAAGGCTGCTCGTGGTGTCGCCATCGAGGCCAAGCTCGACAAGGGTCGCGGTGCTGTTGCCACCGTGCTCATTCAGTCGGGAACGCTTCGCGTTGGTGACTCGATCGTGGCCGGTACCGCATATGGCCGCGTGCGTGCGATGGCAGACGAAAACGGTGAAGCTGTTCTTGAAGCATTCCCCTCGCGTCCGGTCGCAGTGCAGGGTCTCAACTCAGTGCCTCGTGCCGGCGACACATTCATCGTCACCGATGAAGACCGACTGGCGCGTCAGATCGCTGAGAAGCGTGAAGCTGCTGAGCGCAATGCGCAGCTGGCCAAGGCTCGCAAGCGCATCTCGCTCGAGGACTTCACCCGCGCACTCCAAGAAGGCAAGGTTGAATCGCTCAACCTCATCATCAAGGGTGACGTGTCGGGTGCCGTTGAGGCGCTCGAGGAGTCGCTGCTCAAGATCGAGGTTGATGACTCAGTTCAGCTGCGCATCATTCACCGCGGTGTGGGTGCGATTACCGAGTCTGACGTGAACCTGGCGACGATCGACAATGCGATCATCATCGGCTTCAATGTTCGCCCCGACCCGAAGGCCCGCGAACGCGCGCAGCGTGAAGGCGTCGACACACGCTTCTACTCCGTCATCTACAACGCGATTGATGACGTTGAACAGTCGCTTCAGGGCCTGCTCAAGCCAGAGTACGAAGAGGTTCAGTCCGGTGTCGCCGAGATCCGCGAGGTGTTCCGCTCCTCGAAGTTCGGCAACATCGCGGGTGTCATCGTTCGCTCCGGCACGATCACACGCAACGCGAAGGCTCGCGTTATCCGCGACGGCGTCGTCGTCGCAGATGGTCTAGCCATCGAGTCGCTGCGTCGTTTCAAGGACGACGTCACTGAAGTTCGCACGGACTTCGAAGCCGGTATCGGCCTCGGAAAGTTCAACGACATTCAGGTCGGCGACGAGGTCGAAACAACCGAAATGGTAGAAAAGCCTCGAGGCTGAGCCTCGTAGCATCGGTTCAGGATGCCCCGGCAACAGTCGGGGCATCCTGAACCTTCGCGGTCACCTCAGACCGCACAGAGAGAGAGTTTGATATGGGCAGCGAACGTCAGGCGCGACTGGGTGACCGAATCCGAGTGATTCTTGCCGAGCGCCTCGAGAAGGGTCTTCGTGACCCTCGTCTTGGCTTCGTAACGATCACAGACGTGCGAGTCACCGGTGATCTTCAGCACGCGTCGGTGTTCTACACCGTCTACGGCTCCGACGAAGAACGTGCCGATTCGGCCGCAGCATTGAAGGCCGCTACTGGCATGCTTCGCTCTGAGGTAGGAAAGCACTTGAACGTGCGGCTCACGCCCTCGCTCGAGTTCATTCTCGACGCGCTACCTGACAACGCTGGGCACATTGCTGACCTGCTGCGCGAAGCGCGCGAGCGTGACGACGCGGTTACCGCGATTGCCGCGGGCGCCGCCTACGCGGGCGAAGAAGACCCCTACATCAAGCCGCGCACGTTTGACGAAGACGACGAGCTGCAAACAGCTTCGGCCGAAGCTGATGTCGACGAGCCAACACCCAGCGGAAACGACTGAGACCTGTTCAGCGTGGCGGTGATCGTCAGTTGAGCGATCCGCCGACCGAGTGCCGATCCTCGTCGTTATCAATGCTCGTGCGAATGGCGATGGTCAGGGCCCGTGCGATATCGTCCAACGGCAGTTCAGGATCGTTCCGGGATTGCCCCGTTGCCCACGGCACATGGATGAAACCCGCTTTGCGTTCGGTCGCGAGCGTGGCCCACGTGGCCGCGCGATAGAAGATGTGGTTGCACACGAACGTGCCCGCTGTCGTCGACAGTGATGCAGGAATACCCGCAGTCAAGAGGTCATGGGCGATCGCTTTTACCGGCAACGACGAGAACACCGCCGCTGGGCCGTTCGAAATCGAAGACTCATCGATGGGTTGCGCGCCGTCGTTGTCTGGAATCCTGGCGTCGATGAGGTTCACTGCCACACGTTCCATGGAGACGGTGTCGCGGCCGGCAGCGAGTCCTACGGCGACGACCACCTGGGGTTGATGTCGCTCCAAAAGCGCTTCGAACATGGATGCTGCTCCGTCGAAGGTGACAGGAAGCACAGCGGCGACGAGAACCTCTGGCCCCTCCCACAGCGAGGCAGCGAGGTGCACGGCTTCGCCGCTCGGGTTGCTGGAATCGCCCGCGAACGGCTCGAATCCCGTCAGTAGTATGGTCGTCATCAATCCAGGGTAAGCCGACGTGCGCGGAGTGGGTTCGATCGAATGTGCTGTCAGCGCGGGAGCTGAAGCATCCCATCAAAGACCTCGGCGAGACCGTCGGCAATGAGGGAATCAATCGCTCGGTGGCGTTGGGCGGCGTCGGGCCAGTCGGCGATGACATCCTCTAGAGCGACCACGTGGGTTGTCGCATCCCGCAGCTCCTTGAGAACCGCCCCTCGTGCCTGCCGGTCGCTGCCCTCATATCGTGCCTGCTTGCGTCGGTCATCGCCTGTATCGGGGTACCCCTCGGCTCGCCACGCGCAGATATCAGCGAGTGGACACATCTCACAGCGCGGATTGCGGGCGGTGCACACTACGGCGCCGAGTTCCATCGCTGCGGCGTTAACGATGGCGGCCGACTCGTCATCATCTGGCAGGATCGCCGCCATATCATCTAAGTCGCGACGAGAAGCATTGCCGGGTTGTGAGCGGCCGGCGATGGCGCGCGCGAGAACACGACGAGTGTTGGTATCGACTACCGGGTGTCGCTGACCGTAGGCGAAGACTGCAACCGCACGCGCGGTGTAGTCCCCGACTCCGCTGAGGGCGAGCAGCGCGGTCACCTCGGTGGGCACAGCGCCGCCATGCTGGTCGCGAATCTCAACCGCTGCCTGATGCAACCACAGCGCGCGACGCGGGTAGCCGAGGTTCGCCCATTGGCGCACCGCATCGGCGGGCGAGCTATCGGCGAGTGCGGTGGCGGTGGGCCAACGCTTCAGCCACTCTTCGAGACGCGGAATCACACGGCTGACCGGAGTCTGCTGCAACATGAACTCGCTGACAAGCACACCCCATGCCCCGAAAGAAGGGTCCCGCCACGGCAGGTCGCGCGCGTTCTTGGCGTACCACTCGATGAGGGGGAGCGCGGGCATCGCACCAGCCTAATCGCGCCCGTCGCGCACGTAGGCTAGAAGCATGCTTTTCACGATCGCGCCCGATAGCTGATGCCGGCGGGAATCCTTCTCGTCGACAAATCGGGCGGTATGACCAGTCACGATGTCGTCTCTCGTGCACGTAAGGCGCTCGGCACACGCAAGATTGGCCACGCAGGCACCCTTGATCCGATGGCGACCGGGCTATTGGTGCTGGGCGTTGACGCGGCCACGAGATTGCTGACCTTCATCGTGGGTCTCGACAAGACGTACGAAGCGACGATCCGACTGGGTATGAATACCGATACCGACGACGCCGAGGGCGATGAAACCGCTCGTGCGTCACAATCAGCCCTGGCTGGCATCACCGCAGCGCAGATCAATGAAGGGATCGCAACCCTCACCGGGGCGATCTCGCAGGTGCCAAGCACTGTTTCGGCTATCAAGGTGAACGGCAGACGTGCATACGACCTGGCTCGCGCAGGCGAAGAGGTCGTGCTCAAGTCTCGCAGCGTCACTGTGTCGCGATTCGACGTGGTCGAAGAACGACGCGCATCCGGTTTCATCGACCTAGACGTGATCGTCGACTGTTCGAGCGGTACCTACATTCGCGCGCTGGCACGCGATCTCGGAGCCTACCTCGGCGTCGGCGGCCATCTGACGGCTTTGCGACGCACGCGAATCGGAGCCTTCGAGGTTGCAGACGCCACCGCCAGCGACCGCCTCGGCGAAGCATCCCTGCTCACCCCCGCAGAGGTAGCAGCGATCGTGCTCGGCAGAATCGATGTCACCGAAGACGAAGCACGAGACCTTCGTCACGGCAAGAGGCTCAAGGACGCAGCCTCACGCTTGACGCGCACACCGACCGCCGCAATTGATCCGGCAGGTACTCTCGTCGGCGTTGTGGAAAAACGCGGCGCCGACGTCAAGAGCGCAATGAATATGCCCAAGGAGATGCCCGCATGATCATGTGGTTCACGATCGTTCAGCTCGCTATTGCCGTTGGCGGCGGACTCTTCTCCGTGATTGCCGGTCTCGCAGGACGCCGCCCGAGTGATCTCACTGTGGGCGCGGTTGCTCTCGTCGAGTTGCTGCTGATTGTGCAGATCGTGATCGCGATCATCGCTCCCTTCGCGGGCAACGAGCCCACCGGTAGCCTGCTTGAGTTCTGGGTCTATCTCGTCTCTGCGGCGCTCATTCCGCCGGCGAGCGTGTTCTGGGCACTCCTGGAGCGCAGCCGATGGAGCACGGTGATCATGGGTGTCGGAGCGTTGTCGGTCGCGGTGATGCTGTGGCGCATGCAGAGCATCTGGACGCTGCAGATAGCCTGACGCCCTCGGGCACGTCAACTCGCCGCTTCCCGCTTAAGATTGATCAGTCATGACAACTCCCACCCGCACCCGTATGACCGGAATCGGCCGTGTTCTCGTAGTCGTCTACGCGATCATGGCGCTCGCCGCAACTGGACGTTCCTTCGTGCAGATCGTGCGAGAGTTTGACGACGCGCCGCTGGCATACACATTGTCGGCACTGGCAGCGGTGGTCTATATCGTCGCCACTCTGGCCCTCATCTTCGCTGGCTCGCGCGGCTGGTACTTGGTCGCGTGGATTGCCATCACATTCGAGATGCTGGGCGTCATCGTTGTCGGCACGCTGAGTTTGGTGTGGCCCGAGCTATTTGGGCATCCCACGGTCTGGTCGTGGTTTGGTATGGGCTATGTGTTCATCCCGTTGGCTCTGCCGTTCTTCGGAATGTGGTGGCTGATCGCGCACAAACCTGCCGATCGTCCCGTATTGGTGACGGCATGAACGTCTTCCGCGAGCTCTCCGAGGTGCCAACGGGTTTTGGTCCATCCGTGGTGGCCATCGGAAAGTTTGATGGAGTGCACAGCGGCCACCGTGCGGTAATAGATCGAGCTCGAGTGGATGCTGCGTCGCTCGGCGCGCGAGTGGTTGCAGTCACCTTCGACCGCAACCCCTTGGCCTTTCTGCGACCAGAGCTGTGCCCGGAAGAGCTCATGGGAGTCGATCAGAAACTTCGTCTGTTGGCCGAGGCTGGCGTGGATGCCACACTCATGCTTCATTTCGATGAAGATCTCGCCACTGTCGCGGCAGAGGATTTCATTGCGCAGATCCTGGTCGAGGCGCTTGGCGCAGTTGCCGTGCTCGTCGGTAGTGATTTCAGGTTCGGTCATCTCGGACGCGGCAACCCCGAGCTATTGCGTGAGGCTGGGGAGCAGTACGGTTTCGGTGTTCAGGTGATCGATGATGTGCGCGCCATTGACGCGGCGCGCCGCGTGTCATCGACCTGGGTACGGGAGGCGCTCAGCGAGGGCGACGTCGAGACGGCGTCTCGACTCTTGGGTCGGCGCCACGCCGTGAGCGGCGAGGTCGTGCACGGGCAGAAGCGAGGGCGCGAATTGGGGTTCCCCACTGCCAACCTCGAGACAGCGCTCAATGGTTTTGTGCCCGCAGAAGGCGTCTATGCGGGCTGGCTCGTAGATCACGGCGCGAGTGGCGCCTCTCGCACAGTCGCCTCTGCGGATCGCAGCGTCCGATACCCGGCAGCGGTCAGCATCGGAACGAACCCGACCTTCGGCGATGTCGTCATACGCCAAGTCGAGGCATATGTGCTCGACGAGACGGAACTCGATCTCTACGGTCATGAGGTGTCTGTCGAGTTCGTTTCGCACATTCGCGGAATGGTTGCCTTCGACGGTATCGAGCCCCTCATCGCTCAGATGACGAAAGACGTTGAACGAGTGCGCTCTGAGCTCTAGCTGGCGCGCGGGGGTGCGCGACGCGACTAAGACGTAGACCGACGGGCCTCGCCCGCCTACGATCGAGACGAGTGCATCGACGACGAAACCTCATCGGTGCGCGGCGAGCATCGAGGAGGAACATGAGCGCCACCACCGTGACTGCGCGCACCACGCGCGACATTGAATCTCTGACCGAACGTGCGATTGCTCTGCTGGGCGGGACACCCGACGATGAGACGCTGCGACGCTATCTCCACGGATTGTCTGGCGTCGACGCGGTAGGACTTGAAGCGCGAGCAGCAGATCTCGGGACCCGCTCGATCAAGACAACCTCCAAAGTGTGGGCCCTCGACAAGATCATCGAGTTGATCGACCTCACCACGCTCGAAGGAGCGGACACGCCTGGCAAGGTGCGCTCTCTCGTCGCGAAGGCACTCAACCCTGACGCTTCAGACCAGTCTTGCCCAAGGGTTGCCGCCGTATGTGTGCACGGTGACATGGTTCCGGTCGCCGTCGAAGCTCTCGGATCAGCTCACGGCGACCCCGACGACGGTGAAGTCAGCGTGGCAGCAGTCGCCACCGCCTTCCCGAGCGGGCGCGCATCGCTGGCGGTGAAACTGGCCGATACCGCTGACGCGGTGAGTAACGGCGCTGATGAGATCGACATGGTGATTGATCGCGGCGCTTTTCTGTCTGGTCGATACGGGGTGGTTTTCGATCAGATCGCGCAGGTCAAGGCCGGGTGCGTGCGAGCTGATGGCACGTCGGCGTCGCTCAAGGTCATTCTCGAGACCGGCGAGCTGAACACCTACGACAACATCAAGCGTGCGTCGTGGCTCGCGATACTGGCAGGCGGCGACTTCATCAAAACCTCGACTGGAAAGGTACAGCCAGCTGCGACGCTTCCCGTCACCCTGCTGATGCTCGAGGTAGTGCGTGACTGGTACCGCGCAACCGGCGAGAAGATTGGCGTGAAGCCAGCTGGTGGCATCCGCACCTCAAAAGATGCGATCAAGTACGTCGTGGCCGTCGCCGAGACCGCCGGCGAAGAGTGGCTGCAACCGCATCTGTTCCGCTTTGGCGCGTCGAGTTTGCTCAACGATGTGCTGCGACAGCGCCAGAAGATCTCGACCGGTCACTACACCGGCGCCGAATACGTGACGATCGACTGAATCGAGACACTATGTCTTTTCTCGAATACGCTCCTGCACCCGAATCTCGCGCCATCTTGAGCCTGCGCGACGAATACGGCCTTTTCATCGACGGCCAGTTCCGTCCCGGAACGGGGGAGACCTTCGCATCTATCTCGCCAGCGGATGAGTCGCACATCGCTACGGTGGCAACGGCCTCTGAGGTAGACGTTGATCAGGCCGTCGCAGCGGCGCGGCGCGCGCACGACAAAGTGTGGGCCAAGATGAGCGGTCGCGACCGCGGCAAATATCTGTTTCGAATCGCGCGTCTGGTGCAAGAGCGGGCGCGCGAACTCGCCGTTGCGGAGAGCCTTGACAACGGCAAGCCGATCAAAGAGAGCCGTGATGTTGACGTGCCGCTGGTTGCAGCATGGTTCTTCTACTACGCAGGCTGGGCAGACAAGCTTGACTACGTGGGCCTCGGCGCGAACCCGCGGTCGTTGGGCGTTGCTGCCCAAGTGATTCCGTGGAACTTTCCGCTGTTGATGCTCGCCTGGAAGATTGCTCCCGCGCTCGCTGCGGGCAATACCGTGGTCATCAAACCCGCCGAAACTACGCCGCTCACCGCCCTGATCTTTGCAGAGATTCTGCAACAGGCCGACCTGCCGGCCGGCGTCGTGAACATCGTCACCGGTGCTGGTCGCACCGGTGCCGCGATGGTTCGGCATCCCGACGTGAACAAGGTCGCCTTCACCGGATCCACTCCCGTGGGGCGCGAGATCGCGAAGGCGGTGGCGGGCACCGAGAAGAAGCTCACGCTCGAGCTCGGAGGCAAAGCCGCTAACATCATCTTCGATGACGCCCCCATCGAACAGGCAATCGACGGCATCGTCACGGGCATCTTCTTCAACCAGGGGCAAGTCTGCTGCGCGGGCAGCCGCTTGATCGTGCAGGAGTCGATTCACGACGAGGTGGTGGAGAGGCTCAAGCACCGGCTTTCGACCCTTCGCATGGGCGATCCACTCGACAAGAACACCGATATCGGTGCGATCAACTCGCGTGAACAGCTCGACAGAGTGCGCGAGCTCAGCCTGATCGGTGAAGAAGAAGGCGCGGAGCGCTGGAGCGCGAACTGCGTCATTCCTGAAAAGGGATTCTGGTTCGCTCCCACGATATTTACCAACGTGCAGGCAAGCCACCGCATCGCTCGTGATGAGATCTTTGGCCCCGTGCTTTCGGTCCTGACCTTCCGCACGCCGGCCGAAGCCATCGCGAAGGCCAACAACACGCCGTACGGGCTTTCAGCGGGCATTTGGAGTGACAAAGGCTCGCGTATTCTCGCGGTTGCAGACAAGCTGCGCGCGGGGGTGATCTGGGCCAATACGTTCAATCGTTTCGACCCATCGAGCCCATTCGGCGGATACAAGGAGTCTGGATACGGCCGCGAGGGCGGCAGGCAGGGACTGCTTGCCTACTTGAAGGGAGCAGCGTGAGCAAGCGACTGAACGTGCCGAAGACCTACAAGCTCTTTATCGGCGGCAAGTTCCCTCGGAGTGAATCGGGGCGAACCTACCCGGTGGCCACCGCCAAGGGGAACTTCTTGGCAAACGCGTCGCAGGCTTCACGCAAAGACGCGAGAGATGCGGTCTCTGCCGCCCGGGGAGCTGCTGGCTCCTGGGCCGGGGCCACGCCCTACAACCGCGGTCAGGTGCTCTATCGGGTCGCTGAGGTGCTCGAGGGCCGCCGAGGCCAGTTCGTTGACGAGATCTCGGCTCAGACCGGAGCCTCAGCCGCGGCCGCGGCTGCAGAAGTTGACGAAGCGATCGACCGATGGGTGTGGTACGCAGGCTGGTGCGACAAGTTCGCGCAGGTCGCGGGCAATGCCAACTCCGTCGCTGGGCCGTTCTTCAACATCTCGGTGCCGGAGCCGACGGGGGTTGTCGCAGTGATTGCACCGCAGGAATCCGCTCTGCTGGGACTGGTATCGGCTATCGCTCCGGCGCTGGTGACGGGTAACACCGTGGTGGCGGTGGCATCGCGTCAGCATCCACTCTCGGCGATCTCTCTGTCGGAAGTTCTTGCTACCAGTGACGTGCCCGGGGGTGTGGTCAATGTGCTCACGGGATCTGCGGCGGAGATTGCACCGTGGCTGGCTTCCCACCCTGACGTTCACGGGCTCGACCTTGTCGGAGCGGGCGCGATCGATTGGGTCGAATTGCAGATCGCTGCGGCAGAGACTCTTACCCGAGTGCTTGCGCCGGAAAGCGGTACGGACGTCGCGGCCCCCAGCCTGCAGCGCATTGCGGCGTTCACCGAGACGAAAACGGTCTGGCATACCAAGAGCCTGCTCTAGAACCGCAGTGTTGTGGCGATGGCCACGGCAGTATTGCGTTACGGAAAGGCTCCTAGGGGAGTCGATTGCAGACTCTCCAGCTCAAAAGTAACAAAAAGATAACGGCGCATGTAGAGTGGTCGCACCCCGTCAGTGACGACGCGGTGACCGACCCGGAGGACATGCCCGATGCCCTACCCCACGGGGCCTTCTCGCGCTCGCGAGAGGATCCAGCCGCTACTTGTTGTGTGCGTGCTTGCTGTGCTGAGCATGGTCATTGCCGTAATCGGCGCGACGCCCGCTCGGGTAAGCGCACGTGAGCTTCTCGGTGACACTCGAGAGCCGGGCGACGTTGCGTTTATCGCTAGTCACCGAGGTGGGGGAGCGGAGGCGCCCGAGAATACGCTTCCGGCGGTCGCCGGCGCGCTCGCCGGAGGCTACGAGTACGTTGAGGTCGATGTGGCACTGACCGCAGATGAGCGAGCAGTTCTCATGCACGATAAAAGCGTCGATCGCACAACGGACGGGCAAGGTGCGCTTGCGTCACTCACGTGGGAAGAAGTTCGCACGTTGGACGCGGGTTCATGGTTCTCAGCAGAGTACGCCGGCACAGCCGTTCCCACGTTCGATCAGTTTCTTGCCGTACTCGAAGCGTATTCGGGGCGAGCGATTGTCGAGCTGAAGGGGGAGTGGAGTGACGCGGCAATCAGCGATGCCGTCGAGGCAGTTGAAGCGCGACGCCTAGACGCGCAGGTGGTGTTCGCCAGCTTTGACGCGCGCACGCTTGCGAGTGTGGCAGCCTCGACCGACGTCGTCTCGAGGCTGCTGATCCTTAAACATATGCCTGCCGACATCGTGCGAGCGACCGCGGAGGCAGATGTTCCCGGCATTATTGTCAGTGCTGCCGCAGTGCGCGCTCAGCCCGACCTCGTCGACAGCCTTCATGCCGCCGGACGCAGGGTCGTCGTTTACACGCTGAACAGCGATTCACAGTGGGAAGAGATGACAGAACTGGGCGTGGACGGAATCGTCACGGACGAACCCACCACTCTGTTGGACTGGCAGCGGGCGTATGCCGGGCGCGAGTCGTAGGGTGTCATTGCTTGTTGTGGGTTGTTTTGCGGAGTTTCCGCTAGACTGAGCCTCGAAGCCATACCCGGCGATGTCGCTGCTCGCAGAAGTGAGTGCCCGCGGCCGTTGGTACAGGTTTCACCTTCGCGTTCGTGACGGCGGCCCTGCCGCCCGCGGAACAGACAGCACAACCGGCTCTGGCCGGTCCTCGCCGGACTTTCCGGCACTCACGCTCAGGAGGAGCATGCCGACCACGGCGTCCGCCCAGTCGTCCGCACAGCGACGCAGAAGGCCTTCATCGTCTCGTCGAGACGACGAAGCCCCGATCATTCCGATTCTCGCGCGCAAGGTGCGCGAGGTCGAAGCCAAGTCGCAGCGCGGCAAGCTCGGCCCCACAAACCGAGTCAAGTTCCAAGTCATTGCCTTCCTGGTGCGCGAAGAGCGAGCCAGAGTCAAAGCCGACGCAGACATCGTTGAGAGTTCGCGCGCTGAGCTCCTCAAGCGCCTCGACGGCGTGGCAACGATTCTCGCGAAGACCGCAGCCCGCGACACTTCGCTCATTCAACTGCTGGAGGCAGACCAGGCCACTTCTCCGGTGGCCCGGCGTATGCGCCGTGACTGGTTGATCGAGTCCGGCGCTGAGTTGGCGCCCGATGAGCTCATCATCACCGATGCAAAGCCGCAGTCGGCGCCCGTAGTGCCCGCCGCGCTCGCCGAGCGTCAGGTGATTCCGCCGCAGGTCGAGTCACGCCAGATGGCCAACCCCTTCCTCGCTCCGGATCTCAGCGCCCCGGTGTCAAAAGAGACGCCACGTCGTCGCCTTGACGGCTGGGAGCTCATGGGCCCGCTGTACAAAGCCTTCGAAATGGGTGCGGGTGGGACCAGCGCGTCTATGGAGCTGCCCCCGGTTCCGGAGTATGACCGTCTCTCGCCGAAGGGGCTTGAGGTCATGGTGCATCAGTCTCGATTCCTCGAGTCTGTGCGCAGCGGCCACCGAACCTTCTTGCTTGCTGACGAGCCAGGTCTCGGAAAGACAGCTGAATCGGTGCTCGCGGCGTCGGTGGCTGAGGCTTATCCGTTGCTGGTGGTGGTGCCGAACGTCGTAAAGATGAACTGGGCGCGTGAGGTCGAGCGCTGGACCCCGAACCGGCGGGCGACCGTCATTCAGGGCGACGGCGAAGACATCGACGCATTCGCTGACGTGTTTATCGTCAACTACGAGATTCTTGATCGCCACCTCGCGTGGCTCTCGTCGCTCGGACTCAAAGGCATGGTCGTTGATGAGGCTCACTTCATCAAGAACCTCACCTCTCAGCGCTCGAAGAACGTGTTGGCTCTCGCCGGTCGCATTCGTGAGCAGGTGCGCAACCCGCTGCTGTTGGCGCTGACCGGCACCCCCTTGATCAACGACGTTGAGGACTTCGACGCGATCTGGCGTTTCCTCGGCTGGACCACGGGAGAGAAACCCGGTTCGGCGCTGATGACGAAGCTCGATGAAACGGGGCTGACCCCGGCCGACAAAGCGTTCTATCCGGAAGCGCGCGACGCAGTCATTTCAATGGGAATCGTGCGTCGCAAGAAGAAGGATGTTGCGGCTGATCTCCCCGACAAGTTGATCGCTGATCTTCCCGTCGAACTCGACGATGACTTCGGCCGCTCGATCCGGCAGGCTGAGCGCGAGCTCGGCGAGCGATTGGCGGCACGCTACCGCCGCATCATCGAGGCTCGCGGTGACCGCGGCCTCGACGCCAACGAGATCGACGCAGACATCGTGCGCCTTGTCGCACAGAACGAGCTCGAGGAATCGAAGGCTGCCGGCACCGGGTCTGAGAACGTCTTCACGATGGTGCGTAAAATCGGCCAGGCAAAGGCGACTCTCGCCGCCGACTACACCGCTCAGCTGCAGCGTTCTGTGGGCAAGGTTGTCTTCTTCGCCAAGCACATCGATGTGATGGATGCGGCTGAGCAGCACTTCGCTGCCGCCGGGATTTCCTCAGTGTCGATTCGTGGTGACCAGAGCACCGCGGCGCGTCAGCAAGCGATCGATTCCTTCAACAACGATCCCGACGTGGGAATCGCGGTGTGCTCGCTTACCGCCGCCGGCGTGGGACTGAACATGCAGGCAGCATCCAACGTCGTGTTGGCAGAGCTTTCGTGGACTGCCGCAGAGCAAACCCAGGCCATCGATCGCGTTCACCGTATCGGGCAAGACGAACCTGTCACGGCCTGGCGCATCATCGCAGCACACACGATCGACACCAAGATCGCTGAGCTCATCGACTCGAAACAAGGGCTGGCTGCTCGTGCTCTCGACGGTGAAGCGGTCGACCCGCAATCGAGCGACTCGGTGCAGCTTTCTGCGCTCATGCACTTGGTTCGCCAGGCGCTGGGCGGCGAATAATCCAGTGGTCGGGGCAGCGAGCCCTGCGCACGTCATGTAGCCACAAATGCCCGTGAGCGCTAATGTCGGTGGAGGCAGCGTCGCCGACTCTACCCCCGACATTAGCGAGGACCACAGCATGAAGATCGGCATCCTGACCAGCGGCGGCGACTGCCCCGGACTCAATGCAGTTATTCGCGGCGTCGTGCTCAAAGGCACAACTGCCTACGACATAGAGTTCATCGGAATCCGCGATGGCTGGCGCGGTGTCGTCGACGGTGATTTCTTTCCGCTCACGCGTCACGATGTGAAAGGCCTATCGAAGGTCGGCGGCACGATCCTCGGCACGAGCCGAACCAATCCCTACGAGGGCCCTCGCGGTGGCGCTGAGAACATCGCCAAGACGCTATACGGCCACCGCATCGATGGCATCATCGCTATCGGCGGCGAGGGCACCTTGGCTGCGGCAAATCGGCTCGCAAACGATGGCATCAATGTGCTTGGTGTTCCTAAGACGATCGACAACGATCTGCGTGCCACCGACTACTCCTTTGGCTTCGACACTGCGGTGAACATCGCCACTGACGCCATGGACCGCCTGCGTACGACAGGGGACTCGCACCAGCGATGCATGGTTGCCGAAGTCATGGGTCGGCACGTCGGCTGGATCGCGCTTCACGCCGGAATTGCGGCGGGTGCGCACGCGATCTGCATCCCCGAGGTGCCTATGTCAATCGACGACGTCGCCGCCTTGGTGACGCGTGCCCACGACCGTGGCCGTGCCCCGCTTGTCGTTGTCTCTGAGGGTTTCACCCTCACCGGCATGGACGAAGCGTTCAGCGACAAGGGCCTCGACGCCTTCAACCGCCCACGTCTTGGCGGTATCAGCGAAGTGCTCGCCCCCGAAATTGAGCGCATCACAGGAATTGAGACGCGTGCGACGGTCTTGGGCCATATTCAGCGCGGCGGCTCGCCATCCGGTTTCGACCGTGTACTTGCCACGCGGCTGGGACTGCATACTGCCGACGCCATCATGGATGGCGCATGGGGGCAGATGGTCGCAATGCGCGGTACCGACATTGTTCGCGTGCCTTTCGCCGAAGCTCTCGGCGAGTTGAACACTGTGCCGCGTTACCGCTACGACGAAGCTGCAGCACTGTTCGGATAGCTGATCGGCTGGGTCGCCGAGCCGTGGCGCTCACGGCCAGTGACCGTGAGCGCCCGCCCATCAACGGTCAGCGACTCCGAGTACGTCCAGCAACCACGCGAGTTCGAAAGCTCGTTCCTGCCAAGCGTTGTAACGACCGCTGACGCCACCGTGACCGGCAACCATCTCGCATTTGAGCATTGCGTCTGCGCCGACCTCGCGTAGGCGTGCAACCCACTTCGCCGGTTCGACGTACATCACGCGAGTGTCATTGAGCGAGGTCACCGCAAGAATTCGCGGGTAGTGCACTCCAGGCCGCACATTCTCATACGGTGAGTACGACTTCATGTACTCGTACACGTCGGAATTGTGCAGCGGGTCGCCCCACTCATCCCACTCGATGACGGTGAGCGGTAGCGTCGGATCGAGGATTGTGGTCAGCGCGTCGACAAACGGAACGTCAGCGAGCACGCCCGCAAACAGCTCGGGCGCCAGGTTGGCGACGGCGCCCATCAGCAGGCCACCCGCGGATCCGCCTTCGGCGACGAGCCGGTCTGCGCTGGTGTAGCCCTGGTCGATGAGGTGTCGTGCGCAGTCGACAAAGTCAGTGAACGTGTTGCGTTTAGCAAGCAACTTGCCGTCTTCATACCATTGACGCCCCATTTCGCCGCCGCCGCGCACGTGAGCGACCGCGAAGATAACCCCTCTGTCGAGCTCCGATAGCCGCGCGATCGAGAACCCCGGGTCGATCGAGTGCTCATAGGAGCCGTAGCCGTAGAGATGAAGCGGTCGCGGCTCCGATCCCGCTTCGCCGAACGCTCGCTTCCATACCAGCGAGAGTGGAATCTGTGTTCCGTCCGCGGCCGGTGCCCACACACGTGCTTGGGCGTAGTCTTCTGGGTCGTAGCCGCCAAGCACAGGCTGACGCTTGCGCAGATAAAGCTCTCGCGATGCGATGTCCAGGTCGTACACGGTGCCCGGGGTGACGAACGAGCCATAGCCGAGACGCAAGAGTGGGGGAGCCCACTCTGGGTTTCCGCCGCCGCCGACGGCATAGAGAGGCTCATCAAATTCAAGTTCGTCGACCGCGTTGGTCTCGTAGTTCAAAAGACCCATGCGTGCCAGGCCATCGCGCCGATAGCCGACGACACCCCAGTCGCGGAAGGTCGAGATTCCTAGAAGTCGCTGACCCGGCTTATGGGCGATCACGCGGGTACGAGAACCAGCAGGATCGGCTGCTGAAACCTGAACCAGCTCGAAGTCGAGTGCATCTTCGTTGTGGAGGATGTAGAGCACGTCTTCGCCATCGATGACGGCGTGCTCCGACTCATACTCAATGCCTTCTCGCCGTGGCCACACGACCTGAGGCTCCGAGCGTAGGTCGTTGGCATCGATGAGCCACTCCTCAGAGGTAATCGACGAGCCCAGGCCGATAACCAGATAACGGTCGCTTCGAGTGAAGCCCGCGCCGACCCAGTAGCGTTCGTCTGGTTCGTGAAACAGGGTGACATCGTCTTCTACCGGAGTGCCGAGTTCGTGCAACAGCACGGTGTCGGGCCGCCACGCGTCGTCCACCGTCGAGTACACGATGAACCGGCCGTCAGGCGAGAACCCGGCTCCCGCACTGGTGCCTGCGATCTGGTCGGGCAGCTGTGCTCCAGTGATGAGGTTGCGCACCTGAATGGTATAGCGCTCATCACCGGCGAGGTCGACGCCGAACAACATCAGTGTGCCGTCGTTTGACACCTCAAAGCTGCCGAGAGAGAAGAAGTCATGGCCTTCTGCCTCCTTGTTTCCGTCGAGCAAGATCTGCTCGCCATCTATGACGGTGTCTGGTGACAGCTCCGGCGGTGTCCAGTCGTCAGGGGAGGCGAGCGGTGCGCGACACTGAATGCCGTATTGCGATCCCTCGACGGTACGACCGTAATACCACCATTGGCCACGCCGGGTGGGTACTGACAAGTCAGTTTCAAGGGTGCGTTTTTTGATCTCATCGAAGATCGTGCCACGAAGACCTTCAAGATGCTCGGTGCGTTTTTGGGTGTACGCATTCTCGGCCTCAAGGTGTGAGATCACCTCTGCGTCATCTTTGGCTCGAAGCCACTCGTAGCGGTCTTCGACCGTGTCGCCGTGATGGCTTCGAGCGGTTGGCCGCGGAAGCGCAACGGGCGGATTGGGCACAGTGGTGTTGTTGTCAGCGGTCACGTCTCCACGCTAGCCGAGCGTCGTCGTGCAGCGGCATGAAACTGGGGTCCTGTTCTGAGTTGACCGCGAGCCCTGGCGGTGTCAGGATTCTTGATGGCCGGTTGCCGGTTGCTTAACTCTCGGTGAACTCTTCGTTCGCGCGCCGATCCCGTCGGCACCATTTCATCTCACTTATGGAAAGCGGCCGGTGGAATTCGCAACCCTCATCATTGTGCTGGTCATCGTGCTTGCGCTGTTCTTCGACTTCACGAACGGCTTTCATGACACCGCGAACGCAATGGCTACGCCCATTGCGACGGGCGCTCTAAAGCCGAAGACGGCGGTGCTTATCGCCGCTGTCCTCAACCTGGTGGGTGCGTTTCTGTCCACAGAGGTGGCGAAGACGATCTCCGGTGGAATCATTCACGAGGATCAGATCTCAGCAGCGATATTTCCAGCGATCATATTCGCGGGTCTGATCGGTGCAATCACCTGGAACATGCTGACCTGGCTCCTTGGCCTCCCCTCCTCGAGTTCTCATGCCCTATTCGGTGGGCTTATTGGAGCGACGATAGTCGGGGCAAGCGCGCAGGCGATCGACTTCGGCGTTGTCATGAGCAAGGTGATCTTGCCAGCCGTGATCGCACCTCTGACAGCGGGACTCATCGCTTTCAGCGTCACCAAGCTCGCCTACGCAATGACACGCCGGTATGACAGCAAACCGGATGGGCGCTCTGGCTTTCGCGTCGGCCAAATCTTCACCTCGTCGCTCGTCGCGTTGGCGCACGGTACCAACGACGCGCAGAAGACGATGGGAATCATCACTCTCGCGCTCATCACCGTCGGCTGGCAGACGAGCGCGGAGCCTCAGACGTGGGTGATCTTCGCGTGTGGTGTGACGATCGCACTAGGCACGTATATGGGTGGCTGGCGCATCATTCGTACCCTCGGTAAGGGACTCACCGACGTCAAGCCCGCTCAAGGGTTCGCAGCGGAGAGCGCCACGGCCTCGACCATTCTCGCGTCCAGCGCGCTTGGGTTCGCGCTCTCAACCACACAGGTGGCCTCAGGTTCGGTAATCGGTTCTGGACTTGGCCGACGGGGTGCTCAAGTGCGTTGGGGGACGGCCGGGCGGATCATGGTCGGTTGGCTGTTCACGCTACCCGCAGCTGGCGCGGTGGGCGGGCTGGCAGCATTCGCTGTGAACTTGTGGGGGGTGTGGGGCATCGTGATCGACGCGATCCTGGCGGTTGTGGTGGTCGCCGGTCTCTTCTTGCGCTCACGTCGCGATGCGGTCACTTACAGCAACGCAATGAGCGAGGTCGCTGATTCGGGTGCTGCCGTCAAGGTCAAGAAGTCCAAAAAGGGAGCAAGCTCGTGACTATCGACTGGGTCGCCTTCCTTCAGGTCTTCGTCGCTGCGATGATCGCATCCTTGGTGCTGGTCGGCTTCTACTCCCTTGGGCTCAGGCTCCTCGTGCGCGCGGGGCGCTCGCCGGTCGTGGCGCCTGCGGAGTTCACCGACGCGATCACGATCATCAGCCAGAAAGAAGCGCAGCGCGCAGAGAAAGCTGCTGCAAAAGCGGCCAAGAAGAGTCCGCTCACTGAAACGCAGAAGCGGGTCGCGCTGGTAGCCGCGTGCGCCTGCTTCGTCGTGTGCGCGGGAGCTGTCGTGTTCGGACTGCTTCTTATTCTCTTCAACCACTGAGCATCGTCGGGCCTTCGTCGTAGGCTGAAGCTGTCATGGATGCTGAAGCAACTCGATTCGGTCAATACTCGCCCGCGGTGAGAACGCTGTTGCATTTGAGTGACACGCATCTGCTGGCAGGAAACCCATTGCTGGGAGACCGGTACGACACGATGACGAATCTCGCGAGAACACTCGAACGTGTCGAAGAAATGCGGCTGTCGCCGGACGCCATCGTCTTCACCGGAGATCTCGCTGACCGTGGTGAACCCGAGGCGTACCGCACTCTGCGAGAGATGGTCGAGCCGGTAGCGGAGCGAATGTCGGCACCGCTCGTATGGGTGGCGGGCAACCACGACGAGCGTTCAGTGCTTCGTACCGAGCTACTGGGCGCTGAGCCGAGCCAAGCGCCAATCGTGTCTGTTCACGACGTGGCTGGACTGCGTCTGATTGCGCTCGACACAACTGTGCCCGGGTGGCATCACGGCGACTTCGATGACGAACAACTGCGGTGGTTGAGCGATGTGCTCTCGACTCCTGCGCCGTTGGGCACGGTACTGGCGATGCATCATCCGCCATTGCCCTCGCATCTCCCGGTTTTCGACATTCTCGAGCTGCGCGAGCAGACGCGACTTGCCGAAGTTATCGAGGGAACAGATGTCCGCGCGATTCTGGCGGGCCATCTGCACTATTCAACGAGCGGTACCTTCGCTGGGATTCCTGTCAGCGTTGCATCGGCAACCTGTTACACGATGAACCTCGCGCGCCCAGCTTCTGCGGTCAACGGCATGGACGCCGGTCAGTCGTTCCACCTGGTGCAGGTGTACGACGAGACGATTACGCACTCGGTCGTGCCGGTGGTCGACGCGTCAACCGCTGACTTCTTCTCTGCGGATTGGGTGCGTGAAATGAGCGCGCGCACACCACAGCAGCGCCTTGAGGCTTTCTCGCGCAAGCGGTAGGCGGCCTCTCCGTGGTGTACAGAACACATCGCGCTCTGGACGTGATGTACACGGCTCGCGGGTGCTAGCCGAAGGTAGGCTCGGGACAACATCACCCGCCGAATGAAACTCACGAGGATTCAGCATCATGGCAATGGACGCAACGACGCGTACCCGTACCGAAACCGACTCTCTTGGCTCAGTTGAGATCCCTGAGGACGCGTATTGGGGGGTTCATACAGCTCGCGCGCTTGAGAACTTTCCTATCTCAATGCGACCGATCTCGGTCTACAAAGATCTCGTGGCCGCGCTCGCGATGGTGAAGCAAGCGTCAGCGCGGGCAAACCGTGAGATCGGCGTGCTCAGCCCGGCAAAGGCCGATCTCATTGATCGCGCCGCGCAGCTTGTCATCGACGGTCAGTTTCACGATCAGTTCGTCGTAGGGGTCGTTCAAGGCGGCGCCGGCACCTCAACCAATATGAACGCGAACGAGGTGATTACCAATATCGCGCTTGAGCTTGCAGGCCGGGAGAAGGGTGACTACGCCTATCTGTCGCCGATCGATGACACCAACCGCAGCCAGTCGACCAACGACGTGTACCCCACAGCGATCAAGCTTGGGCTCAGCCTCGACCTGTTGACCCTTCTTGAAGAGCTTGATCTGCTGCGAGGCGCGTTCCTTGCCAAGGCGGTGGAGTTCCACGATGTGCTGAAGGTCGGACGTACCCAGTTGCAGGATGCAGTGCCAATGACGCTGGGGCAGGAGTTCAACGGTTTCGCGACCACCCTGGGGGAGGACTACCACCGGCTCAAAGAGAACGCGTACCTGCTCTACGAGATCAACATGGGTGCCACAGCAATCGGCACGGGCATCACCACGCATCGCGACTACGGCCACGCAGTGCTCCGCCACCTGCGGGAGATCTCCGGGCTCGACCTTGAGACAGCCACTGACCTGGTTGAATCGACGAGCGACACCGGGGCGTTCATGTCGTTCTCGTCAACGCTCAAGCGAAATGCCATCAAGCTGTCGAAAATCTGCAATGATCTTCGACTGCTCTCGTCTGGCCCACAGGCAGGCTTTGGCGAGATCAACCTCCCTGCGCGCCAAGCAGGCTCGAGCATCATGCCGGGAAAGGTCAATCCCGTGATCCCCGAGGTGGTCAATCAGGTGGCATTCGCCGTCGCGGGTGCAGACCTTACAGTGACCATGGCGGTCGAGAGCGGTCAACTGCAGCTGAATGCTTTCGAACCGATTATCGCTCACTCAATATTCCAATCGATCACGTGGATGCGCCGCGCGATGCGCACTCTTCGCCTGAACTGCGTCGACGGTATCTCGGCGAATCGAGAGCGTCTGGGCGCGATGGTCGGGGCTTCAGTGGGTGTGGTCACCGCGCTGACACCGTTCATTGGCTACGCTGCGGCAGCGGCGCTCGCCAAGACCGCGCTTCTGACCGGCCGCAACGTTGGCGATCTAGTCGTCGAGGCAGGTTTGATGACTCGTGACGCGGTAGACAAGCAGCTCTCGCCGGCGCGTCTGTCTGGACTCGAAACGGCTACCGCAACAATACCGATCATGTTCGTGGATGAAGCAGGCTTCGCCAACATCCCTCAGGGACGTGCCGACGCGCAAGCCTGAGGGTCGCACGTTCATTGCGCAGAGCTGACTGCGACCGATACGGTCGTGTCGTAGTCCGTTGAAAGGAACGCAATGACCGATCCGCCAAGCACCGGTTCAACGCCCCCTCCAGCTGAAGGCGCGCCATCGGTGCCACCTGCGGCAGCGCCCGCCCCGCCGACGCATGTGCAGCCGCCGCCGGCCTACAACCCAGGGTCGGTCCCGCCCTACGGTGGGCAGCCAAACCCTGGCCAGCCCTATGCGGCTGCCCCGCCGCCAGCGTACGGACCTCCCGCAGGCGGTGCCGTTCCGGGAAAGACCCTCGGCATCGTTGCCTTTGTGCTGTCGGTGCTCTTCTTCCAGCTGATTGCCTTGATTCTTGGAATTGTGGCGCTCGTGCAGAGTAAGAAGGCCGGAGCGAAGAACGGATTCGCCCTCGCAGCGATCATCATCAGTTCGGTGACGATGGTGCTGGGATTGATCTTCTTCGCGATCTTCGTGGCGGTCATTTTGCCGACTCTGGCTATGGGTGCAGAAGAGTTGTATTCCTTCTGCTTGGCGAACGGCCCAGGGGTATACGAGACGAACGGAATCGAGATCGACTGCTACGAGATCTTGGACCAATAGTCCATCGTTGGTAGCAACGGCTGCCCAAACAGAGCGGGCTGCCGTTGTTTTGTCAATCCGTGACTCGACAGTGTGTCGTCAGCGACCCGATGCCGTCGACGCCGACCGTCACCGTAGATCGGTCGCGAATGAAGACTTGCGGGTCGCGTGAGTAGCCCGCACCACCGGGGCTGCCGGTTGAGATCAGCGTCCCCGGAAGCAGCGTCGCCGATTCAGACAGGCTCGAGACCAATGTCGCGACTGACCGAACCATCTGTGCGGTCGACCCGTCTTGCATTGTCTTGCCATCTAGGATCGTCCAGATGTGCAGGTCTTGCGGGTCTGGAACCTCGTCCGCGGTGACGACGAACGGCCCTGTAGGTGTGAACCCGTCGAATGACTTGCACCGAGACCACTGAGCTTCGGAGTACTGGATATTGCGGGCGGTGATGTCATTGACCACCGTGTAACCCCACACGTGCGATAGCGCGTCTTGCGTTGCGACGTTCTTCGCGGGTCGCCCGATGATCACGCCGAGTTCTGCTTCGTAATCCACCGCCTCGCTGAGTGAGCGTGGCCAGGTTGTAGTTGTGTCGTGGCCGGCGAGCGAATTGGGCCAGAGTACGAAAACCGTCGGCGTTGCATCGGTTTTGAGGCCAAGCTCGCTCGAGTGCGCGGCGTAGTTCAATCCGATCGCCAGGATCACCGGGGGAGTAAGGACCGCCGAGGCGAATTCGACGCCGTCCAGGCTGAAGCCAGCGGAACGTGATGCTGCTGCATCCCTCACACGCTCGAGTAACTCATCGCCCCCAGCGATCAGCTCTTCGAGCACGCGAGGGGCTCCGTCGAAGAGCTCGTCTACGAAGATGCCCTCGCCCTCACGCGCCAAAACGAGTCGGGGAGGCGCCGCGGGCGCGGGGATGACGTGGGCGAAGCGCATTGTTCAAATCTACCCGGGGGAAGCCAGCGAGGTTGTATGTGTCACGCGCATAGGCTGATCGGTATGACGAGTGATGTGGGTGGCGAACGTTCGCGCCCGTCTTTGACACCGCCCGAATATCCTTCTGCGCTGGCAGGCCCGGGTCCTGGCCATCCCGCCCATATCCCGCGCCCCGAACACGCGCCGCTCGAGGTGCCTGTCTCCCCGCGCGCAGGCCGCACCGCTCCGCTGTGGATCATCGGTGTGCTGGTGCTGATCTCTGTCGCGCTCGTCGGTTATTTTCTCACCAACCTCGGCGCCGTCTCATCGATCATCGGCATGGTGCTTGCGCTGATCCCATTGGTGGTTGTGCTCTTTGCCGTGCGGATCATCGACAGGTGGGAGCCTGAACCGCGAGGGCTGATGATCCTGGCCGTCGCGTGGGGTGCCATTGCTGCGGTGGGCATGACGTTGGCGGCCGACTTCGTCATCACCTTGTTGATCGGGTACGACGGCTCTGTGCTTCGCGAGGCTTTCTCGACGGTCGTGCAGGCGCCTGTTGTGGAAGAGTTCGCTAAAGGGCTCGGCGTGTTCCTGATCTTCCTCACCGCTCGCCGAGCGTTCGATGGACCTGTCGACGGCATCGTTTACGGGGCGCTCGTCGGCGCAGGCTTCGCTTTTACTGAGAACATCCAGTACTTTGCGATCAGCTTCATCGAGGGTGGGGTGGTTGACACCTCGGCGACATTCTTCATTCGCGGCATTCTCTCGCCGTTCGCTCATGTCATGTTCACGAGTGTTACTGGCTTCGCTCTTGGTCTTGCGGCGAGGCGGGGCGCCGCCCTGCCGCAGGCTGCCGGAGCCTGGGTGATCGGAATGATGGGTGCCACCGCACTGCATGCGCTGTGGAACGGCTCCGCGATGTTCGGCGACTTCTATGGGCTCTATCTCACTTTGCAGGTGCCGCTGTTCGTGATGTTCATTCTGGGGATTCTCGCGCTGCGCAAAGAGGAGACACGACTCACGAAACGCCGTCTTGGGGAATACGCCGCGGCCGGATGGTTCACCGAGCAAGAGGTCGACATGCTCGCTACGCCTTCGGGCCGCAAAGCCGGCCTCGAATGGGCGAAGACACTGCGAGGCGATCGCACCGCCCTGATGGAGGGCTTCATCTCGGACGCGACGGCGCTCGCCGCTGCTCGCCAGCGTGCGCTGTCTGGGCGCGACCCAAACGCGGATCAAGATGAACGTGCACTGTTGGCAAGCACCGCTGCAGCGCGGGCGGCATTGTTTGCAATCTGAGGTCTTGACACAGGCACACCGGCTGGGCATGCTGGAAGCAGATCAACTCAACGCTCGGGCGACACGCCGGCTATGCCGCGGCCCCGAGCGTTGAGTCTTGTCTGGGGTGACTCCGCTGACGTCAGCGACTACGCAAACTTGTGTTCGCATGCTTGGATAGATACATGACTGACGACCGCACCAAGCCCGAATTCGACGCACCCGAGGGCCCGGCCCCCACTGAACTTGTTATCCGCGACATCATCGTCGGCGACGGCGCTGAAGCAAAGCCCGGCGACACTGTCACCGTTCACTACGCGGGTGTCGAGTACGAATCCGGCGAAGAGTTCGACTCATCCTGGAACCGCGGCGAAACAATTCAGTTTCCGCTTCGCGGCCTGATTCAAGGTTGGCAGGATGGCATCCCAGGGATGAAGGCTGGCGGTCGCCGTGAACTCGTCATTCCGCCCCACCTCGCCTACGGTCCCGCAGGTGGCCACTTCTTGGGTGGGAAGACTCTCGTCTTCATCATCGATCTGATCTCGGTCGGCTGAGCCGCGCACAGTTTTCAAGGGAGGGGTGGATGCTGCGACATCCACCCCTCCTTTTTTGCAGACTTTTTGCATTCATGGGAATAGATGTGCCGGAGTCTTGTTGAGGCAATGGAGCGCAAGCTCACCACACCCCTAAAGACTGTGAAGGATGTTTGCAATGGCAGAAACAATGATCGACGTTCCAGGGTACAAAGCTGGCACCTGGGTGCTGGACCCCGCGCACAGCGAGGTGACTTTTAGCGTTCGTCACATGATGATCTCGAAGGTGCGCGGCAGTTTCGGAGTGAAAAGCGCGACGATCATCGCACCTGAGAACCCGCTTGAAGCGCGTGTTGAGGCGACTGTTGATGCCTCCTCGATCGACACGAACGACGAGGGGCGCGATACGCACCTACGTTCGGCGGATTTCTTCGACGTCGAAACCCACCCCACGATCGAGTTCCGCTCGACCGCAACCCGGGTTGAAGGTGGCGACTTCTTCGTTGACGGTGATCTCACCATGCACGGCATCACCAAGCCAGTCAGCTTCGAGCTTGAGCTGGGCGGATTTGGGGTCGACCCTTGGGGGAACTACAAGGCGGGCGCCACTGCCAAGACCGTGGTTAACCGAGAAGACTTCGGCCTCACATGGAACGCGGCGCTCGAGACCGGCGGAGTGCTCGTGGGTAAGGACATCACCATCACGCTTGACTTGCAGGGTTCGCTCGAGCAGGCCTGATTGCCCTAGGAGGCGGGTGCTGATACGTCGCCATCCGCCTTCTTCGTTTCGGCAGCGACAGCCGGCGAGCGACCAAAGCGCAGGCGGTTCTGTGCGAGCAGAATGCCAATAAACACGATTACTGCGCCCGCTGGCTCGTTCCAGGTGAGGTGCTCGCCAAGAATGAGCACGCCCAGTAAAACCCCAACCAGTGGTGTGATGTATGTGACGGTGGATGCTCGGGTGGGGCCCCAGGCGCGCACCGTGTTCTGGTTCCACACGTACACGACGCCAGTGCCCAGTATCCCCAGCAGCAGCACGCACACGGTGATCCACGGGGTCAGCTGAACCGGCGTGAGAATCAGCGCAGGTGAGAGGACAAGCATGATCGCTGCCGCCATGCCGATGTTGAGGAATGAGAACATCACCGCGCTCATTCCAGTGTTCGCGACGAAGCGGCGCATGTAGGCGAGGCTGAAGCCGTAGGACGCGGTCGCGCCTAGCGCGGCGAACTGAGCGACGATGCTCTGCGATAGATCGAGACCTTGCCAGGGGGCGATGATCACCATAACCCCCGCGATTCCGAGCGCAATGCCTGCAACTTGCGCGGGCCTGAGTTTCTCGACGCGAAGCACGAGGCCTGCCATGATGGCGGTCATGATCGGCGTGGTCGCGTTGTAGATGCTGGCCAAGCCTGATGTCACATGTTGCTGTGCCCACGAGAAGAGCAAGAACGGCACCACGCAGAATGTGATCGCGAGCACGAACATGTGGCCCCAGACCCGCAGGGCGCGGGGGAGCGGCTCGCGGCGGATGAGCACGAACAAGCCCAGCGCGAGCGCGCCTAGAACGAGTCTTGACCACACCACTTGTGCGGGTGACAGACCGTCGAGCGCCACCTTCATGAAAAGAAAGCTCGACCCCCACACCAGCCCTGCGAGCACGAACTGCACAGCCACCGAGACCTGAAATCGCGAAGGGGCATCGGGAGTAGGTGAAGAGCGGGAGGCGTTGGCGGTGGGCACGTGGAGACTCTAGTCCCGCGTGACGGCTTGCTGTTGCGCGCGGCAAAACAACGACCGAAATCCGCTGGTTTCTGGCTGTCGTCCGCGTGTGCGGAGATGAAGGCTCGGGCTGGTAGACTCTTGAGGTTGCCGTTTGATCGGCCGCGGATAAGAGAGCTCACGCATCAGGCGATGGGCGCCGCGCAACGAACAGAGAGGGGATCACCTATGGCACTGGAAGCAGACGCTAAGAAGGCGATCATCGAAGAGTACGCGACGCACCCCGGTGACACCGGATCCCCCGAGGTGCAGGTCGCGATGCTGACGCAGCGCATCAAGGACCTCACCGAACACCTCAAGGAGCACAAGCACGACCACCACTCGCGTCGTGGTTTGTTCCTGATGGTCGGTCAGCGCCGTCGTTTGCTCGGCTACCTCCAAGACGTCGACATCAACCGCTATCGGTCGTTGATCGAGCGTCTCGGACTGCGCCGCTAGTCGCACCAGCGTTCAATCGCTTTTTCAAGAAGTCGTCCCACGGTGTGGGGCGACTTCTTTTTTGCGTGAACGGTGAATGGGCGGCCCGCCGCTATGCGCGAATGGCGAGCGCGAACGGCAGCACGCTCTCGGCGCCCGCTGCGCGCAGCAAGCGGCTGGCGACCGTCAACGACCAACGGCTGTCAACGAAATCGTCGACGAGCAACACCGGACCGGGATCGAGCGCCCCCAGATGCTCCGCGAGATCGTCACCGACCCTGAAGCTGCTAGCGACACCGGCGAGACGGTAGGCGCTATTGCCATTGCTGTTTTCCGGGCCGTCTCCGGTGAGTTCTAGAGCGCCAAGCCAAGGAAGTTTGCCGATGCGAGAAATTTCTTGAGCGAGCGACGCAACGAGGCGTGGCCGTGAGCGTGAGGGCATCGACGCAACGGCGATGGGTCTCTGCTCCCAGCCCCACTCGGCGAGCACTCGCACAATGGCCTGCGTCATCGCGGGCGCAATCTCGCTATCGGGCGTGTTCGGCTGCAACAGCTCGCGCAACGGGCCGCCCCAGCCAAGGTCGGTGAGCCTCGCGAGCGCTCGTCCCGGGGTGAGTCTCTCGCTCACAGCAATCTTTCCGCGCACGTCGACCCCGAGTGAAGACATGCCGCTTGGCCACTGTGCCCGTGGTTCAATCAGAACCCCGACTTGGTTCAGTGCCGCGCCGGCGCTTGTCATGGCCGTTGTGGCGATCTGGGTCGAATACCACGGCGCAGTGCAGTTATCGCATCGGCCGCAAGGCTCAGCCGTGACGTCATCGAGTGAGCGCTGCAGAAACTCCATCCGGCACGCGCTCGTGGTTTCGTAGTCTTTCATCGCCTGCTGCTCGCTGGCGCGCGCGGCGCCGATGCGCGCGTAGCGCTCCGCGTCATAGCGCCAGGGTGTGCCAGTGGCTCGCCATCCGGACTGCACGCGTTCGACAGAACCATCCACATCCAACACCTTCAGCAGCAGCTCAAGTCGACTGCGACGAAGATCGATCCGAGATTCCAAGGCGATCGTCGAGAGAGTGGCGCCGTCGTGCTGCAATTCATTGATCACTGCGGCGGCTTTGCCCTCGTCAGGCATAGACGACGATGCAAAGTACTGCCAGATGGCTTCATCTTCGGGGCCTGGCAACAGCAGCACGTCGGCGTTCTGGGTCGCGCGTCCGGCGCGTCCGACCTGCTGGTAGTAAGCCACTGGCGAGGACGGCGCGCCGAGATGCACCACAAAACCTAGGTCAGGCTTGTCGAAGCCCATCCCGAGCGCGCTCGTAGCCACCAGCGCCTTCACCTCGTTGGCTTTGAGTTGATGTTCCGCGACTTCGCGTTCCGCGGGATCGGTTTGGCCGGTGTAGGCGAGCACCGGATAGCCTGCATCGCGAAGCAGCCTGGCGGTGTCTGCGGCTGCGGCGACGGTGAGGGTATAGATGATGCCGCTCCCCGGGAGCGAGTCGAGGTTGCAAAGCAACCATGCCAGCCGGCTCGCCGCGTCAGGCAGTCGCAACACGCCTAGCCTGAGGGATGTGCGCGCGAGCGGCCCGCGAATCGTGAGCACGCCAGTCGTCAGCGCGCCGAGCTGTTCTTCGATGTCGTGCACGACGCGCTCATTCGCAGTCGCGGTCGTGGCGAGAACCGGGACGCCGGCCGGCATCTGCGCGATCAGGTTACGTAGACGACGGTAGTCGGGTCGAAAGTCGTGGCCCCAGTCTGAGATGCAGTGCGCTTCGTCGACGACGAGGAGGCCGACACGAGCGATGAGAGCGGGAAGCTGCTCATCTCGAAAGCGCGGGTTGTTTAGTCGCTCTGGACTAACCAGCAGCACATCGACATCGTCGTTGCCCAAGCGCGTGAGAACCTCGCCCCACTCGTGTGCATTTCCAGAATTCATACTGACGGCTCGAACACCCGCGCGCGTAGCGGCAGCAACCTGATCCCGCATGAGCGCCAGCAACGGAGAGATGAGAATCGTGGGGCCCGCTCCGCGGCGGCGCAGCAGCAGCGTGGACACGAAGTAGACCGCGGACTTTCCCCACCCGGTGCGCTGCACGACCAGTGCTCGCGAATGGTCGCGAACGAGGGCGTCGATCGCCTCGAACTGCCCCTCATGGAAGTGAGCATCTGCGCGCCCCACCAAGGTGCGAAGCACATCGAGAGCGTCACCGCGCATGTCACCGATCGGTTCGTCGCTCACGATTGCTCCCGAGGCGCGGAAGACTCCCGCGGGCGGCGTGAACCGGTAGGGTCAGCGCGGCGCCCTTCTCGTGCGGCGAGCGACGGATCAGCAAACAGCCATGTGGGCCGCGGCTCCACGAGCGGGCGGAAGACTTTCCTCACGGGCTTGGTAGCGAGGCCTAGCGCAATCAGCACCGATGCCACGATCACAATGGGCAGCCAGATCCAGGTCGGCTCCAGGTTTCTGAGCACCCCTGACTCCCGCAGCGGGTACAGCACGAACGAGTGCAGGAGATAGACGTACATCGTGTACTGGCCGAAGTGGGTCCACCAGGTGTTGCGCAGTGGAACGAGAACAAAGAAGGCCAACGACAGCACCAGTGCAATAGCCATGAGCGCCAGGCGCACGCCGCCCGCCCACCATGCAGTGCCGCCCATGTCAGAGTACGAGTCGTCGTAGAAGAGCCAGTGACGAAGGTTCACGGCGTTCCAGAGCTCAACGAAATTCCACGCGGCCCACCCGGCGATAGCAAAAGCACCGAGCGCCGTGACATATATCCACCATGGACGGCGTTCGAGCAGGCGGAGTCGGTCGACGATCTGGTGCTCGCTCAACCACCATCCCAACGTGAAGAACGGCAGTAGGCCCAGAGTGCGAGCGAGTGAGAATGTGTCGCCGAGGTTAGTCAGGTATCCCGCGCCGACCGAGATGGCGACGGTCCACAGCAGCGGCCAGCGCAGCAGCGCGAGATATGGCAGCACGAGGCGGAAGATCCCCAAAGCGAGCAAGAACCAGAGCGTCCATGACGGCTTTGTGATGTTGGGGTCAGCACGGCCTTCCACGAACCATTTGGTGACCGTCCACAAGAGCTCGAAAATGACGTAGGGCACCAGAATGTCAGTGATGACCCGTGCCATCTGCCTTTTAGTGGGCGCGGCTGATTTCGAGAAATAGCCCGCGATGATTGCGAAAGCGGGCATGTGGAATGCGTAGACGAGCAGATAGAGCCCGAGGGCTATGTCGGAGTCATAGGTCAACCGTTGGATGGCGTGTCCCAGGACCACGAGCACGATACAGGCGAATCGGGCGTTGTCCCAGAACGGCATCCGGCGTCTCGCCGGCGTGACTGTGGCGCCGGTGCGGGGCGGTGTGGTCACCGCCGAGCCGGCCGGAGAAGGGGAGTGCGCGGATTCAGTCATAGCCGAGGCCACCATATCCCGCCTGGCGGGTGTGCGGAGGTGCGGAAATTGGGGTGTAGCGTCGAGGCTCCCGGGGCCGGCTTCTGCCCGGTCCACGGAACGAGGGACATAGTGTCCGCTGCAAGTCCAGTCCTCGGCGTTATCGGCGCCTCCCGTAAGCCTGACGAGCGACGGGTTCCCATTCATCCGGGTCACCTCGAGAGAATTCCCCACGAGCTTCGACCGAGAGTATTGCTTGAGCAAGGGTACGCAGAGCGCTTTGGCATCAGCGATGAAGACCTGCGACCCTTTGTCGGAGCGGTGCTACCGCGAAGCGAGATCATCGCGGCTTCCGACACGATCCTCTTGCCCAAGCCGCAGCTGCAAGACCTCCACGAACTCCGGAACGGTCAGACGCTTTGGGGATGGCCCCACCTTGTTCAAGACGAGGCAATGACGCAGCTCGCGATCGACAAGCGGTTGACGCTGATCGCCTTCGAAGCCATGCAGCATTGGGGTGCTGATGGCGCCTTCGGGCTTCACGTCTTCCATATGAACAACGAACTCGCGGGCTACTGCTCCGTGCTGCACGCGCTCGAGCTGTGTGGTTCCACGGGGGACTATGGCCGAAGGCTCACCGCTGTGGTCATCGGGTTCGGCGCGACCGCCCGCGGGGCAGTAACAGCGCTGCGCGCCCACGGAGTCCACGACGTGCGAGTGCTGACCAACCGACGTACCCCGTCTGTCGCGTCGCCCATTCACTCCGCGCAAATGATCCAGTTTGATCACGATGACGGGCCATACCTCAGTGAGGTCATCACTGACGAAGGCCGACTGCCGCTGGCACCGTTCCTTGCCGAGAGCGACATCGTCGTCAACTGCACCTTGCAAGATCCCAACCAGCCTCTGCTATACCTGCGTGAGCGCGACCTCGATGCGTTTCGGGCGGGAAGCTTGATCGTCGACGTGTCGTGTGATGAGGGCATGGGCTTCGAGTGGGCGCGACCCACGAGTTTCGCAGACCCGATGTTCACCGTTCACGGCAGCGTCAATTACTACGGAGTTGACCACAGTCCCTCGCACCTATGGAACTCGGCGAGTTGGGAAATCAGTCAGGCGCTGCTTCGCTTCGTTCCAACTGTCATGAGCGGCCCGCAGGCATGGGTTCAAAGTGAGACGATCCGACGGGCTATCGAGATCCAAGATGGAGTGATCATCAACCCCGCAATTCTCGAGTTCCAGGGGCGCGAAGCGGAGCATCCACACCCGCGTGGAACATCCTGACGCGAGCCGCGTTGCATGAGATACATTCACATGCATAGAAAGTGCGAGGAGCGTTCATGAGCGAAATCGGATCCCAGATGCAGTTCGGTATCTTCACCGTTAGCGACATCACTGAAGATCCAACCACCGGTGCTACGCCGACTGAGCGTGACAAAATTCGTGACACAATCACCCTCGCCAAGCACGCTGAAGAGGTCGGGCTCGATGTCTTTGCGCTGGGCGAACACCACAATCCGCCTTTCTGGTCGTCATCGCCCACCACCACACTCGCCTACATCGCGGCGCAAACTGAGAGCCTCGTTCTTTCGACAGCCACGACCCTGATCACTACCAACGATCCTGTCAAGATCGCTGAAGACTTCGCGATGCTGCAACATGTGTCCGACGGACGCGTCGACCTCATGTTGGGCCGCGGCAACACCGGCCCCGTCTACCCGTGGTTTGGCAAAGACATTCGCCAGGGGTTGCCTCTGGCGATCGAGAACTACAACCTTCTGCACCGGCTATGGAGAGAAGACGTGGTGGATTGGGAAGGAAAGTTTCGCACCCCGTTGCAGGGGTTCACCTCAACGCCCCGGCCTTTGGACGGTGTCGCACCGTTCGTATGGCACGGGTCCATCCGCACCCCCGAAATCGCAGAGCAAGCGGCTTACTACGGTGACGGGTTCTTCGCCAACAACATCTTCTGGCCGAAGGAGCATTACCAGCGTTTGGTCGCGCTGTATCGCCAACGCTATGCGCACTACGGCCATGGCTCACCTGAACAGGCGATCGTGGGACTCGGCGGCCAGGTGTTCATGGCGGCGAAGTCGCAAGACGCCGTGAGCCAATTCCGCCCATACTTCGACAACGCACCCGTCTACGGACACGGTCCCTCGCTCGAAGACTTCAGCGAAATGACACCTCTTACGGTCGGCTCGCCTCAGCAAGTCATCGATCGCTACGCCTCAATGCGCGAGTACTACGGCGATTACCAGCGGCAACTGTTTCTGATGGATCACGCAGGACTTCCGCTGAAAATCGTGCTCGAGCAACTCGACGTTCTCGGTGGCGAGGTTGTACCTGTGTTGCGCAAAGAGTTCGCGAAGAATCGGCCCATCGATGTGCCAGACGCGCCCACTCATGCGCAACTCGTGGCGGCGGCGAAAGCTGAGGCGTCTCGATGAGCGTTCGCCGTATCGCAGTCGTGTCTGCAGGCCTTTCTAGTCCGTCTTCCACGCGCATGCTCGCCGATCGCCTCGCCGCCGCGACTATCGCGGTTCTAGGGGAGCAGAACGTAGCGGCCCGCGCAGAGGTATTCGAGTTGCGCGACTTCGCGCACGACATCACAAACAATCTGCTGACAGGGTTCGCTCTCGCGCCGCTTGATTCGATGATCAAAACTGTGGTGTCAGCGGATGCATTGATTGCAGTGACTCCAATCTTCTCAACGAGTTATTCCGGACTCTTCAAGTCGTTCATCGATGTTCTCGAGCCGGACGCATTGGCGGGCAAGCCTGTCCTCATCGGAGCTAACGCCGGTACGGCGAGGCATTCACTGGCTATCGACTACGCGATTAGGCCGCTGTTCACCTATCTGCATGCCGAGCCGGTTTCCACAGGGGTGTTTGCGGCGTCGAGCGACTGGGCGAGCACCGGTGATCAGATCGCACCGCTGGGCGAACGGGTTCAGCGTGGAGCACGGGAGCTTGCCGAAGCGACCCTCCGTCACGAGTCCACACCGAGCAGCGACCCTTTCGATCCGGCGAATTACTTGGGCGATGGGCGGTCGTTCGGTCACCTGCTTGGTGGATTGAGCGGCGAGTAGCCCGGGCAATGTCCAGCCCGATCAGGTGAACGCAGTACGAACGGACAGGGTTCAATCGCACGATCGGTGACGTGAGAGCAAGGACTGCGTGAACAATCGTCCTCGAACGTCGATTTGACGCCAATACGAGCCGCTAGGGCATCACCCTGGAGGCGTGAGAGTCGCACTGCTCGCCGAATCGTTCTTGCCACACATGAATGGCGTCACGGGGTCTGTGTTACAGATCCTGCGTCACCTTGCCCAAGGTGGCCACGAAACGCTTGTAATCGCGCCGCGATCGGGGGAGGTGGATGCTGATCTGCATGGTGCGCAGACGGAGCTGTTGAGATCAGTGCCACTGCCGAGCTATCCAGAGGTTCGGGTGGTGTTTGCTCGGGCAGCGCGTTTGGCGAGCATCTTGCGCACGTTCAACCCCGATGTTGTGCATCTGGCGTCACCTTTTGTTCTTGGCTGGCAGGGCGTGGCCGCAGCCGACGCCCTCAAGATTCCTACGGTCGCCGTGTATCAGACCGACATCGTCGCGTACGCGGAAAAGTACGGACTGCCGAAGGCAACGGCTCTCGTGAGTGGTCATGTTGCACGCCTGCATCGCCGCGCCACACTCACTCTTGCTCCCTCGTCGGCATCACAGCGTCAACTCGAGCACCTGGGTGTGGACCGTTTGCGCCGGTGGGGGCGTGGCGTCGACATCGAACGCTTCTCGCCGTCGTGGCGCAGCGAGCAATGGCGCACACGAGTGGCGGGAGAGCGCACAGTGGTTGGTTACGTGGGGCGGCTGGCACCCGAGAAGCAAGTGGAGGACCTGCGCGTGCTCGCCGATGTCGAGGGTATCCAGCTGGTCATCGTGGGTGATGGACCTTCGCGCGCACCGCTGCAGCGGCTACTCCCAGAAGCGGTGTTTACGGGGCATCTCTCGGGGACCGAGTTGGGTGAGGCGATAGCGAGCTTCGACGTCTTCGTGCACACCGGAGAGAGTGAAACATTCGGTCAGACGATTCAGGAAGCGCTCGCCAGTGGTGTGCCCGTCGTCGCTCCGGGCGTCGGCGGCCCGGCAGACCTGGTGCGATCGAGTGTCGACGGCTGGCTCTATCGCCCGGGAGATCTTGGCGAACTCCGAGCGCGAGTCTCGGATCTCGTCGGCGACGAGAGCAAGCGGCGTGCTTTCGCCCGAGCTGCCCATGAATCGGTTCAAGAGCGCACATGGAGCGCTGTGTGTGCTCAGCTGGTCGAGCACTACGAAGAAGCGCGTGTGCTGCGGCCGCTGGATGACGCATTGCTCGCCCGGGCAGCGACGCGCCCGACGATACCCGTGGTCGGTCAAGCCCCGCGATGGTCACGCTACGTAGCTCTTGGAGATTCGCTCACTGAGGGACTGTGCGATACGTCGCGTGTTGAAGATGGCGGACACCGCGGCTGGGCAGACCGGCTTGCACAACTGTTGGCTTTCAGACGTGCGGATGCACCCCCATTGCACTACGCCAATCTGGCCGTGCGCAGTCGCAGAGTGCGAGACCTTGCAGATTCGCAGTTGCCACAAGCGTTGCGGTTGCGGCCAGACTTGGTGTCCATCCTGATGGGCGGCAACGACCTGGTGAGTCATCGGACTGATCCCTGTGTGTTGGCTCGTGAGCTCGAACAGACGGTGCGAGTGCTGCGAGGAGAGGGAATTGATGTTCTCCTGGTGACTCCGTTTCTCCCGAGGCGACTCACGGCGAAGCCGTTTGCCCGACGATTCGCGATCTACGCATCCGAGCTGCGGCGCATCGCTACCGAAACAGGCGCGATTCTGCTTGATCTGGAGTCATCCCCAGCAATTGGCGATGTGACGCATTGGGCCGAGGATCGGGTTCACTTGCGCTCAAGCGGTCATCGCTTCTTGGCTTATCGCGCAGCTGAGGCCTTGGGCGTGCCCGATGCCGAAGCGCTCGGGGGACTTGATGCCGCACTGCATGAAGACCTCGAATCGCCAGCCCGCGGCACCTGGTTTGTGCGTGACGTGTTGCCGTGGATGTTGCGTCGAGTGCTAGGCCGAACTGCCGGCGACGGGCTCTCGGCCAAGCACGATTCCTGGACGCTCATCGGCGGACGCGACGATGAGCGCTCGAGCGCGCCAGTGAGCTAAGCCACGATCACGTGAGCGGAATTGCTCGCCGCGACAGGATCGCTGCGAGGAAGAAGCAGGCCGCGCCGATTGCGGTGCCTGCCGTCGCCCAGAACGCACTGAGCAGGTCACCACTTGAGGGGAGCACATAAGCGCCCACTGCTGAAACGCCGAAGGCAACGGCCCCGAGTGCGTTGAGCCACGTTCCATGCCACGTTCGTGCGTCGGTGTCCCAGAGCTGTCCTCGTCGCTGGGTCGCGATCAGTGCAAAGCCACTGGAGATGAGGAAGGCCAACGAACCCCACGCGTCTGGGCGCCACCCGGCACCCACCGCGTCGGGCTCGCGTATCGACGCAAGAAGAGCAAGGATCGTTGACAGGTTGAATAGCAATGTCCCCGCGAACTGCACCGCCGCGCCGAACCAGTCGGCGCGATCAGCCCGATTCATCTTCGCGTGCGGCACGTGACGGCCGCTGAGGCTCAGCTGAATGAAGCCGGCGAGTGTGAAGAACACCGAGCCGACGAAAAAGGTGACGTTGGTCGCGACGATGCCGACTGCGTCAGCGTAAATGGGGAGCGCGCCGACGAAGAACAACGCCGAGCCCACTGCAAAGCCCCACGCCTCGCGACGCAGGCGTCTCACCGTCGTAGGGGCACCGTCGGTATCTGAATCCACTGGAAGCGTCACGGTGCTAATGGTATTAGCCGCTTTTGCGGCGGAACTCACGCTTGGTCACCGCGCCGTGAGTGCCGTGTACGGCCGAGTCCCCATCGAGGTGCGACTCGCCCTCGCGCTGATGCGAGTTCTTCTTATCCAGCGCCTCTTTAAATTTGCGCTTCATCTCGTCTGACGCCGCGCCTGCCGGCTGATCCTCGGTGCTCATACGACCAACCATACGGCGACTGGCCGGATCCTGCCCAGGATAGGGGCCAAATCGTCCCTCGCTGATACCCTTAGGAAGGTTGCCCTTGTGGCATCCGCTCAATTCAATATGAGCTCCCGGAGCAGGCTGGCAGGAAGCTGGTCCCCTGTGGTGGATTCCCATCGAATGATGGTGCTCTTCCACTGGTGGCCAGCGCAGGCGGTACGCAGAAGACTCGCACGCCCATATCTGCCTGTTCCTGCTCCTTCGCATGCACTCGCGCGCCATACGGGCACGCGAGTCAAAACAAAGAAGGAGAGACCTCTTGGAAGGTCCTGAAATCACCGCTGCTGAAGCTGTTCTCGACAACGGCCGCTTCGGCACTCGCACAGTCCGGTTCGAAACCGGACGTTTGGCACAGCAGGCGCAGGGCGCCGTTGCTGCCTACCTCGATGAGGAGACAATGCTCCTCTCAGCCACCAGCGCAGGAAAGCACCCGCGCGAAGGCTTTGACTTCTTTCCGCTGACGGTCGACGTTGAAGAGCGCTCGTACGCAGCTGGCAAGATCCCCGGCTCGTTCTTCCGTCGCGAGGGTCGCCCTTCGACTGAAGCGATTCTGGTTTGCCGTCTGATCGACCGGCCGTTGCGCCCGTCGTTCGTCGCCGGTTTGCGCAATGAAGTTCAGATCGTTGTCACCGTGTTGTCGATTGCACCCGGCGAGTTCTACGACGCCTTGGCCATCAACGCGGCGTCGCTGTCCACCCAGATCTCGGGACTTCCGTTCTCGGGCCCGATCGCCGGTGTGCGCCTCGCGCTCATCCCCGGCCAGGGTGACACCGCTGACCAGTGGATCGCGTTCCCCACGGTTAGCCAGCTTGAAGAAGCTGTCTTTGACCTCATCGTTGCCGGTCGCGTTGTCACCGACGCCGACGGAAACGAAGATGTCGCGATCATGATGGTGGAAGCTGAAGCAACTGAAGGTTCGTGGAACCTCATCAAGGGCGGCGCCGTCAAGCCAAACGAGCAGGTTGTCGCTGAGGGCCTCGAAGCATCGAAGCCCTTCATCAAGCAGCTCGTCGATGCTCAGAGCGCTGTCGCGAGCACCGCGGCGAAGGAGATCAAGGATTTCCCGGTCTTCCCGCCCTACCAGCAGCAGACCTACGACTTTGTTGCGGGACGCGCGTACGACAAGCTCGTCCCGATCTACCAGATCGCCGACAAGCAGGAGCGTCAGTCCGCCGACGACGAGCTGAAGGACGCGGTCAAGGCTGAGGTTGCTGCCGCTGTTGAATCAGGCGAACTGCCTGCCTCTGCAGCAGCTGAGTTCAGCGCCGCTTACAAGTCGGTCACGAAGACGATCGTTCGCGGTCGCATTCTTGCCGAAGGCGTCCGTATGGATGGTCGCGGCCTTGCTGACATCCGCCCGCTCGATGCTGAAGTGCAGGTCATCCCGCGCGTTCACGGCTCGGCGATCTTCCAGCGCGGTGAGACCCAGATCATGGGCGTCACCACCTTGAACATGCTCAAGATGGAGCAGCAGATCGATTCGCTGTCGCCGATCACGAGCAAGCGCTACATGCACCACTACAACTTCCCGCCATACTCGACCGGTGAGACCGGTCGAGTCGGTTCGCCGAAGCGTCGCGAGATCGGGCACGGCTTCCTCGCCGAGCGCGCCCTCGTTCCGGTTCTACCGAGCCGCGAAGAGTTCCCCTACGCGATCCGTCAGGTTTCCGAAGCTCTCGGTTCAAACGGTTCGACGTCGATGGGCTCGGTCTGCGCCTCCACATTGTCGTTGCTGAACGCTGGTGTGCCGTTGCGCGCTCCCGTCGCCGGTATCGCTATGGGTCTGGTCTCTGACGAGGTCGACGGTCAGACGCGCTACGCGGCCCTGACCGACATCCTCGGCGCTGAAGACGCTCTCGGTGACATGGACTTCAAGGTTGCGGGTACCAGCGAGTTCGTTACCGCGATCCAGCTCGACACCAAGCTCGATGGCATTCCGTCGTCGGTGCTCACCGCGGCACTTCAGCAGGCACGCGAGGCTCGACTCACGATTCTGGGTGTGCTCAACGCCGCCATCGACACGCCTGACGAGATGGCGCCCACGGCTCCTCGCGTCATCAGCGTTCAGATCCCCGTCGACAAGATCGGTGAGCTCATCGGTCCGAAGGGCAAGACGATCAACTCGATCCAGGACGAGACCGGCGCTCAGATCTCGATCGAAGAAGACGGCACCGTCTACATTGGTGCTGTCGACGGACCGTCGGCTGAGGCGGCTCGCGCGCAGGTCAACGCGATCGCCAACCCGACCAACCCCGAGGTGGGCGAGCAGTTCCTCGGAACCGTCGTCAAGATCGCTACGTTCGGTGCGTTCATCTCGCTTCTTCCGGGCAAGGACGGACTGCTGCACGTCAGCGAAGTTCGCAAGCTCGCCGGCGGAAAGCGTGTCGAGAACGTCGATGACGTGCTCGGTGTGGGCCAGAAGCTGCTTGTGCGCATCACGAAGATCGACGACCGCGGCAAGCTGTCGCTGGAGCCGGTTCTTGAAGAGGCCGCAGACCAGGAAGGCCGCGCTGCTGCCAGCGAGGGTCCTGAGGCACCTGCCGAGGGATAACCCCTTCATAGCGTCGAAAGCAGATGCCCGTCTCTCTCATCAGAGGCGGGCATCTGTCGCTTTCTGGGAGCCGTTCAGTGTGTCCTCCGTTTGGGGGACATGCATGTATTTGGCTACTGGCCTGCTGAAAAGCGTTATCGAATGTTTATCGTTATCTCGCCGTTTCAACCGATGAAACCGGCACTAGGCCCTAGCCTCGAAGTATCGCACCGGGGGGTGTGTGTCAGTCACGAAGCCTCTTCGAGGGCCGTCGTGAGGGGGTAGGACATGGCTTTTTTTAGCGTAGGTTCGACGCTCTCGTCACCGGGAGCGCACACTTCTCCGGCGAGCAACGCCTCCGAGCATCCCTCCGCACCCATCCCCGTTCAGGGCGCGCCTGTGGGCAGTGCACTTCGCGTGCCCTTCGGTGAGACCGGCGAAGAGATCTTCCCGCTCATTCTGGGCGGGGCTGAATTCGGCTGGAATGTCGATCTGGAGTCAAGCCACGAGATTCTTGACGCATTTGTAGAGCGGGGTGGCAATGCGTTGCACACCGCCGACAGCTACTCCAGCGGTCGTAGTGAGCACATTATCGGACAGTGGCTGGGCGCGCGAGGGCTGCGCGACGAGATGGTGCTGGCCGTACGAGTGGGAGGTCACGCCGACAACCCTGGACTCGGGTCAGTGAACCTGGTTCGGGCCGTCGAAGCGTCCCTCACCCGCTTGAAGACCGACGTGATCGACGTTCTCTACCTTGACGCGGTGGCCGACTCGAATACCCCGCTCGAAGACACTCTCGCCACCACCGAGTGGCTGGTGGAGAGCGGAAAGGTGAAGAGCATCGGAGCGGTGGGCTACACCGCAGAGCAGCTGGTGGAAGCCAGGATTCTCTCTTCCGCAGGTTTCCCTCGACTCAAGGTGCTCGACGTGCCGTTCAACGTGCTGCGCCGCCATGAGTTCGATCCCGACCTTCGTCTGGTGGCGGGCGCTCAGAATATGGCTGTCACCCCCTCTCATGCGCTAGAGCACGGTTTTCTTGCGGGCCGTGCGCGCACTCGTCGTGCGGGAAGCCTTTCCGTGCGAAGCGCGCAACTTGCCGCAAACCTGAACCGTCGAGGGAGTCGCACCCTACGCGCGCTCGACGCCGTTGGTGCTGAGCTCGGTGTGCCCGACGCGGCCATCGCCGTCGCCTGGTTGCTCGCTCAGAAGCTCGTTACCGCACCGATCATCAATGCGTTCGCGTCGACGCACATTGAAGAGCTCGTGCAAGGAGTCGGCGTCCCGCTGAGCCGTGCCCACCTCGCAGACATCGCCCGCGCCGCGGACTGATAGGACGGTTGCGTCCGTAGTGTGACGTAGGCTGGGATGGTGCTCGAGTCGGGCACCCAATCCCCTCAACAACGGAGTGAGTTGCGTGACGCACTATATCTACCTCGTGCGACACGGCGAGCACCAAGACGCGGAGTACGGTCTGTCGGACGGCCCCCTTTCTGCACGCGGCCGCAGACAGGCTGAGGCCGTCGCCGATCGTCTCTCGGGCATTCCATTCGACCGCATGTGGCACTCACCGCTTGAGCGTGCCAGCGAGACGGCTCGTGCGGTGGCAGAGCGTATGCCGTCGTTGAATCCTGAGCCATCAGCGCTGTTGTTTGACTGCGTTCCGACGGGTATGACCGATGACACCCCGCCGGCTTTCGAACCATTTTTCGGGTCCATCACTGAAGCAGAGGTTGATGCCGGCCGTGCACAGATGGCAGATGCCGTCAGCGAGTTTCTGATCCGCAAGAACGGTGAAGTGCATGATCTGCTGATCACCCACAACTTCGTCATTTCGTGGTTTGTGCGCGAGGTGCTGCAAGCGCCGGATTGGCGTTGGATGACGCTCAACCAAGCTCACTGCGGGTTGACGGTGATCGCGCAGAAACAGGGTCGGCCCTGGACGCTACTCTCACACAACGATCTGGCGCACCTGCCGAAGGAGCTCGAGACAGGTCTGCCCGATACCTACCCGTTCTAGCCTGCTATCGACTTCCGATACCAACGTGTTGCGTTGGGGTTGTCGTTGTATGGCTCGGTGGGCATATAGCCCGCACTGGCATAGAGCGCGCCCGCCGCGGTAAGCGAGTGATGGGTGTCGAGCACCAGCTCGCTCGCACCAAACGCTTGTGCCTGGCTCTCTAAAGCGCTGACCAGAGCCCTTCCCCATCCGCGGCCGCGCGTCTCCGGGCGCAGGTAGAGGTGCTTGAGCTCGTAGCGGATGCCGTTCCCGCCGCTGGAAATTCGGCGAATCCCCCCGCACCCCACCGCCTTGCCGGTTTCGTCCCGGGCGACAAGAAAGACTCCCGTGGGTGGGGTGAAGGCTTCGGCTGTCGGAAACGCGATCGAATACACCACGTTCTGGTTTGCGAAGCCCAGTTCGCGCGAGTGGAAGTACTCCTCCAGCAACGAACGCGCTTCCGGCGTATCGACGGCAGATTCTTGAATTGTCACCACCTCTCCACGATATTGCACCGGCCGTGCTCACCCGACTGCGCACCTAGGATGGAGGCCATGACGACGCGCGTGGCGATAGTAGGGGGCACCGGCAAACTTGGCGGAATTATCCGCACGGTGGTTGAGGCTGAAGATGGGTTCGAAGTGTCGGCGGTGCTCACTTCGCGCTCCGAGCTTTCCGACATTGCGGGCGCCGATCTGGTGGTAGACGCTTCTACTCCGGCCGTGTCACTCGATGTGATCCGGGCGGCGATCGATCTCGGTATCAACGTTCTCGTGGGAACTTCTGGTTGGTCCGCGGAACGAATTGCGCAGGTACGGCCGCTCGTCGAAGCTGCCGAGACCGGCATCGTGTTCATCCCCAACTTCTCGCTTGGATCTGTTCTGGGATCTGCGCTTGCCGCGGCGGCGGCTCCGTTCTTTCCTTCCATTGAGATCATCGAAGCGCACCGTGAGTCGAAGGTCGATTCGCCCAGTGGAACGGCAGTTCGCACCGCTGAAATGATCGCCGCCGCGCGCACGTCAGTGGGGCCGGTGGAGTCACCGCATGTTGATCAGCGCGCGCGCGGACAACAGGTAGCGAGCGTTCCGATTCATTCTCTACGCCGACCGGGGGTTGTCGCCAAGCAGGAGACTGTCCTGTCGGGGTCGGGAGAGTCGCTCACGATTGTGCATGACACGGTAGAACCGGCCTTGGCGTATGCGCCTGGAATCCGGCTGGCCCTCGCCGCTGCGCGCGACGCGAGCGGCGTCACAGTCGGACTCGACAGCTTTCTTGATATCGGCATCCGCCGCCCTGGCTCCCGCAAGAGCGACGCGAAGCCCTTCGACGATGGTGGCGTCCCCGGCCAGGTGGCGCAGGCAACAAGCGCATGAGCGCGCGCATCGGGGTCGCCGTCATGGCGGTGCTGTTGTTGCTCTATGTGCTTCTCGTCGGCCAGCGTGCGTGGCTCTTGCTCATCTCTGGAGACGCTGTCGGCATGCTGATGGGCATGGCGCTGGTAGTTCTTCCGCTCATCGCGCTGTGGGCGCTGGGGCGCGAACTGTGGTTCGGAGTGCGCGCGGATCAACTCGGCCGTCGGCTGGAAGCAGATGGTGCCTTGCCTGAAGAGTCAGTCTCCATCCGCCCCAGCGGCCGTGTGGTGCGCGAAGACGCTGATGCCCTATTCCCGCAGTACCGCAGCGTCGTCGAGCAGAATCCCGATGACTGGGCTGGGTGGTATCGTCTCGGCATCGCCTACGATGCCTCAGGCGACCGCCGTCGTGCCCGCGCTGCGATCAGACGCGCAATCAGCCTCGAATCGCGACAGCGGCGTGGCTGAGCTCAGCCGGCGGAATGCGGTAGCGCGGCGGCGACTGCCTCATCGATGGTGGCATGCGTGAAATCGAATCCTGACTCGCTCAGTGCCTCCGGCACGACGTGAGCGTCGCTGGTCAGTAACGACTCGACAGCGTCAGAACCCAGAGCTGCTTTCATCGCCCACACTGGCGCCGGCAGCACGTACGGACGGTTCATCCTCACGGCCAACGCGAAGCCGAGATCGTTCGCGGTGGCGCGAGTGGGGCCAGATAGGTTGACGGCGCCAGACATCTCGGAGTCGATTACGTGCCGAATCGCGCGAACTTCGTCATCAAGCGAGATCCAGGGCCAAGCCTGCGTCCCACGGCCGATCTTTCCGCTCACTCCCGCTCTCGTGAGCAGAAGCAGGGGCTTGAGCACGCCTTCGCGATGGACAATCGGCGCAGTGCGAAGCCGCGCGACTCGTGCGGCGTCGCCGGCACCGAGAGCGGCGGTCTCCCATTCACCGCAGAGGTCTGCAAGAAAAGTCTCACCTCGCGGAGCATGCTCGGTGAGTGCGACGCCGGGCGCCGAGCCGTAAAAGCCCACTGCGGATGCACTGAGGAAGGAAGGAGCGTCTTCACCGAGCGCTTTGACCGCTCGAGCGATCGCTCGCGTCGGGGTGATGCGTGACCACAGCAGAGTGTTTCGGTATGAACTTGTCCAAGGAAAATGCCCGATACTCGCGCCGTTGAGGCTCACTACAGCGCTCGCCCCGGCGAGAACGTCGGGGTCGAGAGCGTCAGTGTCGGTGAGCCATTCGACTTCGCCAGTACGCGCCGGGGGGCGCCGCACGAGAGTGGTGACGGCTATGCCATCTGCGCGCAGGTTGTTGATGAGAGCAGTGCCGACCAGCCCGGAGGCTCCGGCGACAACGACTCGGGAATTGGGGCGTTCTTCAGGCAAGCGTCGCCTCGAGCGTGATCTCGATCCCCGCGAGCGCCTGCGAGACCGGGCAACCCGCTTTCGCATCTGCCGCAAAACGTTCGAAATCCTCTGCGGTCAGCCCCGGAACCACGGCGTTGACGTTGAGGTGGCTGCCGGTGATACCGGTGCCCGGGGTGAACGACACCGACGCGGTCGCATCAATGCGCTCGGGGGGAGTCCCGTTCTGGCCGAGGGCGTGAGATAGCGCCATGCTGAAGCAGGATGCGTGCGCGGCAGCCAGCAGTTCTTCGGGGGTCGTCGTCGACGTCGAGCCTTCGCTTCGCGCCTTCCAATTCACATCGAAACTGCCTGAGCCGGACGACACGAGAGTGACGGCGCCTGATCCAGTTGCGAGGTCACCTTGCCAGGCGGTGGTTGCTTCGCTCGTGACTGTCATGGGTAGCCTCCTGTTTCACGCGCCGGGGCGTCCGTACGCGTCGCGGTCAGCCTAACCGGCGCTCGTGATCTGCGCGACAGGTTTTGTCGAACCCGCCCGTTGCTCAGGCGTGTGGTATCTCGGCGCCGAGTCGTGACAGTTCGAGCTCGAGCACGTGGCGGCTTGGAGTTCCTCCGAAACGCGTCTGTACGGCACCATCGCGATCCAGCACGAGCGTCGTCGGCGTTTGCAAGACCTGAAAGTGTCGCGCAATGTCGGGTCGGTGCGTCAAGTCAATGTCGAGGTGACGCACTCCGGGGTGGTCGGCGGCGACGTCAGCGAGAGTCTTGTGCACGCTCGGGCAACGAGCGCCCGCGTCATTGCTGAACTGCAGAAGAGTGGCGACCTTGCCGAGTGCATCGGCGCCCAACCGCTGCGGTTGGATCACCTCGTGTTCGATGTTTCGCTGCGGACGCGATTGCGCCCATCGCAATACCGCCACTACTCCTGTCGTCAGCGCGAGCAAGGCGGCGATGACAATAAGGGCGTCGACGAGGTTCACAACAGGCAAGAGTATCTCCCTTTCACGATGATCGACGCCATTTGACTCCGTCCGACTCCGCGCCGGCGGTAAAGTGGGCGCCGTGACGTCGCCAACTCCCACCCCATACGAAGACCTCCTGCGTGATGTGCTGCAAAATGGCACTCACAAGGCAGACCGCACCGGGACGGGGACCACAAGCGCTTTTGGTCGGCAGATCCGATTCGACCTCTCGCAGGGGTTTCCGCTGATCACAACAAAGCGAGTGCACTTCAAATCGATCGCCTATGAGCTGCTGTGGTTTCTTCGAGGCGAATCCAATGTGCAGTGGCTCCAAGACAACGGCGTGACAATTTGGGATGAGTGGGCCGATGAACACGGTGAGCTGGGTCCGGTCTACGGCGTGCAGTGGCGTTCGTGGCCCTCGCCCAATGGGGCGCAAATCGACCAGATCACGGATGTGATCGAACAGATTCGCGTCAATCCGGACTCGCGACGCCTCATCGTCTCGGCGTGGAATCCTGCAGACATTCCCGATATGGCGCTCGCTCCCTGTCATGCGCTGTTCCAGTTCTACGTAGCTGACGGGCGGCTGTCATGCCAGCTGTATCAACGCAGCGCCGACCTATTCTTGGGCGTTCCTTTCAATATCGCCTCATACGCGTTGCTCACGCTGATGGTCGCGCAGCAGGCGGGGCTTGAGCCCGGAGATTTCGTCTGGACGGGTGGCGACTGCCACATCTATGACAATCATCGCGAGCAAGTGCGCGAGCAGCTGAGCCGAGAGGCATATGCCTACCCGACGTTGCGGTTCGGGCGCCAGCCTGACTCCGTTTTCGACTACGCGTTCGAAGACTTTGTCGTAGAGGATTACCAGCACCACCCCGCGATTCGTGGCGCCGTGGCGGTATGAGCGTTCTCATTGGCCTGGTCTGGGCGGAAGCCGACGGGGGAGTCATAGGCGCTGATGGCGGCATGCCATGGCACGTTCCCGAAGATCTCGCACACTTCAAAGCGGTGACAATCGGAGCGCCGGTGATTATGGGCCGTCGAACCTGGGAATCACTGCCCGAGCGCTTTCGTCCACTGAGTGATCGCCGCAACATCGTGGTCACTCGAAACGAAGACTGGGCCGCCGCCGGCGCAGAAAGTGCACGCTCGCTCGACAGTGCGATCGCACTGGTCGATGATTCCAGCACCGACTGGGCGTGGGTGATTGGCGGCGGGGCGTTGTTTGCCGAAAGCATCGAACGCGCGACAAGGCTCGAGGTGACGGAGCTCGATGTCTCTGCGGCGGGCGATACCTTCGCGCCATCACGGGCAGGGTGGCATCCGACAGCTGCCGATCCTTCCGTGGGCTGGCACGTGTCGTCGCGCGGCATTCGATATCGCTTCGTGACGTGTGAACGCGGGAACAGGGAGAACACCGATGGGTAAGACTGCTTTGATCACCGGCGCAAGCTCCGGACTCGGGGCCGAATTCGCACGGCAACTCGCGCAGCGAGGCGCCGATCTCGTGCTTGTCGCCCGAGATCGGGCCGCCCTTGAAGCTTTGGCCACGCGACTGCGCTCCACACACGGTGTGGAAGTCGAGGTCATGGCGATCGACTTGCTGAAGACGCGCCAGCGCGAGAAGGTCGAACGGCGGGTTGCCGACGCAGATCACCCCATCGAAATTCTGGTCAACAATGCAGGTTTCGGCTTGTCGCTGGAGTTCGAGAAGAACGACATCGAAGACGAGGTCCGACATCTTGACCTGCACGTCGAAGTTCCCATGCGACTGAGTCACGCGGCCCTAGGGGCCATGCTCGAGCGTGGCCACGGCCGCATTGTCAACGTGGCCAGTGTTGCGGCGTACACGCCGCGCTCCACCTACGGTGCGTGCAAGCGCTGGCTCGTCAGCTTCAGCCAGTGGGCAAACGGAACCTATGCGCCGCGCGGTGTGACAGTCACAGCGGTATGTCCGGGTTTCACGCACACCAACTTCCATGAACGCATGGGTCTGACTCCCGGAAATGAGGGTGTCGCTGGGTGGATGTGGCTGGACGCCGATCGGGTTGTCGAAGATGCGCTGCGCGACATTGCCCGGGGAAAGGCTGTGTCGGTTCCCTCTAAGCGGTACTCGCTGCTTGTGTGGCTGTCGCGCTTTGTGCCGGCGGCGCTTGCCGCACGCGTGGGTGAATCGGGTCGATAGCAGGCACCGGTACTGTTGAAGGGTGGCTCATATTGGCAATCCCTTCGGTCAGGTAATGGTCGCGCTCGTCACTCCGATGACGGCCGACGGCGAAGTTGATTGGCCCGGGATGGAAAAACACGTCGACGACGTGATCACCGCCGGCGCTGACGGCATTGTCGTCACCGGCACGACCGGCGAAACCTCGACGCTCACCGACGCGGAGAAGCTGCGGCTGGTCGAGGTCGGCAAGGATGTCGCTTCGGGGCGGGCGAAGATCATCACGGGCGGCGGTTCGAACGAGACCGCTCATGCGATAGAGCTGTACAAGGCGAGTGAGCGGGCAGGTGCTGACGGCATCATGATCGTCACCCCCTACTACAACAAGCCGACGCAGGCGGGAATTCTCACTCACTTCCGGCTGGTGGCCGATGCCACCGATCTGCCCGTGATCCTGTACGACATTCCTGGGCGCACTGGCGTGCCAATCAAGTACGAGACGATTCTGCGCTTGGCAAAGCACCCCAACATCGTCGCGGTGAAAGATGCGAAGGGCGACTTCAGCGAGGTGAGCCGCGTGCTCAACCAAACTGACCTGTTGTATTTCTCCGGTGACGACGCCAACGTTCTTCCTCACCTGTCGATCGGCGCAAGCGGCATGATCGGCGTAACTGCCAACATTGCCGCGCAACCGTACCGTGTGATCGTCGACGCCGTGAACCGTGGCGACCTTGCCGCAGCAACTGCCGCGCACAAGCAACTGGAACCGTTGGTGCGCGCTGTGATGACGCACGTTCCCGGCACGGTCTCGGCAAAATACATCCTGCACGGACTCGGTCGAATCGCGAGCCCCCGGGTACGACTGCCGCTCGTCGGCCCAGAAGAATGGGAAGCTGCAGCGATCGAAGACGAGCTAGCCCTCGTGACAGACGTCCCCAGCGTCGATTTCTCGAACTTCCGCCCCGACCGCAACGCCGCCGCAGGTGGCGCGTTGCCGAAAGTGTCGGGCACCACGCGATGAAGTACTTCAGTCCGCGACGCGCACTTCGCACGCGGACCCAATCGATATTGGATGCTTCGGCATCCTGAGGAGATGACCATGCCCCGTACCGTCTACGACCCGCCCGCACTCGAGCCCGGAACTCTGCGGGTTACCCCGCTCGGCGGCCTCGGTGAGATCGGTCGCAACATGACCGTGTTCGAGTTCGAGGGCAAATTGCTCATCGTGGACTGCGGTGTTTTGTTCCCCGAAGAGCACCAGCCGGGTGTCGACCTGATCTTGCCGGACTTTGAGCCGATCAAGGGTCGCCTTGACGACATCGTCGCGGTCGTCCTGACGCACGGGCACGAAGACCACATCGGCGCCGTACCGTATCTGCTGAAGATGAAGAAGGACATCCCACTTATCGGTTCGGGCCTTACTCTTGCGCTCATCGAGGCAAAGCTGAAAGAGCACCGGATCCGCCCTTTCACTTTGACCGTCGCTGAGGGTCAGAGCGAGAAGCTGGGCCCCTTTGATCTGGAATTCATCGCGGTCAACCATTCAATTCCCGATGCGCTCGCCGTCGCAATCCGGACCCCTGCCGGTCTCGTGCTCGCCACGGGCGACTTCAAGATGGACCAGTTGCCGCTCGACGGCCGCCTGACCGACCTGCGCGCGTTCTCGCGCCTGGGCGAGGAGGGCGTCGACCTCTTCCTGGTGGACTCGACCAACGCCGATGTTCCCGGATTCACACCGCTCGAACGCGACATCGGTCCGGTCCTGGAGCAGGTCATCTCCAAGGCACCGCGCCGCGTGGTGATTGCCAGTTTCTCAAGTCACGTTCACCGCGTGCAGCAGGTGCTCGACGCGGCACATGCCCACGGGCGTCGTGTCGCCCTGCTCGGGCGGAGCATGGTGCGCAATATGACGATCGCTGCTGATCTCGGTTACCTGAAGGTTCCCGACGGTGTGCTGATTGATTACAAGAAGGCCAAGGATCTTCCCGAAGACAAGATCGTATACATGTCGACCGGTTCGCAGGGCGAGCCGATGGCGGTTCTCAGCCGCATGGCAAATCTCGATCACGCGATTGAACCAGGACCCGGCGACACGGTGATTCTCGCGTCGAGCCTTATCCCCGGCAACGAGAATGCTGTCTATCGAGTGATTGATGGTCTCACCAAACTTGGTGCCCATGTTGTCCACAAGGGCAACGCCAAGGTGCATGTTTCGGGGCACGCCGCCGCGGGTGAACTGCTCTACTGCTACAACATCCTCAAGCCCAAGAACGTTTTGCCGATTCACGGCGAGTACCGCCACCTGATCGCGAACGCCCAGCTCGCTCGAGACACTGGTGTTGAATCAGACCGCACGATTATTGGCGAGAACGGAACGGTCATTGACCTGCGCGACGGCGATGCGCACGTCGTGGGTCAGCTTGACCTCGGATTCGTGTATGTCGATGGTTCGACAGTGGGAGAGATCACTGACGCGGATCTGAAGGATCGTCGCATCCTGGGCGAAGAGGGCTTCATCTCGGTGATCGTGGTGGTGGACGCCGCAACCGGGCGCATTATCTCGGGCCCTGAGATTCACGCGCGCGGTTTCGCTGAAGACGACAATGTGTTCGAGAGCGTCAAGCCAAAGATCGCTGCGGCGCTCGAAGAAGCCGCGCGTTCAGGCGTACGCGACTCACACGCGCTATCGCAGATCGTCCGTCGCACGATAGGCCGATGGGTGAACCAAGCGCTCCGTCGACGTCCGATGATCGTGCCACTCGTCATCGAGGCGTAGATCACCCGTTCGGCTGGGTACACTCGCGACATGTCATCCGCATTCGTGTTGCGCCCAGCTACACAGCCGGACGGCGCGTTCCTGGGCGACATGTTGGTGGAAGCGGCAAACTGGCAGATTACAGGGGCACGCCCGAGGCATGAGGTGCTTACTTCAGAGGTACAACTGCGGTACGTCACAGGTTGGATGAGGCCGGGAGACACCGGTGTCATCGCAGAATCGAGCAGTGGCGAAGCGATCGGTGCGGCTTGGTATCGAACGTTGCCACGCAACGAACCCGGATTCGGCTATGTCGACATTGGCGTGCCCGAGCTGATCATCGGCGTTCGTCCGATTTGGCGTGCGCACGGTGTCGGCAGAGCCCTGCTGCGTAGCCTCACTGCCACAGCGCAGGCGGCCGGGTACGCACGGTTGAGCCTGAGCGTGGAGCGCGAGAACTACGCGACCACGTTGTATCGATCCGAAGGTTTTGCCATCACCGAGGGCGATGCGACTCGCGTAACGATGGTCAAGCGGCTGCGCTGATTCTTATCCGCTCGCCACTGACCTGTCTTGTCGGGCGCCGCGTCGTTCCGCGGAATTGTCCGTGCCGCGGCGTAGCGTGGAGGAATGGCCAGGACTACAAGCCCGACCACCAAAGGTGGCGCGCCCGCGAAAGCATCGAACTCGCGCGCGGCGAAGCCTGCCCCCGCGCCCAAGAAGTACGTAGGTGAACCCGAGAAGCCCCCCGTGGCGGTGCGCGCTTGGCTGGGCCTTGCTCACGCCACAGGCGGACTTTTTCGGGCTTTCGGCCCTGAGTCGCTGGAGAAGGACCAACGCCGAGACGGGTTCCCGTTCTTGCTGGTGCTCCTGGCTATCGTCGGCAGCACGGTCGAGTGGTTCTTCATCGGCAATGAGGTCGCCACGACGATCAGCGCCTACACGGTAGGCGGTCTGCTCGGACGCGAAGCTTTCATTCTGCCGGTGCTGCTGTTGCTTCTTGCCGGGTGGATGTTTCGGCATCCATCGTCGGTGCACGACAACGGTCGGCTCGGAATCGGCTTCGGCCTGCTCGTGCTCACCGTCGCGGGTTTCTGCCACGTGGCAGGCGGCCGGCCTGAGCCGAGCGAAGGCCTTCCCGCGCTCAGTCAAGCCGGTGGCCTGTTTGGATGGATGATCGGTGAGCCACTCGCGCTCGTGCTCACCGATATCGGTGCCTACATCGTCCTGAGTCTGCTTGCGTTGCTCAGCGTGCTCATCATCACTAAGACCCCACCGAACCGCATCGGCCGACGCCTTGGCGAACTCTACACCTGGGCATTTGATGCGCAGCCAGACGAGAAATCCGACGCCAACTCAGCGAGCAACGACGATACGTCTTCCGATGAAGACGAGTCCACAGACTCTTCGCTGCCGTGGTGGCGCCGCAACCGCACGGGTCGTGAGCAAGACGGTGACAGCGAGCTCGGCTCGCAAGATCTCACCGAATTGCTTCCCGTCGGCACGACTGACGGTGGTTTCGAGCAGGCCATTGAACCGCCCGTGACCGCACCCGCGCCCACCGCCGCACCCGATGCGCTCACTGAGGTCTTCGACGCAACAGCACTCGCTGGAGTGGCAGCTGGCCAGACTTCGGGGGTATCGCTTCGTGATGACTACGATCAAGACCCCATTGCAGACGGTGAGCTTCCCGGAATGGCGGGCATTGGTGCGGATACTCCGCGTGACGCACCGCCATTGCCCTACCGACTGCCCTCGGTGAACGCGCTGGGCGAGGGAACACCACCCAAGGCGCGATCGCAGGCTAACGACGACACCGTGCGTGCCATCACCAGCGTTCTAGAGCAGTTCGGTGTGAACGCAAAGGTCACGGGATTCTCGCGCGGGCCCACCGTCACCCAGTACGAAATCGAAGTCGGTCACGGCGTCAAAGTCGAGCGAATCACCGCACTCCAGAACAACTTCGCATACGCGGTTGCTTCCAACGAGGTCAGGATTCTCGCTCCGATTCCGGGCAAGAGTGCCATCGGCGTCGAGATTCCCAATGCTGATCGCGAGATTGTGACGCTCGGCGATGTATTGCGTTCGCAGAACGCGACACAGTCGACTCACCCCATGACAATCGGCGTAGGAAAAGACGTCGGTGGCGGATTCGTGGTAGCAAATCTCGCCAAGATGCCTCACCTCTTGGTGGCTGGTTCGACGGGCTCGGGTAAATCGAGTTTTGTGAACTCGATGATCACGAGTTTGCTCATGAAGGCCAAGCCAAGCGATGTGCGCATGGTGCTCATCGACCCGAAACGCGTTGAGCTGACCTCGTACGCTGGCGTCCCGCACCTCATCACGCCAATCATCACGAACCCCAAAAAGGCTGCCGAAGCGCTGCAATGGGTCGTGAAAGAGATGGACATGCGCTACGACGACCTCGCGTCGTTCGGCTACCGCCACATTGACGACTTCAACAAGGCAGTAGTGGCTGGCGAAATCAACCTCCCAGAGGGCAGCGAGCGCGTCCTGAAGCCGTACCCCTACCTGCTGGTCGTGGTCGATGAGCTCGCTGACCTCATGATGGTCGCACCTCGAGATGTGGAAGATTCGATCGTGAGAATCACCCAGTTGGCGCGAGCCAGCGGCATCCACCTGGTGCTCGCGACTCAGCGGCCCTCCGTCGACGTGGTCACCGGCCTTATCAAAGCCAACGTGCCTTCGCGGCTCGCGTTCGCTGTCACCAGCGTGACCGATTCCCGAGTCATTTTGGATCAGCCGGGCGCTGACCGCTTGATCGGCCAGGGTGACGGGCTATTCCTGCCGATGGGCACGTCAAAGGCGATCCGCGTGCAAGGTGCGTGGGTGAGCGAAGCTGAGATCGAGCGCGTCGTCAAGCACGTCACACAGCAGGCGCGACCAGAGTACCGAAATGACGTCGACGCCGTCGTGGAAAAGAAGACCATCGACGCCGACATCGGTGACGATCTTGAAGTGCTGCTAGCGGCAGCCGAGCTCATCGTGTCGACCCAGTTCGGCTCCACCTCGATGCTTCAGCGCAAGCTCAGGGTTGGTTTTGCAAAGGCGGGCCGGTTGATGGACCTCCTCGAAGCGCGCGAGATCGTCGGACCCTCCGAAGGGTCTAAAGCGCGTGACGTCATGGTCACTGCCGAGCAGCTCCCCGAGGTTCTTGCCCGGCTGCGAGGCGACGACGCACCCGCGGCACCGCCCGCTCCGACCGCCGACGGCTACGGCCCAGATGCCGTCGCCGCTCAGTATGACGATGTCCCGGTTGTTGAAGTTGCTGATGACTCTGAGGATGCCTGGGGCCTGACGGGCCGCGACTGATACGAGCGATAGGCTCAGCACATGGCCGTTCCCCGTCAACTTCCCAACGCGATCACGATCGTCCGAATTCTCTGCGCGCCGATATTCCTATGGATGCTGCTGGCGGACGGGGGAGCAGATGGAGCACTTCGCTGGTGGGCTGCAGTTTTGTTTATCGTGGCGATCGGTACCGATGGTATTGACGGGTACATAGCCCGCAAATACAACATCGTCACCGACCTCGGCAAGCTTCTTGACCCGATCGCAGACAAAGTGCTGACCGGGGTTGCTTTTGTTGGGCTGTCGATTCTGCTCGAGTTGCCCTGGTGGGTGACGGTTATCGTACTGGTCCGTGAAGTCGGTATTACCGTCTATCGCTTCATGGTCGTCAGTGACCACGTGCTCGCCGCGGCGTGGATGGGCAAGCTCAAGACACTTGCGCAAGGCGTCGCGCTGTCGCTGGCTCTACTGCCGCTATGGACGCTCGTGGGGGAATGGATCTGGTGGGTGAACGGCGTCACTATGACTATCGCGGTTGTATTGACGATCGCCAGTGGTATCGACTACATCGTCACTGAGGTTCGCGCCGGTCGGAAGGCGAAGGCGAGTTGAACCACGGCCGGGCCGCTGAGGTTCTCGAAGCGCTTTCGAGGCACGGTTGGTCTGTCGCGACAGCGGAATCACTCACGGGCGGGTTACTGGCCGCCGAGATCGTGAACATCTCGGGCGCGTCGTCGCATATGCGCGGAGGAGTCGTCGCTTACGCCACCGACGTCAAAGAAACTGTGCTTGGCGTCGACGCTCGGCTGCTTAGGGACAGCGGGGCTGTGCATGCAGATGTTGCGGCGCAGATGGCCGCGGGAGTGTGCAGGGTGCTCGGCTCTGATGTGGGCATCGCCACGACGGGCGTCGCTGGTCCCCTGGAACAAGACGATCACCCGGTGGGTACCGTCTACGTTGCGGTGTCGACGCCTGACGGCACCACCGTGGCCGCGCTCGCCCTTAGCGGCGACAGAGGCGAGATTCGTGCGCAGAGCGTTGATGAAGCTCTTGCGCTGTGCCTTTCGGTGTTGCAGGCGCCCTGAGCGTGGACGGCTCGCAAAAAGATTCATGCGAGAAGGGAACAATTTATGTTTCGTGTCGGTTACTTTCTGTGATTCCCGCCATATGCCCAGCTCACGGGTTTAGATTGGCACCAAGAACGGTGATGTAAAGTTATCCATCCGGATGGCTCGCAGAGCCCGGGAATCAGAAGTGAGGAGGGGGCCCATGATCCTGGTTCGTCAAGAGATCGGCGAAGTCCTTCGTGACTTTCGCCAACAGAAGGGACGCACCCTCCGCCAGGTTGCGAGCCGCGCCAGTGTCGCGCTCGGTTACCTGAGTGAAGTGGAGCGTGGCCAGAAAGAAGCATCAAGCGAAATTCTTGCGTCTGTCGCAGAAGCGCTTGAGGTACCCATATCCACCATCATGCGTGAGGTCGGCGATCGGCTTTCGGTGATGGAGGGGTTGCAGACATTCCCTGACGTCGTACCCGACGACTTGCTCGCCGAGGTCGACGCTGAGCTTTCGCTTCGCTGATCCACGCGGCTGATGCGTCGTAGCGAATTCGAGCGCGCCGTCGCGGATGAGTTTGGCGCGCGCGGCGGGCCGGTGCTCAACGACCTCGTATTGACGTCGTTAGGGGATTTGACCGCGTCCGAAGCGATACATGCTGGCATGCCCCCGAAAGATATCTGGCTGGCGCTGTGCATCGAGATGGATGTCGCGCCTGAGCGTCGTTACGGCGCCGGGCGGCTTGAGCCTAGGCGGCGCTAAGAGATCCGAATACAGAGGATGCTGCGAGCGGCGTGTCGTCGAATATCTGTTCGATGCGCGCGTAGGCTCCTCCACAGAAGGTGACGGTGAAATGTCATCCACTGCGACGGACGTGGCGACGATGAATGTCGGAGGCCACCCCTAGCGTGAATGACGTCACATCGACACCTCATGCCTTGCCGCAGCATCCGTCTTATGAAGACAGATCGCGGCAGCCTACAGGCGACGGATCTCATACCTAAGGAGCACGCTATGCCCTCACCCGCTGACCGCGAAAAGGCCCTCGACTCGGCCCTCGCACAGATCGACCGGCAGTTCGGAAAGGGATCGGTGATGCGCCTTGGCAGTGACGAGCGTGCTCCGGTCGAAGTCATCCCCACCGGCTCAGTAGCACTCGATGTCGCTCTTGGCGTGGGCGGCTTGCCCCGCGGCCGCATCATCGAGATCTATGGTCCTGAGTCTTCCGGTAAAACAACGCTGACGCTCCACGCAATCGCGAATGCCCAGAAGGCCGGCGGTATCGCGGCGTTCATCGATGCAGAGCACGCCCTCGACCCTGACTATGCGCAAAAGCTTGGCGTTGACATTGACGCGTTGCTGGTTTCGCAACCTGATACCGGAGAGCAGGCGCTTGAGATCGCCGACATGCTCGTGCGTTCTGGCGCCATTGACCTCATCGTGATCGACTCCGTGGCCGCGCTGGTGCCCAAGGCTGAGATCGAGGGTGAGATGGGTGACACCCACGTCGGGCTTCAGGCCCGCCTGATGTCGCAGGCCTTGCGCAAGCTCACCGGTGGCCTCAGCCAGACGAACACCACGATGATTTTCATCAATCAGCTGCGTGAAAAGATTGGTGTGTTCTTCGGGTCACCTGAAACCACCGCTGGTGGTAAAGCCCTCAAGTTCTACGCCTCGGTGCGTCTCGACATTCGCCGAATCGAAACGTTGAAAGACGGCACCGATGCGGTCGGAAACCGAACTCGCGTCAAGGTCGTCAAGAACAAGATGGCTCCACCGTTCAAACAGGCTGAGTTCGACATTCTCTACGGAGTCGGTATCTCCCGCGAGGGAAGCCTCATTGACTTCGGTGTTGAGCACGGCCTCGTGAAGAAGTCTGGTGCGTGGTACACCTACGACGGCGAACAGCTGGGTCAGGGTAAAGAGAACGCGCGCAACTTCCTTCTTAAAAACCCCGATATTGCCGCTGACATCGAGGGCAAGATCAAGGTGAAGATGGGAATCGGGCAGTCCAAAGAAGTCGAAGGCTCAAAGGCTGATGAGCTGGCGGCACGACGCCCGGCCTGATCATGGTGCGTTTTGTTGATGGCGGGGGCGGCGATGCAGCTATCGCTGATGAGGATCTCGCCCCTGTCATCGAGCTCTTCCCCGGTTCGCAGCCCTCGCCGGTTGACACACCCAGCGAAAGCGCGGCGTGTGAAGCGGCAGAGAACCAGCTGCTACGAAAGCTGCGATCGCGATCTCTCTCAGTTTCTGAAGCACGTGGGGTCCTTCGCGACCACGAACTCAGCGATCACCACGTTGAAGAGCTGATTGAGAAGTTCGAGAGGCTTAGCTACCTCGACGACGCTGCGCTTGCCGAGCACCTCGTGTACATGGGTGCCGAGCGCAAGGGTCAGGGGCGCGGCGCCATTGCTCAGACTCTGAGCAAGAGAGGCATCGCCCGCGACGTTGCCGAAGAGGTGCTGGGTGCGCTCGGCGACGACGAGGCTGAGCGAGCGCTGGAGTTCGCTCGAAGCCGCGCGTCGCGAATGTCATCTCTCGAGAACGATGTTGCCCTGCGAAGGTTGCACGGTCAATTGGCTAGGCGAGGGTTCGGCGGCCACATCGCGATGACAGCGGCCCGCACGGCATTGGAAGAGGTACGCCGCACCTCCTCAGGCGTTCGATTCAGCTAGCCAGTCCGCCTCATTCGGCTCCGTTCCGCGACGGAAAGCCGCTACCCGTCGCGGGCATCAGCCGGTACACACTCTCGGCTCGTAGAATGGCATACATCATGTCGACCCCATCAAGTTCCCCGACGTTGATCGCGCCCTCCGAGGCAGCTGTCGGCGTCGATGGCCGAACCCGCACTTATGAAGTGCGCACCTTCGGTTGCCAGATGAATGTCCACGACTCCGAGCGGCTTTCCGGCTCGCTCGACAGCGCTGGCTATGTGCGGGCGGATCCAGGCGTCGAGGCAGACGTCATCGTGATCAACACCTGTGCAGTGCGCGATAACGCCGCGGGCAAGCTCTACGGGACGCTTGGGCACTTGAAGTCGCGCAAAGACAAGCACGAGGGCATGCAGATCGCCGTCGGTGGCTGTATGGCGCAGATGGACAAAGACGCTGTGCAGACGAAAGCGCCGTGGGTTGATGTGGTCTTCGGGACCCACAACATGGGTTCGCTGCCGAGTCTGCTTGAACGCGCCCGTCATAACGGCGAGGCCGAGTTCGAGATTCTCGAGTCGCTCGAGGTGTTCCCCTCGACCCTCCCTACCAAGCGTGAGAGCGTCTACAGCGGTTGGGTATCGATATCTGTTGGATGCAACAACACCTGCACTTTCTGCATCGTGCCCAGCTTGCGAGGAAAAGAGAAGGATCGCCGTCCCGGCGACATTCTCAATGAGACCCGCCTGCTTGTCGAAGACGGCGCTACCGAAGTGACGCTGCTCGGGCAGAACGTCAACTCTTACGGAGTCGAGTTCGGTGACCGCCTGGCTTTCGGCAAGCTCCTCCGTGCGGCAGGAGCCATTGAGGGGCTCGAGCGCATTCGTTTCACGAGCCCGCATCCTGCGGCTTTCACAGACGATGTGATCGACGCCATGGCAGAGACACCGGCCGTTATGCCTCAGTTGCACATGCCGTTGCAGTCCGGCAGTGATCGGATTCTCAAGGCGATGCGTCGCTCGTACCGTAGCGACAAGTTTCTTGGCATCCTTGACCGGGTGCGTGCGCAGATGCCTGACGCGGCGATTACCACCGACATCATCGTCGGCTTTCCCGGCGAAACCGAAGAAGACTTCAACGAGACCATGCGGGTCGTCGAAGCCGCACGCTTCACAAGCGCGTTCACCTTCCAATACTCGATTCGTGAAGGCACTCCAGCAGCGACAATGCCCGACCAGGTTCCGAAAGAGGTCGTGCAAGAGCGCTATGAGCGGTTGCTGGCGTTGCAGGACCGGATCTCCACAGAAGAGAATCAAAAGCAGGTCGGCCGCGAAGTGCGAGTGCTTGTCTCGACGTCAGATGGCAAGAAAGATGCGGCAACGCACCGCCTCACCGGTCGTGCCGAAGACAACAGACTCGTGCACTTCGAGCTGCCTGAGGGATCGGAGCGTCCACGACCCGGCGACGTTGTTACCGTCGTCGTGACGCATGCTGCGCCGTACCATCTGCTCGCAGATTCGCCGGACGGAGCGCCGCTGCGTATTCGCCGTACACGCTCCGGTGATGCGTGGGATCGCACCCAGGTCGAGTCCTGCGGTGTGCCGTCTTCTGCACCTGCTGAGGCAACGCCACGCGCGGTGTCGCTCGGTCTTCCGTCGCTGCGCGTCGGAGAGTGAGCGGCGCGCAAACGGGTCCTGGCGATCCCCGAGCCGCCTCAGCGGCAGTGTGGGGGGTTGTCGGTGCTACGGGCACGGGCAAGACCGCTCTATCTCTTGAGCTCGCTGAAGCCCTCGCGCGGACCGGCCGGCCGGCCGAGATCCTCAACGCTGATGCAATGCAGCTGTACCGCGGAATGAACATCGGTACCGCAAAACTCCCGCCTCACGAGCGCCGTGGAATCGCGCACCATCTGTTCGAATCGCTCGACGTCACCGAAGACGCGGCCGTTGCCTGGTACCAGCCGACGGCACGAGAAGTAATCGCCGATATCCATGCGCGAGGTGCGGACGCGATTCTGGTCGGCGGCTCGGGACTCTACGTGTCTAGCGTCATCTTCGACTTCCAGTTCCCGCCTCACGACGAAGCTCTACGAGCACAGCTTGAAGCCGAGTTGACTGCGCAAGGTCCAGGGGTGCTTTTTGCAAGGCTGCGCGCGGCCGATCCTGTGACGGCAGCGCGCATTGATCCTAAGAATGGTCGTCGCGTTGTCCGCGCACTCGAGGTACTGGCTCAGGGCTCTACGACACACGGGGCCTCCCTTCCCGAGGCCCCGGTGCTCTGGCATGAGCACACGCGTCTTGTCGGCGTCGCGGTGCCGCGCGACGAGCTAGTTCCGCGCCTCGACGCTCGAGTCGAGGCAATGTGGCAAGACGGGATTCTCGATGAGGTGACGAAGCTGCGCGAGCAGGGCCTTGAGCAGGGTGTGACGGCGCGCCGCGCCATCGGCTACGCGCAGGCTCTTGCACAGTTGCAGGGCGAACTTACCCAGGCCGAAGCGATTGCGCAGACGCAGACTCTCACGCGTCGCTATGCCCGCCGCCAGGTGTCATGGTTCAAGCGGTACTCACAGCTGCAATGGGTCGCGCCTGGCTACCCAGTGCAACAGCTGCTCGATGACGCCTCATACGCGTAATCTCACGAGATTGCAGGCTCTCATGCGCCCGGCGATTGTCGCGTGACTGCCTAGACTTGGGTCATGCCATCCATCGCGTTTACCAAAGGTCACGGCACCGGCAACGATTTCGTCATCGTCTCCGACCCTGACGGTCAATTGTCGCTGAGCGACGACCAGATTGCGGTGTTGTGCGACCGCCGTTTCGGAATCGGCGCCGACGGCATTCTGCGAGTAGTCAGATCTAGCGCAACCGATGATGGCGCGACGTCGGCAGCATCCGGAGCCGAATGGTTCATGGACTACCGCAACGCCGACGGATCCAAGGCAGAGATGTGCGGCAATGGCATCCGAGTGTTTGTGCACTACCTGGTGCAGGCAGGGCTCGTGACCCTCGGCACGGAACCGCTCGACATCGGCACGCGCTCCGGTATTAAAGCCGTCACGCGCGCGGACAACGGCTATGAGGTCGACTTGGGCGCGTGGACGGTAGACACCGCTGACGTGCTCGTGCGCGTTCGCGGTGGAGGAGCACCCCGCCCCGGGTTGGGCATTGACGTCGGAAACCCTCACGTCGTGGTGGCGCTGCCCGACGAAGAAGAACTCGCGGGCCTTGACCTTGCGGCGCAGCCGCAGATGCATCCACAGCCCTCGCACGGCGCGAACATCGAGTTCGTGGTGCCCGGCGACCCGCTGGTGCACAACGGTGTGGCCTCGATCACGATGCGCGTCTTCGAACGTGGCGTCGGGGAAACTCTGAGCTGTGGCACTGGGGTGGCAGCAGCCGCTCTCGCGGTGCGACATTGGGCGGGCCCGGCGGCGCCCGACCACTGGAGTGTCAAGGTTCCTGGCGGAACCCTTGGCGTTCGCATGTCTTACGTTGGAAGCGAGCAGCACGTGCTGCTCTCGGGGCCGGCAACCCTGGTGTACTCGGGGGAAGTCGCACTTGCCTAGCGATTGGCTAGGGCAGCGGAATTGGTTCGCTCACCGGGGAACCGTGGTGTCTCACTTTCAGCACTCTGAAGCCTTTGGCCGTCGACGAGCGGTGCACGCTGAAGCCGGTTTCGAACGTGGCGGCGAGCCAGCGCTGTAGCGAGTCTGAGCCGAGATTCCGCTGTACCACTAGCCACGCATCCGAGCGCTCTTCCAACCGTGGGATCCATCGCTGCAGAAGGGCGTGCAGTTCGTTCTTTCCCACACGGATGGGCGGGTTCGAGCGGATAGTGCGAAAGAGCACATCGTCGGGAACATCGTCGGGCAGTACGGCGTTCACATTCGATAGGCCGAGTTCCTCGGCATTCTGACGAACCAGATCGAGGGCACGCTCATTCACGTCTACTGCCCACACGGTGGCGTGTGGCGCTTGCATTGCGAGCGTCAGCGAGATGGGCCCCCAGCCGCACCCGAGATCGAGCAGATTGCCCCCGGGCGGGGGCGGTGGCGTGTGGGAGAGCAATACCGCCGTACCGGTATCAATGTGGTCGGGACTGAAGATTCCCCCGGCTGTGGTCACGGCAACCTCGTGACCGTCAAGAGTCACGTTGATGCGGCGAAGTTTCTCAGCACTGCCGGGTGACGCGCTGAAGTAGTGGTCACTGCCCATGGCTTCAGATCGTAGCGGAGGTAACGCTCAGTGCGGGAGGCTAGAGTTACGGATGCTTCTGGAGAGGCACAACGAAAGGAACCCATGACCGATACCACCGCGCCGACAGGCACCGACGACACCAGTATCGATCCGGTGGACCGAGTGCTGGCACGTGCCGAGGCGCGGTCCGGTGTGCGAGTGTTCGGTGGGGCGCAGGCTCTCCAAGACGATGCCACGGTCGGTCATACCTCCAACGACGGCGATCAGTGGGATCGAGAAGAACGGGCCGCACTCCGTCGCATCCCTGGCCTTTCCACGGAACTCGAAGATGTCACTGAGGTGGAATACCGCCAGCTTCGCCTCGAAAATGTGGTTCTCGTCGGCGTGCATCCCCAAGGCGAGCAAGAAGACGCCGAGAACTCGCTGCGTGAGCTGGCGGCACTGGCAGAGACAGCCGGGGCAGTGGTGCTCGATGCGGTGCTTCAACGTCGCCCTCACCCCGATCCTGCGACTTATATCGGCAGCGGCAAGGCTGAAGAGCTGCGAGGCATCGTCGCGGCGGTAGGAGCCGACACGGTCATTGCCGACACCGAACTAGCGCCCAGCCAGCGGCGCGCGCTTGAAGACGTGGTGAAGGTCAAGGTGATCGATCGCACCACGGTCATTCTCGACATTTTCAGCCAGCACGCGAAGAGCCGTGAGGGTAAAGCTCAGGTCGAGCTGGCGCAGCTTGAGTATTTGCTTCCGCGCCTGCGCGGCTGGGGTGACTCGATGAGCCGTCAGGCCGGTGGACAGGTCGGCGCCGGCGGCGCCGGTATGGGCTCCCGCGGCCCGGGTGAGACCAAGATCGAGCTCGATCGCCGTCGCATTCGAACGAAGATGGCGCAACTGCGTCGTCAAATCCGTGACTTCGCACCGGCTCGCGACGCCAAGCGTGCTGAACGCAAGCGCAACACGATCCCCTCGGTGGCGATCGCTGGCTACACCAACGCCGGTAAATCCAGCTTGCTCAACCGCCTGACCAGCGCGGGTGTCTTGGTGGAGAACGCGCTGTTCGCAACTCTGGATGCAACAGTGCGGCGCTCGATCACGGCAGACGGGCGCATCTTTACCCTCACTGACACGGTGGGATTCGTTCGCAATTTGCCGCACCAATTGGTGGAAGCCTTTCGTTCGACCCTCGAAGAAGTGGGCGCATCCGACGTCATTGTGCACGTCGTCGACGGGTCGCATCCCGACCCTGCTGCTCAACTCGCCACTGTGCGCGATGTGATCGGCGACGTCGGCGCACGCGACCTTCCCGAGCTCGTCGTATTCAACAAGGCAGACCTGATCGACGAAGACACACGGCTCGTTCTGCGCGGGCTGGAGCCGAAATCAGTCTTTGTGTCCTCGCGTTCTGGCGAGGGAATCGATGATCTGCGCGCCGCCATCGAAGCTGCGCTTCCACTGCCCGCCGTCGAACTGAATGTTCTTGTTCCGTACGACAGAGGAGATTTGGTGTCGGCCATTCATGAGCATGGCATGATTCTCGACCAGCGCCACGAAGAGACTGGCACCGCGATTCACGCACGCGTCGGAAGCCATCTTGCTGCGCGGCTCGCAGAATTCGTGCACTAGACCGCGCCGACGCTAGTTGAGTTCGATCGGCGCGACATCAGGCGGCACGAAGTCGAAGACGGCACCGAGAAAAGCGATTTCGGCTTCGAGCGTGGCGACAATGGTCTCCGCGCGCCGGAAGCCGTGGCCCTCGCCCTCGAATGCGAGGTAGGCGTGTGCAACACCCGCGCCGGCGAGCGCATCGCGCACCGCTTCGGATTGCGAAGGTGGCACTACAAGGTCGTCCAGTCCCTGCTCGATCAACAGGGGCGTCGTGAACTCGTCAAGGTGTGACAGCGGCGATCGATCAATGTACAGCTGCTCAGCCTCCGGCAGGGGCCCGACCATGCTGTCGAGGTAGCGGGCTTCAAAGTCGTGGGTATCTTCTGCGAGACGGCGAAGGTCGGCGACACCGTAGCGGCTGATCCCCGCGCCGAAAACGTCGGATTGTGCGAGCGCGCACAGCACCGTCCATCCGCCCGCGGATCCGCCCGCGATCGCGAGGCGCCGCGGATCGGCGATGTCGGCCTCGGCGAGTCCTTGAGCTGCCACGATTACATCTTCCACGTCTACGACGCCCCACTGCCCGAGCAATCGTTCTCGATACACGCGCCCATAGCCTGTCGAACCGCCGTAGTTCACGTCGAGCACGCCGATTCCACGGCTGGTGAGGTAGGCGATCTTTCCGGATGCTGCGCCGCCCACGTGACTTGTTGGACCGCCGTGAACGAACACGACATATGGTGGGCGCTCGTTCGCTGGCGCGTGCACATTGGGGTTCGTCGGGGGGTAATCGAATGAGTACACCGGGCCGCGCGCGCCCTCGACGACGAATGGGCGCGCGCGTGGCATCCATTGTTCGCCCCAGGTAGGGGCACTCCCAGCGACCCGCGCGGCTCGTGCTGGCTGATCGATGTCGACGCGCCAGATTGCCGCGCTGCCATCTGCGGCTACCGTCGAGATCAGCACCTCGCTGCCACGGGTTGCTTCAATGACAGTGTTGGCCATGACATCGACTGGCAGCGCAGTCGCGGTGCCATCAGTGTCGATCACCGCTACCTCGTCGCTGCCGTTGGTTCTGATGGCCACGATGCGGCCATCAGCCAGCACCCCGAACCATCGAAGCCCGAGCACCCACAATCCGCCGCCCGTGTCGGCATTCGCCGGTGCGAGAGCGCGTGGAGCGGTGCCCGGTAGCGCAGCAGACACTCGCATGAGGTTCCAGCGGCCTGATTCGTCGTCGGTGTATGTGAGTTCCGACGGAGAAGTCCACACCGGTTGTAGCGGCGCGCTGCCGTTGCCGCCTGCAACCATGATGTAGTCATCGAGGCCTGCGCTCAGGGGCTTTAGCCGCAACTGGGTTTCGTCCCACGGCATGTGGGGGTGGTCCCACGCGACCCACGCCAGCATTGTGCCGTCTGGCGACAGCGCGGGTTGCGCAACGAACGTGCTGCGGCTCGCGAGTACGGTGACAGTGCTGCCGTCGCGGGCAGGCGAAGCATCCATTGAGATCTCTACGATGTCGCGCAGCGGAGTGGGCGAATCACCGTGCGTTTCGCGGATCGCCAACAAGCGACCGTGCTGCATGCTCAGCCCGCCGAAGCGATAGCCTCCCGACTCCGGGGTGAGAGCCTGAGGTTCGCTGCCGGGTTCTACGAGCCAGACACGTTGATCCGTCTTCTCCACGAACACGAGAACGCCCTCATTGCTCGTAGCCCAGGCGCCTCCGCCGTACTCGTGCACGCTCGAGCGAGCATTCCATGGTGCGGCGAGCATCGATTCTGGGGGAGCGGCCGCCCTTTGCCGCATCACCGTCGTCCGTCCGCCTTCAGCCGCCACAGACTGCCCCCACCACACGTCCTCGCCCACGAATTGCGCGCCTTCGAGTCGCGGAGATGCCGTAGAGACAGATGCTGCGGTGAGCGGAGACGGCCAAGTGCCGTAGGGGAGCGAGGTGGTCACCCTTCCACGGTAGGCGAAAGCGAAACACGGTGACACATGTGGCGACGCGTATTGCCCCTTCCGGTACCGTGGAACCATCGTCGCCCGACGTTTTCTCTCATGGAACACCGACGGCAATGGAGCGACAGCCGAGCCCGGCACCCGCCTGCGATGACACAGCTTTTCGGGTTTGGCCCGGGTATGTGTCCGCGGCCGTCCGGCCCGAATTCGTCCTTCGACCCGAAGATCACACGATGTCAATCGACCTGAGTGCACCACCTGTGCCGATCTCTTTTGAGGTGTACCCGCCCCGTTCCGAGGCAGCGTGGCCACATCTTCATCAGACGATCCAGCGCCTGGCGACGGTGAATCCACGTTTCATCTCGGTTACCTATGGCGCCGGAGGCACGACGGGTGGGCGTTCGCTCGAACTATTGACGCACATCCTCAATGAGACCAATGTGGAGCCGCTTGCCCATCTGACCTGCGTGGGCAGCACATACGAGACGACTAACGCGCTGATTCGTGAATTTCTTGATGCGGGAATCGGGAGCTTTCTCGCGTTGCGGGGTGACCCGCCGCCTGGCGTCAGCGAAGACGACCAATTCTTGGGAGACCTAGAAAGCGCAGCGCAGCTTGTGCAGCTGATCGATCGGGTGCAGGCGGAACGTACCCCTTATCGTGAAGAACCTGTCCCTGGAGTGCCTGGTGCAGCGCGAGTAGCGCGTCGCGAAAGCGTAGACATCGCTGTTGCAGCATTCCCCAACGGGCACCCACGCTCGCGCTACGCCAGTGAACACATCGATGCTCTCCTCGCCAAGCAGGCAGCAGGCGCGACCCTCGCTATTACGCAACTGTTCTTTCACGCCGATGACTACCTCGCTTTCGTGCAACGTTCGAGAGCTGCTGGCGTCACCATTCCGATCCTGCCGGGCGTCATGCCGGTCACCTCACCGGCTCGGTTGCGCCGCACCATCGAGCTAAGCGGCGAACCGATGCCCGCTGAGCTGTCCGTTGCGCTTGAGGTTGAACCGACCGTCGAAGGACAGAAGCAGATCGGGATCGCACATGCATCGGCTCTCGTGCGCGAGGTGCTTGCCGGTGGCGCACCCGGGATTCATCTTTACGCGTTCAACAATCACGACACGGTGCTCGCTGTGCTCCGCGATGCCGGCGTGACTACAGATAGCTGAGCTAACACGAAAGGGGTGGATGCCGCAGCGACGAAGCTGCGGCATCCACCCCTTTTCGATGTGTTACGAGAGTTTCTGCGTTTCTGCGTTGCTTGGCGTCGCAGCCACCAGGTCTGCATCTGGTGCCACTGCGTCGTCGAGGACGAGAGTGTCGCCTGCTCCGCCTGGATCGTCGAGGTCACTCTGCGGTGAGGCTGCCACATCATCGGGAGTCCGCTGTACCAGCGTCGCGGCGAGCCAGGCAACGAGTGCGAGCACCACCACCAACAGGATGTCGCCGATGGAGAGAGGCCGCAACGCGAACACGAGCAACACAGCGAGTACGAGGATGATGGCGCGCACCAGTAGGCGCTGCTGGAACATCCACTCGCCGAATCGACCGGTGTTCAGACCGTTGCGCTGCAGCGAACCACGGGCAGCGGTTGAGAGCGTCCCACTGAAAGCGCGGGCTCGTGCGGCGTGGCGCGATCGACCGGCCAGCCAACCCGAGACTGCGATAACGACGCCGAGGAAGGCGAGCACCACAGCCGTGTCTTGCATAGCGCCAACCACGGCGTAGAAGATTGTGCTCAGCGTGTCGGTGGGAATGCCCAGAGCCGAGGCGTTGATACCGAGCACGGCATTTGCGCCTGCGAATCCCGCTGCGAGAAGTCCAGAGCCGATCGCTATTGCGATGCCGGTGCCCAGTACCGCGACAGAGCGACGGCGGGCAAGCGCAATGCCGATGGCGAAGAGAGCGAGGCAGACCACCGGCAGCCACCAGCCCACCGCGACGGCAATGGCATATATGGTGCCTACCAGCACCAGTGCGTCACTTTGCACGATATCGATTGAGGTTGAAATTGCGGGAATCAAACTGGCGACGCCGATTCCCTGCTCGACCATCTGCGACTTGAGCTCTTCAACGATAGGACCGAGCTGAATGGCGAGGGTGCCATCATTGGCGATTGTGACGATGCCATCCGTATCGTCCGCGGTGGCAGTCGCTATCAGCGCCCGGTGGCTAGCCACCAAAGCGGTACGCCAGACACTGGCAAACGCGTCTGACTCGACGGCCTTAGTCACACCAGTTTCAATCAGGCTCTGGACGCCGGATGCCGCGGGAGCTCGAAGCAGATTCAGCGCGGTGAGCGCGGCGGGAGGCAGATCAAGCGTTGCGATCCCGTCGAACAAGCTGTCGGTGTAGGTCTCGACGTCGATGGAGGCATCGATGGCGGTGACCGCCTCATCGATGATCAGAGCCTGCACACCGGGGTCATCAGCGAGCGGCGCGAAGGTGGCGACGAAGGCATCTTCGCTGACGAGCTCAACACGCGCCCAACTGGCAACGACCGAAACCGGCACCATGAAGCCGGCGAGGATGATGCAGAAGGCCGATAGTGCTGCGCGCCACCACCCCGCTCGCGACTTCGCGGGCGTCGACCGCACCGTGGCAGCAGGTTCTGGTGATGCTGTTTTGAGTGCTGCGTTCTCTTGTCGCAGCTCCTCTAGCTCAGCGCGTAGCTTCTCGACCTCTGTTGCCATGGCATGCCCCCTAAAATCTTGGTGCCGCCAGACTAGTGGAGGGGGTCAGACGGCGCGTAACACCGCAACTACTTTGCCGAGAACGACGGCATCGTCGCCCAGGATCGGTTCGAACGCAGAATTGCGCGGCAACAGCCAGGTGTGGCCATCTCGCTGGCGAAACGTCTTGACCGTTGCCTCTTCATCGAGCATTGCGGCAACAATATCGCCGTTGTCGGCCACGTTCTGCGAACGCACGACTACCCAGTCGCCGTCGCAGATTGCTGCGTCAATCATTGAGTCGCCCGAAACCTTGAGCATGAAGAGGTCGCCCTTCCCGACGAGTTGACGGGGGAGCGGGAAAATCTCCTCGACGTGCTGTTCGGCGGTAATTGGCACGCCTGCGGCGATGCGGCCGACCAGAGGAACCATCGCAGCGTCGCCGACAGCGGGTGCACTGTCGGCGGGATTCTCTGTGGCGGTGCCGGGAAGATCGATAAGGACCTCCATCGCGCGAGTCTTTCCAGCGTCGCGTCGCAGGTATCCGCTCAACTCCAGCTGGTTGAGCTGGTGAGTGACGCTAGAGAGCGACTTCAAGCCGACGGCATCTCCAATCTCACGCATGCTCGGCGGATACCCGTTGCGAGCGATCGCACGCTGGATGACCTCGAGGATCGCCATCTGCTTGTCGCTGAGGTTCTTGCGCCGCCGCGTTTGCGGCTTATCGCGCCCACTCGCATCGCTCATCTTCGGCTCCTGTCTGGTTTCTCCGGCAGCTCTGACCAGCATCGGTCTTCGAATGTCGGAGGGTCATGGTGGGGTTCTCCTATCGAAACCGTATCCGGATTCTTCTCTCGAACGTACAAGCGAACGCGCGTGTCGCGTTCGAGACTCGCAAATCAGAAACGGCACTTGACACCCAATTACATCGAAGATACGTTCGGAATATAGATTCCCATCATGACCAGATAGTCGATTCGCCAAAGCGAATCTTCGATCAGTCGAATCTTCCGAGTCGAGGAGACCAGCCATGACCACCATCGGCATCACAGCCTTTTCGCCGGCGGCATCGCTATCAGCGCAGCGAACGTCGAGTCAGTCCACCAAGCTGCGGCTGACAGCGCGTGGCAGGCGCGTGTTCGCTGCCATAGCGGCGTTGCCGCTCGTGATCGCATTGAGCATCGCGGCCATCAGTGGAGGAGCTGCAATGGCGTCTCGGGATTCTGGTGTGGCATCGGTGTCCTACGAAACCGTGACAGTGGGATCAGGAGACTCGCTCTGGTCCATTGCTGAAGAGGTGGCCCCTGCAGCAGACCCGCGCGATGTGGTTGATGCCATAGTGCGGTTGAATGCCCTCGACAGCGCCAATGTTCTTGTTGGACAGCGACTGGCCGTGCCTGCCGAGTATTCATCTGGCTCCTAGGCGTACGCCCTACGATGGGCCAGTGAGTGTACGACTGGAAGATCTCCCCCTCCGCGATGATTTACGCGGGCTGACGCCCTATGGAGCGCCGCAGGCACCATTGCCGATAGCGCTGAACGTCAACGAAAACACCCATCCTGTGCCGCAAGAAGTGGCTGACGACATCATGGATTCGATCGCATTGGCACTGCGGGAAGTGAATCGTTATCCGGATCGCGATTTCGTCGCGTTGAGAGAGGGGTTCGCGGACTATCTCGGTCACGGACTCACAGCTGACAACATTTGGGCGGCGAATGGCTCCAACGAGGTGTTGCAACACGTCCTTCAAGCCTTTGCGGGTCCGGGGCGAAAGGCATTTGGCTTCGCGCCGACGTACTCGATGTATCCGCTGCTCAGCCAAGGCGTCGGGGCAACGTGGATCGCCGGCAGGCGAGAGCCTGACTATTCGATTTCGGCGGTCGACGCCGCCGCTCAGGTGCGAGAGGCGCAACCTGACGTCGTCTTCCTCTGTTCGCCGAACAATCCCACGGGCACACCGGTCAGCCTCGATGTGATCGAAGCGGTGTATGAGGCGGCCACCGGCATGGTCGTGGTCGACGAGGCGTATCACGAGTTCGCGCCGCAACAGGAGCGTTCAGCGCTTACGTTGCTTCCTGGTCGCGAGCGACTTATCGTCTCGCGCACCATGAGCAAAGCGTTCGCTTTTGCCGGTGCGCGGGTGGGTTATCTCGCCGCTGACTCTGCTGTTGTTGACGCGTTGCGGCTGGTTCGGCTGCCGTACCACTTGAGCGCGCTCACTCAGGCAGCCGCAAGCGCTGCGCTTCGTCATGCACCGACGATGCTGCAGATGGTCGACGACATCGTTGCGCAGCGAGATCGAATTTCGGCAACGATCGAGGCGCTCGGGTATCGCCCGTACGAATCGTGGTCGAACTTCGTACTGTTCGGCGACGTCGACGACCCGGCAAAGTTGTGGCAGCAGTTGTTCGATCGTGGTGTTTTGATTCGAGACATCGGGATTCCGCACCACCTGAGAGTCTCCGCTGGCACCGAAGAAGAGACCACCGCGTTCCTGGACGCGCTGGCGTCGATAGGATCAGCGTCATGACCGAAGCTACTTCCCTCGCCGCGCGCACTGCGTCTATCCGGCGTTCCACGAGCGAGTCATCTGTTGAGCTCGAACTCAACCTAGACGGGAGTGGCCGTAGTCATATCGACACGACAGTTCCCTTCTTCGACCACATGTTGACGGCGTTCGCCAAGCACTCGCTGACCGATCTCACGGTGCGCGCGTCCGGTGACACTGACATCGACGCACACCACACCGTGGAAGACATTTCGATCGTGCTCGGTCAAGCAATTCGCCAGGCACTCGGCGACAAGTCCGGCATTTCTCGCTACGGCGACGCACTCGTTCCCCTCGATGAGGCACTGGCGCAGGCTGTGGTCGACATCAGCGGTCGTCCCTATCTGGTGCACACCGGTGAGCCAGTCGGGTTCGAACACCACCTGATTGGTGGTCACTTCACGGGGTCGCTTGTGCGCCACACCTTCGAGGCCATCTCGTTTCAAGCGGCATTGACCGTGCACGTGCGTGTGATCTCGGGGCGTGACCCACATCACATCGCTGAAGCCGAATACAAGGCATTCGCACGCGCGTTCCGCCAGGCCAAAGCGCTGGACCCGCTCGTCGAAGGTATTCCCAGCACGAAAGGCGCTCTGTGACTTCGAGGCCGCTCGTCGCCGTGCTCGACTACGGGTCGGGCAACGTTCACTCGGCAGTGAAGGCTCTGGACGCTGCTGGTGCAGATGCACGCCTGACGTCAGATCGCTCGCTCGTGCTCGAAGCAGACGGTTTGCTTGTTCCTGGGGTCGGAGCCTTCAGCGCGGTGGCGAATGCCCTTCGCGAAACCCGCAGCGACGAGCTGATCGGTCGTCGGCTCGCTGGGGGGCGTCCGGTACTCGGAATCTGCGTCGGAATGCAGGTTCTGTTCGAGCACGGTGTCGAGCGCGGCGCAGACTCCAAGGGACTAGGGGAGTGGCCCGGCGCTGTCACAGAGCTGGATGCACCCGTGCTGCCGCACATGGGATGGAACACCGTGACCCCTGACGAGGGCACGCGGCTGTTTCGGGGCCTAGAAGACGAACGCTTCTATTTTGTGCATTCGTTCGCCGCGCGAGAGTGGACACTGGACGTGCAGCCGCCATTTCCGAAACCCATCTTGACCTGGTGCGATTATGGTTCCCCATTCCTCGCGGCAGTAGAGAATGGTCCACTTTCTGCGACTCAATTCCACCCCGAGAAGTCGGGTGATGCAGGCATCCAATTGCTTTCCAATTGGCTCGACGGCCTCAGCAGGACTACCCTCTGAAATCGTGCCGTCTGCGGAGGTAAATGCCTCAGCGATTTTCCCGCACAAGGAGCCATGAACGATTTCTCGTCAACACCCGAGTTGATCCTGTTGCCCGCTGTTGACGTTGCCGGTGGCAAAGCCGTGCGTCTCACTCAAGGGGAGGCTGGCAGCGAGACCAGCTACGGCGACCCCGTAGACGCCGCTCTCGAGTGGGCGCGTAGCGGCGCCGATTGGATTCATCTGGTCGACCTCGATGCGGCATTCGGTCGTGGCACGAACACGGCAATCATTCGCAAGGTGATCAAACAGGTCAGAGGCGTGCAGGTCGAGGTGTCCGGTGGGATCCGAGACGATCGCACGCTCGAAGCGGCTCTCGAGAGCGGTGCAGCTCGCATCAACCTCGGCACTGCCGCGCTCGAGAACCCCGAGTGGGCCGCCGATGCGATCAGCCGCTATGGCGACGCCATTGCGGTGGGCCTTGATGTGCGCGGAACGACCCTTGCCGCGCGCGGATGGACGCGCGAAGGTGGCGACCTTTGGACGGTGCTTGATCGTCTCGAAGAGGCTGGTTGCAGCCGTTATGTCGTCACCGACGTCACGAAAGACGGCACGCTGCAAGGCCCGAACATCGAGCTTTTGCGCGAACTAACCGCTCGCACACCCAAGCCTGTTGTGGCATCGGGGGGCGTTTCTAGCCTCGACGACATCATCGCGCTCCGTGAACTCGTACCGCTCGGTGTCGAAGGAGTCATTGTGGGCAAAGCCTTGTACGCGGGTGCTTTCACATTGGCCGAGGCGCTGGATGTCGCCGGACACTGACGCTCCGAATGCGTTCGGCAACGATCCGCATGCGGATTCAGCCGGTGTGCCGTGGGAGGGAAGAGGCTTCAACGCCAACCCCCACTCCGGCGACGATGGTTCCGCCGACCCTGCGCTTCTAAGCGCTCTCACGGCGTTTCACGCTGGTGGTGGCGATCAGGTAGCGGTGGTCGACGCGTATCGCGCGGCCCGACTGCTCATCCCCTTGATCGCAGAGAAGGGCGATGAGGGCGTCGGTGCTCACGGGCTTGCGGTCGACAAGACTCAAGAGCTTTCGATTGTCACCGTCGCAGCTCCAGATGGTCGCCGAGTATTGCCAGTGTTCACCTCGGTCGAGGCGATGAATCGATGGGATGCTGCGGCACGACCCGTTCCATCAGAGGGGGTGCGCACCGCATTGGCGGCATCCGCCGAAGACACTGACCTGATCGTGATCGATCCCGCTTCCGAAACCGAGTTCGTGTTGCGCCGCCCTGCAGTATGGGCGATCGCACAGGGGCACGCCTGGGAGCCGAGCTTCGCGGCACCCGAGGTCTTTCTGGCGCTGCAATCAAGCATCGGCACCGAGCTGACAGTGCTCGACTTGAGCGTTGACGCCGGGGATCCGTCCGCGAGGCTGCGCGGACCCGAACTTGTCGTCCAGCTGGAGCTCGTCGCGGGCTTAGACCGCAATCAGCTTGACGCTGTGCTCTCTCGCCTTGCGACTCGTTGGGCCGCTGACGATCGCATCGCGGTGCTTGTCGATTCGCTGAGCGTCAAGCTCGTTAGGGGAGCCGCTACGTGACCGGGCCCGTCCACTTCTCGCCCGGACCTTTGCCGATCGGGTCTTCGATGAGAGACGCCTCACGGAACGCCAACTGAAGTGAGCGCAGACCGTCGCGGAGCGAACGCGCGTGCATATCGCTGATCTCGGGTGACCCTGCGGTGATGAGCCCTGCCAGCGCGTTGATGAGCTTGCGCGCTTCGTCAAGGTCCCGCTGGTTGTCAGGATCATCGGCAAGTCCGACCTTGACGGCTGCGGCGCTCATGAGGTGCACCGAGGCCGTTGTGATGACCTCGACAGCAGGCACATCGGCGATATCTCGGGTTGCAGACGCGGCGGCTCGCTCCTGCGCTTCCCAATGGGCATGCCGATCATCATCTTGAGTGGCTCCCGGTGACGTGCCGAGGCCGCCGTTCAGGCCGTTATCGTCTCGAATCGTGTCCACGCCACTCTCTCTGCTAAACTCATGAAGGCTCTGGAGCGTTCTGCTCCAGACTGAAAGAGGATTTCATCCCACCCGCGCTTGCCGTTCAAGGCTACCGGGTCAAGCACTCCGCCCCGACCGCAATGCGGCCAGGGTAGCCATGTGGATACATATGGGTCCGGGTGCAAGCTCGCGCAGAAGCGTCGAGTGGGTGGAGTGAACCCTCTTTCGGCCACATCACAACCGTGCTGTGGTTGCCTTCACAGTACGAAGAGGAGTTCCGCATCAGCGATCCCCGCACCAATGACCGCATCCGCGTCCCAGAGGTCCGCCTCGTAGGACCCGCGGGTGAGCAGGTCGGCGTCGTCCGCATTGAGGTCGCGCTGCGCCTCGCTCAGGAGGCCGACCTCGACCTGGTCGAAGTTGCCCCCAACTCGAAGCCTCCCGTTGTCAAGATCATGGACTACGGGAAGTTCAAGTACGAGGCCGCGCAGAAGGCTAAAGAGACCCGACGCAATCAGGCGAACACCGTTCTCAAAGAGGTTCGGTTCCGTCTGAAGATCGAAGCTCACGACTACATAACCAAACTCAAGCGCGCTGAGGGCTTCTTGCAGGCCGGCGACAAGGTCAAAGCAATGATTTTGTTCCGCGGCCGTGAGCAGTCACGACCCGAGCAGGGTGTGCGTCTGCTTCGCAAGTTCGCAGAAGACGTCGCTGAGTTTGGAACGGTCGAATCGAACCCCACGATCGATGGTCGCAACATGGTCATGGTCGTCGCCCCGCACAAGAACAAGTCCGAGGTGAAGACCGAGCAGAACGCCCAGCGTGCTGCAAACAAAGAAGCGGCACGCTCTGCGCGCACTGCTTCTCCCACCGACACACCCGACTCAGCTCCCGCCGAGTAGGGCCCCACACTCCCGCGATGCGGGATCCCGACTCCCGCTCGCGCGGGAAGTGAAACGAAGGAAGAAAGAGATGCCGAAGCAGAAGACCCACTCGGGTGCCAAGAAGCGCTTCAAGGTGACCGGTAGCGGAAAGCTGATGAAGCAGCAGGCCGGTATGCGCCACAACCTCGAGGGCAAGTCGAGCCGTCGCACCCGTCGACTCAACCAGGAGCAGGTTCTGGCTCCCGGCGACGCGAAGACCGCTAAGAAGCTCCTCGGTCTCTGAGTACCGACGCACACATTTAGGAAGTAGAAGAAATGGCTAGAGTCAAGCGGGCGGTAAACGCCCACAAGAAGCGTCGCGTCATCCTCGAACGCGCATCCGGTTACCGCGGACAGCGTTCGCGTCTTTACCGCAAGGCGAAGGAGCAGGTCACTCACTCCCTCGTTTACGCATACCGCGACCGGCGCAAGCGCAAGGGCGATTTCCGCCGCCTGTGGATCCAGCGCATCAACGCAGCTGCCCGCCAGAACGGCGTCACCTACAACCGCTTCATTCAGGGCCTTGGCCTTGCTGGCGTGCAGGTTGACCGCCGTATGCTTGCCGACCTCGCAGTCAACGATCCCGCGACTTTTGCGTCGTTGGTTGAGACCGCGAAAAGCGCACTGCCCGAGAACGTCAACGCCCCCAAGGCGTAAGTTTTCTGCGAAAGGCGTCCTCCCCCTGGGGAGGGCGCCTTTCGCGTTGCTGACACCCGTGCGCGATAGGGTGATCGTGTGCTGGAAAACCCCCGTTCCCCGCGAGTGCGTGCCGTCGCAAAGCTGACCAAGCGCAGTGCGCGTCACGAAACTGGGCTGTTTCTGCTGGAGGGACCGCAGGCTGCCCGAGAGGCGCTCGCATATCGGCCAAAGTCAGTGATCGAGCTGTTCGCCACGCAGGCAGCCATGGAACGCCATGGGGACGTTCGAGATGCCGCGCGTGACGCAGGCTTCGAGGTTGTTCTCACGACCGAGTCGGTGCTGGACGCGATGGCGGACACCGTCACCCCGCAAGGCATCGTCGCTGTCGCACGGCAGGCTCCCACATCGGTGCGCGCCGTGTTCGCGGCGTCACCAAAGCTTGTTGTCATCTGCGAAGAGATACGAGACCCCGGCAATCTGGGCACGATTATCCGCGCTGCTGACGCCGTAGGCGCTGACGCTGTCGTCCTCACTGGCCGCACGGTCGACCCGTATAACCCGAAGGTCGTGCGTGCCACAACAGGCTCGCTCTTTCATCTTCCCGTTGCGGTGGGCGTCGAGCTTCCCACCGCAATAGAGCATGCTCACGCAGCGGGTATGCAGGTAATCGCTGCCGACGTCGGGGGCGAAGACTTTCTCGCCGCACGCGGGCGATTGGCCGGACCGACAGCATGGTTGTTCGGGAACGAGGCTCGGGGCCTTCAGGACGAGCACCTTGAGCTGGCGGATTTGGCGCTGCGCTTGCCGATCTACGGGGCGGCGGAGTCATTGAATCTCGCCACAGCAGCAAGTGTGTGCCTCTACGAGACGGCGTTCGCCCAGCGATCGACGGACTGACTTCTCGCGTTCCACTCCTGTTACAACTCGGTAAAGGTCGCGTCTACTACGGGTGTCTAAACCGCGCTTCACCCCTAGGGTGAACTTGTGGCGACACCTGAATCTCCGGCGCCTGCGCCTCGTGCATCGAATATCAACGTTCGACGAGGCGAGCCGCTCGTCGTAATAGAGCACGTAGACAAGCACTACGGCGACTTGCACGTGTTGAAAGACATCAATACCACCGTGAATCGTGGCGAGGTTGTCGTGGTGATCGGCCCCTCAGGGTCTGGCAAGTCCACACTATGTCGCGCGATCAACCGACTCGAGACCATCGACTCGGGTGTGATCACCATCGATGGCGCCAAGCTGCCAGAAGAGGGCAAGGCGCTCGCCCATTTGCGCGCTGACGTTGGCATGGTCTTTCAGTCGTTCAACCTCTTCGCGCACAAGACAATCCTTGAGAACGTGACCCTTGGTCCGATCAAGGTTCGCAAGATGAAGAAGAAGGCCGCTGATGAGAAGGCCATGGCGATGCTGGATCGGGTTGGCATTGCGAACCAGGCGCAGAAAATGCCTGCACAGCTCTCGGGTGGCCAGCAGCAGCGTGTTGCGATCGCTCGATCACTGGCTATGAACCCGAAACTGATCCTGATGGACGAGCCGACAAGTGCGCTTGACCCGGAAATGATCAACGAGGTGCTCGACGTCATGGTTGGCCTTGCCGCCGAGGGGATGACAATGATCGTCGTCACCCACGAGATGGGTTTTGCCAGAAAAGCGGCCGATCGTGTGTTGTTCATGGCGGACGGCGCGATCGTTGAAGAAGCGACCCCGGAAGAGTTCTTCACCAACCCCCAGAGCGAGCGCGCCCAGGACTTCTTGTCTAAGATCCTCGAGCACTGAGAACGCTTGGCCGTTGCTAGCGGCTGAGAACCGAGAGGCGGACTGCGAAAGCGGTCCACAACAGCAAAGGACGAAGAGATGAAGCGATCGAGACTCCCGCTTATCGCGCTGGCTGTGACCGGCGCACTCGCACTCACAGCGTGCGCGGGCGACACCAGTGATGCCGAAGACACCACCGTCGAAGCTGATACCGAAATGGTCGAATTCGAGGAAGGCACCACCATGGCCGACCTCAGTGAGGCCGGCACGATCACGATCGGCACGAAGTTCGATCAGCCGCTGTTCGGCTTGAACGGACTTGACGGCCCCGAGGGCTTCGACGTCGAGATGGGTAAAATCATCGCCGCGAACCTCGGAATCGACGAAGAGAACATTGAGTGGGTCGAAGCGGTTTCTGCAAACCGTGAGCCGTTCATCGAGAACGGTGAAGTTGACATCGTCATCGCGACGTACACGATCAATGACTCTCGCAAAGAGGTCGTTTCCTTCGCTGGCCCGTACTACATGGCTGGCCAGTCGATCCTCGTGCTGGCTGACAACGACGACATCACCAGCGAAGAAGACCTCGTTGGGCAACCCGTTTGCTCGGTCACCGGTTCTACGCCGGCTGAGATGCTGACCGAGATCGGCGCTGAGCCGGTGCTGACCGATACCTACACGAACTGCCTTGAGCCGCTTCGTAACGGTGCCGTGGTTGCTGTTTCAACCGACAACGTGATCCTCGCGGGCCTCGCTGCCCAGAACGAGGGCGAGTTCAAGGTCGTCGGTGAGCCCTTCACCGACGAGCCCTACGGAATTGGACTTGCGCTCGATGACACCGAGTTCCGCATGTGGATCAACGATGTGCTCGAAGCCAGTTACGCAGATGGTTCCTACGAAGCTGCGTGGGATGCGACGGCGGGAACGGTTCTTCCGTTCATTGACCCGCCGGCAGTCGACCGCTACTGATTGATCAGATGCCTCGGCTCTGCACATGTGCAGAGCCGAGGCATCCACTTACTGACACGCGAGAGGATCACCAGTGGATCAGTACCTGAGTCTGTGGCCTACCTTCTGGGAGGGCTTTCGGATGACCCTTCTGTTGCTCGTCGCCTCGGGGATTCTTTCCCTGCTGGCTGGCACCTTGGTTGCCGCCATGCGCATCTCGCCGGTCACTGCGCTTAACGCGTTTGCCGCCCTCTACACAGAGATCGCGCGAAACACTCCGCTGACGTTGGTCTTCTTCTTCACCGCTTTCGTCCTTCCCTTTCTGGGATTGCGATGGGCGTTCGTGCCGTTGGCGATCCTCGCCCTCACCTACTACACCTCGCCGTTCGTCGCAGAGGCGCTGCGCTCGGGAATCAACGGTGTTCCCGTCGGTCAGGCAGAAGCGGCGCGAAGCATTGGCCTTGGCTTCGGACAGTCGGTGTCGTTGATCGTCTTGCCCCAGGCATTCCGCATGACAATTCCGCCGTTGATCAACGTGTTCATCGCTCTCACGAAGAACTCCTCCGTTGCCGGTGGCTTCTTCGTGCTTGAGCTGTTCGCCGTGACGCGAGCGCTCGCGAATTCGAACGGCAATATGGTCATTCCGATCCTGCTGACCGCGGCCGGTCTGTACTTGCTGATCACGGTGCCGCTCGGCCTTGTCGCGGGGCAACTTGAAAAGCGTCTGGTGGTGCAGCGATGAGCTCTGCAAATGTTCTCTTCGATGCCCCGGGGCCCCGTGCGCGCCGCGCCTCGCTCATCGGCTCGATTGTCGCGGGTGTGCTTATTCTGGGCGCAATTGTCTGGCTCATTTTCACCTTGGCGGCTGAGCGACAATCTGGTGGCATAACGCTTCCCGGCATGTTCGACTCGTCTCGATGGGAGGCGCTCGCGCAACTGCGGTTTTGGGAGATTGTCGGGGAAGGTGTCGTAGCAACCCTTTCGGCTGCGGCCATCGCTGCGGTCGGTGCGATCGCTCTTGGGATGGTCTTTTCGCTTATGCGAAGCTCCGAGATCGCGTGGGTACGCATCCCTACCGCGTGGCTCATCGAGTTCCTGCGCGGGATGCCCGTTCTGCTCATGATGCTGTTCATTCTGCTCGTTGCATCAACCGGGGCGTTCTGGGCAGTGGTTGTTGCACTCGCGCTCTACAACGGCACGTTGATTGGCGAGGCGTTGCGCGCCGGTCTTGCCTCGCTTCCGCGTGGCCAGCGCGAAGCCGCTTTGAGCGTCGGAATGGGGGTCTTCCAATCGAAGATTCTGGTTGAATTCCCGCAGGCCTTCCGGCAGATGCTTCCGATCATCGTCGCGCAACTCGTTGTGCTCCTCAAAGACACTTCGCTCGGCTATATCGTCGGCTACCACGAACTCATCCGCTCCACGATGAACCAACTGTCTGCAGCCTTGGGCAATCGCTATCTGTTCACGCTGTTTGCTGTCACTTTGGTGATCTACCTCGTGATAAATCTCTCGCTGTCATGGTTTGCGCGCTGGCTATCACGACGCACGTCTTCGGGTTACGGCTCTTCTCGCAAGGCAAAGCGCGCCGTCGGAAACATCGATCCTGATCAGGCGATTCTCGTAGCCAAAGCCAACGCGGCGGCTCGTCAATCCGACACAAACTCCGGCCGGTAGCGGACCCGTCGGATACCGGCCCGAGTCTCGGTAGACTCGACTCTCGTGTCTGACGTTCCCGAAATCACTCCCGACGCGGTTGCCGCAGCGGTGGATGCTGCATTGGCAGCCATCACCGCAGCATCCGATTCCTCCGCATTGAAGGTTGCGCGCGCTGCGCACAGCGTCGATGGCTCGCCGCTTGCGATGCTCAACGCGCAACTGCGCAACGTTCCCAACGAAAAGAAGGCCGAGTTCGGCAAGCTCGTCGGTCAAGCGCGTGGTCGCGTGAACCAAGCATTTGCCGCTCGCGAAGCTGAGATCGCCGAGGCTGAAACCGCCGCGAAGCTTGAGGCGGAACGGATCGACATCACCGCCCTCGCGGCTCGAAACCGGGTCGGTGCGCGGCACCCGCTGACGCTATTGCAGGAACAGATCGGCGACATTTTCGTCGGCATGGGGTGGGAGATTGCCGAGGGCCCCGAACTCGAACACGAGTGGTACAACTTCGACGCGCTGAACTTCGACGAAGATCACCCTGCGCGTCAAATGCAAGACACGTTCTTCGTTGATCCGGTCGCGCGTCACCTCGTGATGCGCACTCACACGAGCCCCGTGCAGGTGCGCTCCATGCTGGAGCGTGAACTGCCGATCTATGTGGTGTGCCCCGGCCGTGCGTACCGGACCGATGAGTTCGACGCGACCCACCTGCCGGTCTTCAGCCAGTTTGAGGGCCTGGTGATCGATAAAAACATCACCATGGCGCACCTCAAGGGAACCCTCGACCACATCGCCAAGGCGCTATTCGGCGCGGAGGCGAAGACACGCTTCCGCGCGAACTTCTTTCCGTTCACAGAGCCTTCCGCGGAGCTTGACCTGTGGCACCCCACATTCAAAGGGGGCGCCCGATGGATTGAGTGGGGCGGCTGCGGCATGGTGAACCCCAACGTGCTGCGAGCGGCAGGCATCGATCCCGAGGAATACTCGGGCTTCGCCTTCGGCATGGGCATTGAGCGAACGCTGATGTTCCGCAGCGACGTGAAGGATATGAGAGACATGGCAGAAGGCGACGTTCGCTTCAGCGAGCAGTTCGGGATGGTGGTCTGATGCGCGTTCCGCTCTCATGGCTTCGTGAATACGTCGATGTTGCGCCCGAGGCTACGCCCGAAGACGTCCTTGCCTCGTTGGTGTCCGTCGGCTTCGAAGAGGAAGATATTTTTCGCTCCGAGCTTCAGGGCCCCATCGTCGTTGGCGAGGTGCTCGAGTTTGTCGAAGAGCCGCAAAAGAACGGCAAGACGATTCGTTGGTGTCAGGTTCGCGTCGCACCCGATGGTGAGAATGCAGCCGATGGCGGTGACGCGGTGCACGGCATCGTGTGCGGCGCTGGCAACTTTTTCCCCGGCGACAAGGTTGTGGTGACTCTGCCCGGGTCGGTGCTGCCCGGACCTTTCCCGATCGCCGCACGCAAGACCTACGGTCACATCTCTGACGGGATGATCGCTTCTGCTCGTGAGCTCGGCCTCGGTGACGAACACGACGGCATTCTGCGCCTGGTCGAACTCGGAATCGACGCTCCTGCGGGAACCGATGCAATCGGGCTGCTGGGGCTTGACGACGTTGCGGTGGATGTAAACGTGACCCCGGACCGTGGCTACGCGCTGTCTATCCGCGGCATTGCACGAGAGTACTCGCACGCCACGGGCGCTGCCTTTCGCGACCCAGGCCTTCGCGCCGAAACCGAACTTGCTCCTGGAACGGGCTTTCCCGTTGCCGTGAACGATGAAGCTCCCATCCGCGGTCGCGTGGGCGCTTCTGAGTTCATCGTGCGTGTAGTGCGCGACGTTGACCCCACCAAGCCGACGCCAGCGTGGATGATTGCTCGGCTCACGCTCGCGGGTATTCGCTCACTCGGAATCCTCATCGACATCACGAATTACGTGATGATCGAGTTGGGCCAACCGATTCACGGCTATGACCTTGACACGCTTCAGGGCGGCATCGTGGTCCGCCGCGCGACTGCGGGCGAAAAGCTGGAAACACTCGATGGCAAGCTGCGCACGCTTGACCCCGAAGACCTGTTGATCACCGATGACTCCGGAGCGATCGGTCTTGCGGGCGTCATGGGTGGCGGTCCCACCGAGATGTCCGCATCGACACGCAACGTATTGATAGAGGCAGCGACGTTCGATACCGTCACGATCGCTCGCAGCGCTCGTCGGCATAAGCTTCCCTCGGAGGCATCTCGACGCTTTGAACGAGGCGTGGACCCCGCGGTTGCGGCCGTCGCTGCGCGCCGCGTTGCCGACCTGATGGTGCAGTACGCGGGCGGAACGCTTGACGAGAGTTTCGGGGGATCGCTCGGCAACGATATCGCCCGCACCCGCATCACGTTGCCGCGCCTATTCGTGAACGGACTCATCGGAGTCGATTACACCGATGAGGAGGTTGCGTCTTCTCTCGCGCTGATCGGTGCAGATGTCACAGGCGTGGACGCTGGGTGGAGTGTGGTGACACCGACGTGGCGCCCTGACCTCACTGACAAGTGGACGCTGGCTGAGGAGGTCGCGCGTATTCAGGGCTACGACCGCATCCCGTCGGTACTGCCCGTTCCGCCTTCGGGGCGGGGGTTCACTCCTGCGCAGCAGGGTCGTCGCCGCGTCGCAAACGCCCTCGCCGCTGCCGGTTTCGTCGAGACGCCGTCGTTTGGCTTCACTACCGCTGAGCAGAACAACCTGCATGGCTCCGCATCTGGGGCCTCAGTGCCGAGCATGAAGCTCGCCAATCCGCTTGACGGGCAGGCGCCGTTCCTGCGTCGCTCGCTGATTCCAGGCCTGTTGCAGATTGCGCACCGCAATCTGTCTCGCGGGTTCACTGATCTCGCGCTGTTCGAGTCTGGCTCAGTGTTCCTGCCGAAAGAAGGAGTGCAGTACGGCACGGCGTTCATTCCGCCGCTCGCTGTAAGGCCGTCTGCCTCGACACTGGCTGAGCTCGATGAATCGATCCCACCGCAGCCTCGTTTTGTCGCGATGTTGCTTACGGGAAACGTTGTGGCCAAGCAGCCGGGACACCCCGCGGTCGGCGCTGACCTTGGCCATGCGCTCGACGCGGTGCGTACCGTTGCCTCCGCGGCTGGCGTGAGCATCGATGTCATGCAGTCGAAGCGCGCGGCTCTGCACCCGGGCCGTGCGGGCACGCTCACCGTTGACGGTCGTGAGGTGGGCTGCATCGGTGAGCTGCTTCCCTCGGTATCACAGGCGGCAGATTTACCTGGCCGCGTCATCGTGGCGGAGCTCAATCTCGATCTGGTGATCTCACTCGCTGGCGAAAAAGTTGTTGCCGGGTCGCTGTCGGGCTTTCCCGCAGCCACCCAAGATGTGTCTCTGGTGGTTGACATCGATGTTCCGGCAGCCGAGGTGCGCTCAGCCTTCGCAGACGGCGCGGGGGAGTTGCTCGAGGCCGTTCGCCTCGTCGATGACTATCGTGGCCAGGGCCTCCCTGAGGGCGCGAAAAGCCTGACGTTCGCGTTGCGCTTTCGCGCGGGCGATCGCACCCTCACGGCTGCTGACGCCACCGAAGCAAAACTTGCCGGTGTCACGGCCGTCGCCGAGCGGTTCGGGGCGACGCTACGCGAGTAACACCAATGAAGGGTGATCGATCCGCGCGCAAGGGTGCGGATCGATCACTGATTTGCGGTTGTGGTGAAAACGCGGCTATGGTCGGCGCATGCCTTCGGCCTTCATGGGACTCTCGACGCTCACCGCGTGCGTCGCTCCCGCACGCCGACGCCGCAGCCGCCGACTCTAGGCGACCTCGCCTTCAGTTCCCGCATGGAACGAGTGAGCGTCGCCGTCTCTGGCCCATTTGTGGGCCCTTGAGCGGACTTGCGAGCCAGCCAAGGGCCATCCAGACCCTAAGGTGGAATCCATGACATATTCGGTCGCCGTATCCGGTGCGTCCGGCTATGCGGGCGGTGAGATCCTACGGATACTCGCCGCGCATCCCGATGTTGAGATCCGCACCGTGACCGCGCACTCCAACGCAGGACAGCCGCTTATCGCGCATCAGCCGCATTTGCGCTCGCTTGCGCATCTCACGTTGAGTGAGACCACACCCGAGGTGGTATCCGGCCACGACATCGTGTTTCTTGCGTTGCCGCACGGCCAGTCCGGCCAGTACACCGATGCGCTCGGAGCGACACCGCTCGTTATCGATGCAGGTGCAGACCATCGCCTGGAGTCGGTGGATGCCTGGGACAAGTTCTACGGCGGTGAGTTCCACGAACCTTGGAGCTATGCCGTCCCAGAACTGCTGGTGGGCGGGGCGAAGCAACGCGAACGGCTGATCGGTGCTTCGCGCATCGCCGCGCCAGGCTGCAACGCCTCCACGGTGAGCTTGAGCCTCGCGCCGGGCGTCGCAGCAGGCGTGATCGATTCCTCTGACATCGTCAGTGTGCTTGCCGTCGGACCCTCAGGAGCGGGCAAGGCGCTCAAAGCCAACCTGCTCGCAAGCGAGATCCTCGGCTCGGCGAACCCATACGCAGTGGGCGGCACTCACCGTCATATCCCCGAGATTCAGCAGGCGCTTGCGGCGGCATCCGGTCAGGAGCCGACCAGCATCCGGATCTCCTTCACCCCGGTGCTGGTGCCTATGGCTCGAGGCATTTTGGCGACATCAACAGCACCGATCGCGCGGGACGTGAGTGATCTCGAAATCCGCCAGGCGTGGGAAGCGGCGTATGCCGATGAAGCGTTCGTGCAGCTGCTTCCGGAGGGACAGTTCCCGCGGACGGCAGATGTCATCGGTGCGAATACCGCGTTGATCGGTCTGGCAATCGATCGTGACGCGAATCGAGTTGTTGTGGTCACCGCGGTCGACAACCTTGTCAAAGGCACCGCTGGCGCGGCAGTCCAATCCATGAACATCGCGCTGGGGCTTCCCGAAGCAACAGCGCTCTCGATGAACGGAGTCGCGCCGTGAGCGTCACCGCACCAGCAGGATTTGAAGCAGCCGGGGTTGCCGTCGGTCTGAAGTCCAGTGGAAAGCCTGATGTCGCTCTGGTCGTCAACCGTGGCCCGCTGAAGGTGGGGGCGGCGGTGTTCACGAGCAACCGCGCCAAAGCGAACCCGATCATGTGGTCGCAGCAGGTGATTCAGGATGGCGTCGTCGAGGCAATCATCCTCAACTCCGGCGGTGCGAACTGCTTTACGGGCACCTTCGGGTTCCAGACGACGCATCAGACCGCGGAAAAGGTCGCCACGGAACTCGGTGTGAGCGCGGGGGATATCGTCGTCTGCTCCACTGGCCTGATCGGCACCGGCGACGAACTGTTTCGTTCACGGGTACTCGAAGGCGTCTCGCAATCCGCGGCGTCATTGAGCGTTGACGGGGGAGTGGCAGCTTCCGAGGCGATTATGACGACCGACTCCAAAGCGAAGAGATCAGTGGCTACTCGCGATGGGTGGTCGATCGGTGGAATGGCGAAGGGCGCCGGGATGCTGGCACCTGGGCTAGCCACGATGCTCGTCGTCATCACGACAGACGCGGTGCTCGACGCACCCCAGGCCGACGCACATCTTCGCGACGCGACGAGAGTGAGTTTTGATCGTTTGGATTCGGACGGCTGTATGTCGACCAATGACCAGGTCACGCTCATGGTCAGCGGTGCCAGTGGCGTCACACCGTCTGCGACGGAGTTCGGTGCGGCGCTCGCCGAGGTGTGCCTTGACCTGTCGCGCCAACTGCAGGGCGATGCAGAGGGAGCGAGTCATGACATCACCATCGAGGTTGTCAATGCCGCGTCCGAGCAGGATGCCGTCGAAGTTGGCCGCTCGGTCGCTCGAAACAACCTGTTCAAGGCTGCGATCTTCGGCAACGACGCCAACTGGGGCCGTGTTCTCGCGGCCATCGGCACTACCGATGCTGCCTTTGATCCCTACGACGTCGATGTGTGGATGAATGGCGTCCGCGTGTGCACAGCTGGCGGGCCCGACCGCCCGCGTGAAGACGTGGATCTCACGCCTCGTGCAACCGACCTTGTCATTGACCTCAAGGTGGGCGATTTCACCGCGACCATTCTCACCAACGACCTCACTCACGACTATGTTCACGAGAACAGTGCATATTCCTCATGACTGATATTCAAGACACCGATCCCGCTGAGGCGAGCAACAAGGCCGTCACGATGATCGAGTCGCTGCCCTGGCTGCGTCGCTACAGCGACCAGATCATTGTGATCAAGTACGGCGGCAACGCCATGGTGAGCGAAGAGCTCCAAGATGCTTTCGCCGCCGACATTGCCTATCTGAGATATGTCGGGGTGAAGCCGGTAGTCGTTCACGGCGGCGGTCCGCAGATATCTTCGATGCTTGATCGCTTGGCTATTCCGAGCGAGTTCAAGGGCGGCTACCGCGTAACAAGCACTGAGGCCATCACGGTCGTGCGGATGGTGCTGACCGGGCAGATCAACCCTCAGCTCGTCAGTAAGATCAACGCTCACGGTCCGGTGGCTACCGGGCTCAGCGGTGAAGATGCGGGTCTGTTCGGGGGACGCAGACGTGGCGTTACGGTTGACGGCATCGAGCACGACCTTGGCCGCGTCGGCGACGTCGTCGAAGTCGACCCCCAACAGGTGCTCGACCAGTTAGCAGCCGGTCGTATTCCGGTGATCTCAAGTATCGCGCCCGATCTCGACAATCCCGGACATTCGCTCAACGTGAACGCTGATGCCGCAGCATCCGCTCTCGCTGTTGCTTTGGGCGCCGTCAAGCTTGTCGTGCTGACCGACGTTGCCGGCCTCTACGCCGACTGGCCTAATCGCGACTCGCTGGTGTCGCACCTCAACTCCAGTGAACTGCACGCGCTATTGCCCTCGCTGGAGTCAGGCATGATTCCGAAGATGGCGGCATGTCTGCAAGCGGTCGAAGGGGGAGTGGAAAAGGCTGCGATCATCGACGGTCGCGTGCCCCACTCGGTGCTGGTAGAGATCTTCACCAGCAAGGGAATCGGAACTGAGGTGGTAGCCGGATGAGCTGGCAAGATGACGCCGGACGAGATCTCGTTCGCAGCTTCGGTCCTCGAATGGCAATGTTCACGCGCGGTCAGGGCGCCTACCTCTGGGACGACCAGGGCAAGCAGTACCTCGACTTCCTCGCGGGCATCGCGGTTAATTCCCTCGGCCACGCACACCCCGTCTTCGTGAACGCTATCTCCGACCAAGCGGCCACGCTCGCTCACGTCTCGAATTACTTCGCCACTGAGCCGCAGCTTGCGCTTGCTGCCACGCTCAAGCGCCTCGCCGGTACCGGCGACGACGGACGCGTTTACTTCGGAAACTCCGGCGCAGAGGCGAACGAAGCTGCCTTCAAACTGGCGCGACTCCATGGTGGTGCTGACCGCCCTCGCATTCTGGCGTTCGCGAATGCATTCCATGGACGCACCATGGGCACGCTCGCATTGACCGGCAAGCCGGCGATGCAAGAGCCGTTCCTGCCAATGGCGCCCGGCGTGGAGTTCATCGACACGACCATCGAAGCGCTTGAGGCAGCTCTCGATGACCGTGTCGCCGCCGTCTTCATCGAACCGATCAAGGGCGAAGCGGGAGTGATCGACCTTCCCGCGGGCTTCCTCTCGGCGGCGCGCGCGCTCACGGAGCGGCATGGTGCCCTCTTGATCATCGACGAGATTCAGACTGGCGCTGGTCGTACCGGCGAGTGGTTTGCTTTTCAGCACGAGGGCATCACGCCTGATGCGATCACCGTTGCCAAGGGGATCGGTGGTGGCTTCCCGATTGGCGCGCTCATCACCTTCCCCGCGGCGAGCGACCTGTTCTACCCGGGCACCCATGGCTCGACGTTCGGCGGAAATGCGCTTGGCACGGCAGTAGCCCACGCGGTGCTCGGCGAGATCGAGGATGCTGAGCTAGTGCGCAATGCGGCGGAGCGTGGTGCGCAGCTGCGCGATGCGATCGAAGCAATTGACTCCGAGCTGATCACGGGCTGCCGTGGGCGCGGGCTGCTCGTCGGCGTCGGGCTTGCACAGCCGGTGGCGAAGGCACTGGTTGAAGCTGCTCAAGTGCACGGGCTGATCATCAACGCCCCAAACGACGAGACGATTCGCCTCGTCCCCGCTCTCACTATCGGTGACGTCGAGATCGACGAATTCATTGAACTATTCACGGCGTCACTGCGCACGGTCGAAGACGCGTTGCTGATTGACACCCCGATGGAGGAATCCGCATGACCCGCCACCTGTTGCGTGACGACGATCTGACCACGGCAGAGCAGTCCGAGATCCTCGACCTTGCGATCGAACTGAAGAAGGATCGCTTCGCTGTCAAGGCGCTCGAAGGTCCACAGACTGTCGCGGTTATCTTCGACAAGTCCTCAACGCGCACGAGGGTTTCGTTCGCTGTGGGGATCGCTGACCTTGGCGGATCCCCCCTGATCATCTCAACAGCCAACAGCCAACTCGGCGGCAAAGAGACACCCGCCGACACCGCGCGTGTGCTCGAGCGCCAGGTAGCGGCAATCGTGTGGCGCACCTACGCCCAGGCGGGCTTAGAGCAAATGGCACTGGGCACAACAGTTCCCGTCGTCAATGCGCTGAGCGATGACTTCCACCCTTGTCAGCTGCTCGCTGACCTGCTCACCATTCGCGAGCACAAGGGCGACCTCAAGGGCCTTACGCTCACTTTCTTCGGTGACGGCAAATCTAATATGGCGCACTCGTACATTTTGGCTTGCGTCACCGCGGGAATGCATGTGCGTGTCACGTCTCCGGAGGCGTACTCTCCTCGTGCCGACGTCATTGCTGATGCCGACCGTCTCGCGGCTACGACTGGCGGCTCGGTGGCTCTTTACACCGATGCGAATGAAGCGGCCGCGGGCGCTGACGTCATCGTGACCGATACCTGGGTATCGATGGGCAAAGAAGAAGAGAAGCTCTCGCGACTTCGTGACCTAGGCGCCTACAAGGTAACGGCGGAAACGATGACGATGGCTAAAGACGACGCCATCTTCATCCACTGTCTCCCCGCTGATCGCGGATACGAGGTCGATGCCGAAGTCATCGATGGTCCCCAGAGTGTCGTCTGGGACGAAGCAGAGAACCGTTTGCACGCACAGAAGGCACTGCTCGTTTGGCTGCTACGCCAGAAGTGATCCCCCGGGATGGGTGGCTCGAGAGTCGATGGATGCGGCTCAACGGTCCGAGCCGAATTGCCGGCGTCGACCTGGCACGCGGGTTGGCAATTCTCGGCATGCTGGCGGCCCACTTGCTGTGGATTCGTGAACCCCTTGCCCTGACCGACCCGACCACGTGGATCGCCGTCGTCGAAGGGCGTTCGTCGATTCTGTTTGCGACGCTCGCTGGTGTATCGATCGCGCTGGTATCCGGTGCGCGCGTGCCGCTCGTTGGAGAGGCTCGCCATCGGGCGCAGCTGCGGCTCTGTACCCGAGCCTTCGCGCTCTGGCTCCTTGGCTTGGCGCTGATCTTCACGGGAGTGCCGGTCTATGTGATCCTTCCGGCGTACGCGCTTCTTTTTTTGCTTGCGACCATGCTTGTTCCGCTCGGCGCGCGATCGCTTCTGATCGTCGCACTCGTGTTGGCTGCGGTGATGCCGTTCGTTCAGGTTGTGCTGGATGCTTTGCCGATATGGACGACCTCCATCGGAAACGATGTTTCGCTGGCTATCGGTTGGCACTATCCGTTTACTACGTGGATCGCGTTCGTTGCGGCAGGTATGGCCGTGGCGCGCGCGGGCATCACGCGATTGAAAGTCCAAGGGTGGATGCTGGTGATGGGCGCGGCGTTGGCCACCGCGGCTGCGGCGCTTGATGCCGTTTCAGGCGCACGTGGTCTGCCGACATCGTTTTGGCAAGCGTTGTGGACAGGTGAGGCGCATTCGACCGGCCTCTTAGAGGTATGGGGCTCGGGCGGCTTCGCGATGTTCGTGATCGCGCTGTGCCTGCTCGCCTCTCGCACCATTCTCACGTGGGTGGTGTTGCCGCTGCGTGCGCTCGGAGCGATGCCGCTCACGGCGTACACCGTGCAGATCGTCGCCTGGGCGATCGTAGCGACCGTGCTGTTGGGCAGCCCCGGCAATCTGGCGGCGTTCCGCGAACTCGAGCCGTTCTGGCCGCTCACTCTCTGCACGATCGTGGGATGCACGGCATGGGCTCTGTTGATTGGCCGTGGCCCGCTGGAATGGGCGCTCGACCGCTTGGCTAAAGTTGCCGTTCCCACGCCGTCGCACGAGTCGGCGCGCAGCCACTGAGACGTGAGCGGGGCGGTCACCACGGGCGTGCTCCCGTAGGCTGGGCATGTGAGTGACAACAAGGGTGACGGTACAAACGAGGGCGCGCTATGGGGCGCCCGTTTCGCGACGGGGCCGTCGCCTGAACTGGCCGAGCTGAGCCGTTCGACGCATTTCGACTGGGATCTGGCGCTCTACGACATCGCGGGTTCTCACGCCCACGCCAAGGCGCTGGCATCGGCGGGGTATTTGACCGAAGATGAAGAGCGCACGATGCACGACGGCCTCGATGCTCTCGCCGCCGGCATCACCGATGGTTCGCTGATGCCCACACCGGCCGATGAAGACGTGCACGGTGCACTCGAGCAGGCGCTCATTGGCGTCGTCGGTGCAGATGTGGGCGGGAAGCTTCGTGCTGGCCGCAGCCGGAACGACCAGATCGCGACCCTGGTGCGGCTGTATCTGATCGACCATTCTCGCTCGATCGCGCGGGAGGTTCTGCGTCTCATCGATGCGCTTGTCGCTCAGGCCGAGGCGCACGCCGAAGCGATCATGCCCGGCCGCACGCACCTGCAGCACGCGCAGCCGGTGCTATTGGCCCATCATCTGCAGGCCCACGCGTGGCCTCTCGTGCGAAACCTTGAGCGGCTTGTCGACTGGTCAGCGCGCGCCAGCGTGTCACCGTATGGCGGTGGTGCGCTCGCCGGATCGACGCTGGGGCTTGACCCGCAACTCGTCGCATCTGAGCTAGGACTTGCCCGCCCCTCTGAGAACTCTCTCGATGGCACGGCGGCACGCGACGTGGTGGCTGAGTTCGCCTTCATCACCGCGATGATCGGTATCGACCTTTCCCGCTTTTCGGAAGAGATCATCCTGTGGAACACGCGTGAGTTCGATTTTGTCACGCTCGACGACGGCTATTCCACCGGCTCAAGCATCATGCCGCAAAAGAAGAACCCAGACATCGCTGAGCTGGCACGAGGCAAGGCAGGCCGTCTGATTGGCAACCTCACCGGCCTGCTCGCGACGCTCAAAGCGCTGCCGCTCGCCTACAACCGTGATCTGCAAGAAGACAAAGAGCCGGTTTTCGACTCAGTCCGCACTCTTGAAACGGTGCTGCCCGCCTTTGCGGGGATGGTGGCGACGCTGCGCTTCAATACCGAACGCATGGCTGAGTTAGCGCCGCAAGGGTTCTCGCTTGCAACGGATGTGGCCGAATGGCTCGTGAAGCAGGGCGTTCCCTTCCGCGATGCACATGAGATCTCAGGACACTTGGTGCGAGTGTGCGAAGAGAACGACCTTGAACTCCACGAGGTCACCGATGAGCAGCTGGCCGAGGTTTCGTCTCACTTGACGCCCGCGGTGCGAGAAGTGCTCACGATCGAAGGATCGGTGGCCAGTCGAACGGGGGTCGGTGGCACCGCACCGGTGCGGGTAGCCGAGCAGCGCCATGAGCTCGTGGAGCGGGCGCAAAGTGCAGCACACTCGCTCGGCCTATAACTCTATTAAATAAGAGAAAGCCTTATATTGTAGGAATATAAGGAGTACGCTGACAGTATGACCATCGCTGTGATCGCAGACATCGTGGGCTCGCGGCGCCTTGCCGATCGTGCGGACGCGCAGCGCGCGCTCGAAGACGCAATCGCTCAGGTCGAGCATGACTACCCGGTTGCCATGCAACCGTTGCGCCCCACAGTGGGGGATGAGTTGCAAGCGCTGTTCCCCACGATAGAAACGTCACTTTGCAGCATCCTGCTGTTGCAGCTTGCTCTTCCTGAGTCGATCCGTTGTCGTTTCGGAATCGGCATTGGCGAGGTAGGCACCATCGCATCCACGACGGGTGCACTCCCCGATGGTCCAGGCTGGTGGGCGGCGCGTGAGGCGATCAACAAGGTTCACGCTCTCGAACAGCGCACCGCGCCGACCGCGCGCGCCTGGATTGTCGCAGCCCAGGGTCAACATGAAGGAGTGCACTCCTCGACATCGATGGCGAACGCCTATCTGCTCAGCCGCGACGAAATCGTCTCGGCAATGAGCGCGCGTGCCCGACGCTTGACCTACGGTCGATGCATCAATTCGAAGCAGAGCGACCTTGCACGCGCTGAAGGCATCTCTCAACCCGCGGTCTCGCAAGCGCTCGCCGCAGCGGGTTCGGCCGCAGTCGTCGAGGGCTTCTTCGCTCTGTCTGGATCAGTGTCGTGATCTTCGCCGCACTATCGTTGCTCGCGGTGGGCACCGCCGATTTAGTGCGCCGGTTCGTATCAGTCAAGAGGCGTTGGATCGGCTACGCCCTGCTCGCGCTCTTGACGATCGTGCTCGGCGCCGGTGTGGATGGCGGAGTAGCCGCATTTATCGCGATCTCGGCCGCCGCGTTGTGGCTGTTGACGATGCCTGCTGACGGCACCAGTCGCAGTGGCTTCTGGCCTGTTGCTGCTCTCGCAGTGCTGTGCACGACCGCAATCGCCGCATTCGCACCTCGGAGCGGTGTCGGCTACTTCGCGGATCTCTTTATCGCAAGCGGCGCGTTCGAAGGCGTCGGTGTTGACCTCGCGTTGCTGATCGCCGGAGTGGGGGTGTTTTTGCTTGAATCGAGCAATGTCATCGTGCGCACCGCCCTGCGCAGCGAGAATGCGGTATCCGTCGAAACTCACACCGTTGCGCCCTCAGGCGCGACGCCGACCTTGAAAGGCGGACGACTCATCGGTCCGCTCGAGAGGATTCTCGTTTTCGCACTGACGCTGGCTGGCGCGTACACGTTGCTGGCGGCGGTGCTCGCGGCAAAGGGAATCGTGCGGTTTCCTGAGATCTCGCGCGACACCGATACTGGCGGCCGCGCCGAGTATTTTCTCGTAGGTAGCCTCGTCAGCTGGGTTATTGCGCTCGCGTGCGCTGGGTTGGTGTGGTGGGGAAGCGGTATCGCCCTCGTCTAGCCACGGCGGTGGCAGCATCCACTCGCTGATAACCTGGCAGGCGTGTCAAATGCCCCGCTGAGCACGACTGTGCCCGCCAACGATTCATCATTCGAGAACGTCTGGGACGAGATCGTATGGCGTGGTCTCGTGCACGTATCCACTGACCAAGAGTCGCTACGCGCGCTGCTGGCGGGGGATCCGATCACGTATTACTGCGGTTTTGACCCGACGGCGCCGAGCCTGCACCTGGGAAACCTTGTGCAGCTACTCCTACTGCGCCGGCTTCAACTAGCCGGCCACAAGCCACTCGGCCTGGTTGGCGGATCGACAGGTCTCGTCGGTGACCCGCGGCCCTCGGCGGAGCGGACGCTCAACACTCCCGAGACCGTGGCGAAGTGGGTAGGTGACCTGCGCGCACAGGTTGAACGCTTTCTCAGTTTCGAGGGCGACAATGCCGCCCGAATGGTCAACAACCTCGACTGGACAGCGCCGATGAGTGCCATCGATTTTCTGCGCGAGATCGGCAAGCACTACCGCGTCGGCACCATGCTCAAGAAAGACGCCGTCGCTGCTCGCCTCAACTCTGAAGCGGGTATCAGCTATACCGAGTTCAGCTACCAGATTCTGCAGGGTCTCGATTTTCTCGAGCTCTACCGTCAGTACGACTGCGTGATGCAGACCGGCGGAAGCGACCAGTGGGGCAACCTAACCAGCGGCACCGATCTCATTCATCGCGTTGAAGGTGCCTCTGCGCACGCTATTGGCACGCCGCTGATCACCAACAGTGATGGCACCAAGTTCGGCAAGAGCGAGGGCAATGCCATTTGGCTGGATGCTGGGATGTGCAGTCCATACCGGATGTACCAGTTCTGGCTGAACACCGACGACGCTGACGTGATCTCGAGGCTGAAAGTTTTCACCTTCCTCACGCGGGCCGAGATCGAAGAGTACGAACAGCTCGTCGCGAGCGAGCCATTTCGTCGCGCCGCTCAAAAGCGATTGGCGCTGGAAGTGACGGCCTTCGTGCACGGTCTGGAGGCAACCTCGGCGGCCATCGCGGCATCTGACGCTCTCTTCGGTCAAGGTGATCTCGCTGCTCTCGATGCGGCCACGTTGCAGACCGCTCTTGAAGAACTGCCAAACGCCACGATTCCCGTAGACACAGGCATTCTGCAAGCGCTGGTTGATACCGGACTCGTCGCGAGCATTTCGGAAGGCCGGCGCGCAGTCAGCCAGGGTGGAGTTTCGCTCGACGGAGTAAAGGTCACCGATGAGTCGGTCGTTGTCACGGGGTCACTTCCCGGGGGAGTATCTGTGCTGCGTCGCGGTAAGAAGACGCTTGCTGGTGTGTTTATCGCGCGATGACACCCGGTACTGACCGCTAACCATGCCATTCACGCCGAGTCACGCAGTGGTTGCGTTGCCTTTTGTGCGCACGCAGCTGGTGCCTGCGGCTATCGCTATCGGCTCGATGACGCCGGATATGCCGTTGTTCGTGCGGGGCCTCCCGCTTGATTACGGCAGAACTCACGATTTGCCGTGGCTGCCGGCGACGATGATGCTTGCGCTTGTGTTGCTTCTGGTGTGGCGCTGCATATTGCGTCCCGCGACGCGCAATCTGTCACCGCGATGGCTGGCAGTGAGACTTCCCGCGGAGTGGGATTCGGGCGCAGCAGCAGGTTTTCGAGAGACATTCTTCGTGACGGTGCAAAACGGCCGGCAGCGCGTTCGCGGCGTGGGTCTGCTCATGCTCGCTTTTTCCTTGGGCCTTGGTGTGCTGTCACACGTTGTCTGGGACCTGTTCACGCACGAAGGCCGCGTCGGGGTCAATGCGATTCCTGCTCTAGACCAGCAGTGGGGGCCACTTCTCGGCTACAAGTGGTTGCAGCACGGTTCGAGCGCGGTGGGTCTGGCAATCATCGCGATCTGGATGCTGCTCTGGTTGCGTCGCGCCGATGTATCGCCCACACCTGCATTGATGTCTTCGTGGGTGCGGTGGACATGGTGGCTTTCGCTTCCCGCTATCTTGCTCATCGCGTGGATCGCCGGGTTGCACCAGTGGGGTCCGCTCACGACGGACTTCACCGTGGCGCATCTTGCCTATCGAGTGCTTCCTCCTGCGTGCGCAATCTGGGGAGTGGGCACACTCGTGCTCGCGATCTTGGTTCAGTCGTGGCAGGGCAATCGGGCACGTGAATCAAAGACAGCAGGCTGAGAACCACGAGTTTCCGCGGAATCTGGGCGCGACACGCCCGGGGGGAGGTGGTGATTTGCCGGATGCTGAATCCCCGCGTAAGTTATTACTTGTTCGCCCCACAGGGAAGAGCAGAGGCCCAGAGCCTCAGCCCCCTCAAGCGGAGAACAAACCTCCTTCCTTTTACTCTTTCACTTCGGTGGTTTTGTGTTTAGGATGGTGGTCTTCCCTTCGTGGACCGCGGTCGTCGATTCCTGCTGAGTTTTGCTCGGCGCGTCGATTTGACAGACGGAACGAAGGGGATAAGATTGTGAAGTTGCCCTTCTGGCGAGGCTGTGAAGCTGAGTGGGAGGTGCGTCCGATCCTTGAGAACTCAACAGCGTGCACTTGTCAAATGCCAA